>CAMLKW010000084.1 GCA_946480605.1 uncultured Roseateles sp. | reverse complement strand
TGCGCTACCAGGGCGACAAGTTCAGCGACTACTTCGACGCCAACACCTACCTGCTCATCACGCGTGCGCTGGACTACTTCGACCCCGCGGCCGAGCATGGCGGTGACCTGAGCCGCGCGTTCGCATCGGCGCGGGCCAAGTTCCTCATCGCCAGCTTCACGACCGACTGGCGCTTCTCGCCGGAGCGCTCGCGCGAGATCGTCAAGGCGCTGCTGGACAACCGGCTGGACGTGTCCTACGCGGAGATCGACGCGCCCCACGGTCACGACGCCTTCCTGCTCGACGATCCGCGCTACCACGGCGTGCTGCGGGCCTACTTCGAGCGCATCGCCGGCAACCTGTGTCCGGCGGCGACCCGGCCGCTGCAGATCAAGGGGGTGGCGGTATGAGCTTCGATCCCGCCATTGCGGCGCTGGTGCCGCCTGGATCACGCGTGCTGGACCTGGGCTGCGGAACGGGTGAACTGCTGGAGCACCTCATCAAGCACAAGGGCTGCACCGGCTACGGCGTGGAGCTGGACGACGCCAACCTGCTGGCCTGCGTGAAGCGCGGTGTCAACGTCATCCAGCGCAACCTGGAGGAAGGCCTGTCCATCTTCGAGGACCAGAGCTTCGACGTCGTGCTGCAGCTGGAGACGCTGCAGCACCTGCGCAATGCCGAGGCCATGCTGAAGGAGACGGCGCGCGTGGGCAAGCTGGGCATCGTCAGCTTCCCCAACTTCGCGCACTGGCGCAACCGGCTGCAGGTGCTGGCGGGCCGCATGCCCGTCACCAAGGCCTTGCCCTACCAGTGGTACGACACGCCCAACATCCGCGTCGGCACCTTTGCCGACTTCGGCGTGCTGGCGCGCAAGAACCGGCTCAACATCCTGGACAGCTTCGGCCTGCAGGACGGCGGGGTGGTGCGAACGCTGCCCAACCTGATGGCGAGCGTGGCGGTGTTCAAGTTCGAAAGAGAGTAGGGGGCCCCTCGCCCGGTCTCACGCTGCTGAACGCGCGTGAGCCCGGTCGGTCCCCCGAGGGGACGGCGATGCTCGCGGCATTGAGCCGCTCGCACATCGCCGGACGGGCCGGCTTGGGGCGGCCCGGCGCTCGGCCCGCGGTTCAGGAACCCTTTCGGACTATGTGCCCGTCGTCCGTGCGCTCGTCGTCCTTGAACACACCTTCCCAGCGGTCGCCCGAGGGCCAGTGGAAGACGCCGGGCCCGTGCTTCAGCCCGCGTGACCAGGCGCCCTCATAGCGCTCCCCGCTCTTCCACGCGTACTTGCCTTCGCCGTGCGCCTTGCCGGCCTCGAACTGGCCTTCGTAGACATCGCCGCCCGGGAAGACCATGCGGCCCTTGCCCTGCGGCAGGCCGGCCACCAGCTGGCCCTCGTACTGGTTGCCGTTGGCGAAGCGCATCCGGCCCTGGCCCTGCGGCTTGTCCTGCACCCAGTCGCCCTCGTAGCGCTGGCCACTCATCCAGACATAGCTGCCCTTGCCGTGCGGCAGGCCCTGGCGGATCTGGCCGGTGTAGACGTCGCCCGACGCGTAGACGAGCTTGCCCTCGCCCTCGGGCTGGCCGTCCACCAGCGTGCCCTCGTAGTGGTTGCCGTTGGCGAAGGCCATCTGGCCGCGGCCGGTGGCGCGGTCGCTGACCCAGTCGCCCTTGTAGCGGTGTCCGTTGGCCCAGCGGATCTCGCCCACGCCGTGGCGCACGCTGCGCAGCAGCGGACCTTCGTAGACGTCGCCGTTCTTCCATTCGACGCGGCCGGTGCCGGTGACGGTGTCGTCGTCGTTGCGCACGAACTGGCCGACGTAGCGCGTGTCGCCGGCGCTGCGGTCGAACGGCTTGGGCTCGGGCGCCGGCGCGGGCGTCGGCGCCGCTGCCTGCGGCACGACGGGCGCGGCGGCGGCCGGGGCGGGCTTTGGCGTCGGCGCCGCGGCGGCCGGCTTGGGCGCGCCGGCCTGGGCCGTGGCGGGCGGGGCTGCCGGGCGGGGTGCCGCCACCGCGCCGGGCAGCGGCGTGGCCACCCAGGGTGTGCCGCGCTCGCGGGCCAGCGCCTGCGCGTTGTTCTGCGCCAGCTCCTGCGCGCTGCCCTTGCACAGGCTGGCGGTCTCGCGCCACAGCGTCTCGGCGATCTGGCTCTGCGTCTGGCGCTGGTCCAGCGGCAGCGCGGCGGCGCTGTTGCGCAGCCTGGTGGAGAACTCGCGCGCGCGGTCGAAGGGCGGGGCGCAGAACTCGGCGTTGTGGCCGTCGATCTCGCTCTGTTCGCGGCGGCGCTGGGCGGTCTGCTGCTGGCTGCCGGTGCATTGATCGGCGGCCAGCTCCCACATGCCTTCGGCCTTGCGGTAGAGGCTGGCGGCGTCGGTGAAGCGGCGCTCGCCGAAGGCGGTGCGTGCCAGCTCCTGCAGCGCGGCGGCGTCGCGGTGGGCGCTCTCGCACAGGCTGCCGGCCTGCAGCTTCTCGGCCAGCACGTCGTGGGCCTTCTGGCTGTCGGCCAGGTTGCGCAGCGCACGGTCGCGGGCGCGGCCGTCGCAGGCGGCGATGGCGGCGCCCCATTGCGCCACGGCCTCGTCGTGCAGCTTGACCTGGGCCTGCAGCGGCTGGTGCTGCGACTGCGCGGTGGCGGCCTTCAGGTCGGCCGACAGCGCGCGGCTGGTGAGCTGTGCGCAGCTGGGCGGCGGCGGGCCGGGCGTGGGCCGGGGCTCGGAGGCGGCCGACTCGGGCGCCGACGCGGCGGAGGCCGGTGTGTCGGGCGGTGTCTGTGCCTGGGTGGCCGCCGTGACCAGCAGAAACAGGGTGAGGGCGAGCTTCATTTGCGGCGTGCACCCGTCTCGGTGGGCATGTCCAGCATGGCGTCCACCAGCCCGCGCGAGAAGCGGCCGGCACCGGGGGCGTCGGGGCTGTCGAAGGAGAAGCTGGCCTGCGCCGAGGCCAGCGGCATGGCGCCGATCTCGGCCAGCAGTGCGTCGGCACGGTAGCCGCCCAGGATGGCCGTGACCTCGGCCTCGAAGCCGCGCGCCGCGGCGACCTTGTTCAGCGCGGCCAGCCGGTCGGCGTCGAACAGCAGCGCGTTGCCGGCCAGGCTGCGCTGCAGCAGCTTCTGATGCAGCGTGAAGCCGGCCAGCGGCGGCGCGCCCAGGGCGGCCATGCGCGTGAAGGCCCAGGCGTCGGCGCGCTCGAAGGCGGTGGCGGCGATGCGTGAGATGCCACCCAGCGAACCGCGGTTGGCGGCGGCGGCCTGCATCACGTTGAGCACCTGCTGGCGGGTCAGCTGCTGGGCGGCGTCCACCAGGCCGTCGCGGAGCTTCTGCATGGCCAGCGCGCGGCCCTGCTCGATGAGCTGGTTCTTCAGGAATTCGCTGGCCGCGTTGGCGGCGGCGCTCTTGGCCGCGGACAGCGCCGCGTCGGCCGCCAGCGCCGCGGCCTTCACGCCCGAGGCCAGCGTGGCCAGGTTGTAGAGCGTGCCGGCGATCTTGACCGTGTAGTGGTAGGTCTTCATGCGCGCGCCGCCCTCTTCGGACAGGCCCTGCGTCCACAGCACCAGCCACAGCGCCTCGTCGGGCGTGGGCTCGGCCTGCGTCACCTCCAGCGGGTGCAGGCTCAGCAGCCAGTGGTAGTCCTGCATCTGCGGCGTGTTGGGCGGCGCGAAGCGGGTGTAGCCGCGGCAGACCTGGAAGGGCCTGACCGGCACCGCCTTGCCCGCCGCCGTGCCGACGGTGAAGGGCCTGCCCGCGTCGCGCGCCTCGGCCAGGGCTTCCAGCAGGCGCTCGCCGTCGTCGCTGGTCTGGCCGGCCACGTGGTTGAGCCGCGTGCCGAGCGGCAGCGGCGAGTCGGCGGTGGCGGCGATGACGGTGAGGCGCTCGTCCACCTGCAGCGCGCGCACCCAGGCGACGCGGTCGTCCGCGCTCCAGCCGGCGCTGGTGGCCACGGCAAAGGGCAGCTCCCACTGCTTGTCGCAGTCCTTGTCCTGCAGCGCGGCGCTGCGGGCGATGGCGGGGCGGATCAGGCGCTCGCCCGCACCATAGGCGCGCATGCCGGCCAGCAGCGTCTCGTCGACCTGGCGGCCGTCGTCGACGGTGAACTTCGGCCCGGCGGCGCAGCCGGTCAGCAGCAGCGCGGCGAGCAACAGCAGCAGTGGACGCATGAGGGCGAGCCTACGTGCGGGCCTGCGGCGGCCGGGCCGTCGTTTTCCCCGATCCAGGGCCGGCCGTGCGGCGCGGCGCCCCGGTTCGGCTCACGCCGCCCGTGCGTGGTGGCAGCAGACGCGGTTGCGGCCCTCGGACTTGGCGCGGTAGAGCGCCTGGTCGGCGTCGCGGTACAGCGCGTCCAGGTCCACCAGCTGGCGTGCCTCCACCCAGGCCAGCCCGAAGCTGGCGGTCACGCACAGCGGCTCGCCGTCGGGCAGCGGGATGGGCGCCTCGGCCAGCGTCTGGCGCAGCCGCTCGGCCAGCTGGCGGGCCTCGTCGGGCCGGCAGTCCACGGCCAGCAGGATGAACTCTTCGCCACCATGGCGGGCCAGCAGCTCGCCCTGGCGCACCTGGGCGCGCGCAATCTCGGCCGCGGCGTGCAGCACGGCGTCGCCGGCGGGGTGGCCGTGCTGGTCGTTGATGGCCTTGAAGTGGTCCAGGTCGAACACGATGAGCGCCACCGGCCAGCCGTGGCGGCGCGCCTGCCCGATCAGCCGCGCGGCCTGCTCGGTGAAGGCGCGGCGGTTCAGCAGGCCGGTCAGGAAGTCGGTGTCGCTGGCGTGGCGCAGCTGCGCGATGAGCTGCTCGCGCTCGGCCTCCAGTGCACGGCTGCGCTGGGTGGCGTCCCACAGCGCCGTGACCGCCCGCTTCATGTCGCCGATCTCGTCGGTGCGCGAGACCTCAAGCAGGTGGTCCTCGGGCCGCACGCCCTCGCCCTGCATGATGGCCTTCATCGCCCGTGTGCTGCGCAGCAGCGGTTGCAGCACGCGGCGGCGTATCAGCAGGAACACGGTCAGCTCGATGCACAGCACCGCCAGCCCCAGGCCGGCGTTGATGGCCATGCGCCGCCGCGCGTCGGCGACGCGTTCGGTGGCGGTGTCGCGCGCCGTGTCGAACAGGGCGTCGCGCAGCTCGACGATGCTCTTCATCGGCGGCACGTAGCGGGCGACGAAGACGGCCGAGTCCATGCCGTAGTCCTGCCCTGCCATGCCGCGCTCGGTGAGCAGCTTGATGAAGGGCAGGTCGACGCCGAAGTACTGCGCCTCCATCTTGGCGATGGCGACCTGCAGCGGCGGCGCCGCGCGGCCGGCGCGGGCCTGCAGGGCGATGAGCTTGCGCAACTGCTCGATGCGGCCCATCAGCAGCGGGATCTCGCGCTGCTCCTGGCGGCCCAGCGCCTCGCCGGTGGCCAGCGGCGTCGTGAACTGCGAGCCCAGCCGGCCGGCGTATTCGCGCAGCTCGGCCGCATAGCGCGCGCCGACCAGCGGCATGGCCAGCTCGGGGTAGACCGCCTCGGCCGCGGCGGATTGGGTGGTCACGCCGGCCAGCACGGTGTCGATGACGGCGAACATCTGGTCGATGGGCGCGCGCGTCAGGCGCCGGCCCGGCGTGATGCGCAGCGCGTGCGGCAGCGCGGCGACGCGGTCCACCTCCACGCGGGCCAGCGCCAGCTCCTGTCGGGCCTGCTGCAGCTGCGCGCGAGCCGACAGCGAGGCGGGGTCGGTGGAGCCGTCCAGCGCGGCCAGCGCCTCGTCGAAGGCGGCGTCGGTGGTGCGGCGGAAGTCCTGCAGCCGCGCACGCTTGGCCGGGTCGGCGGGTTCGGTGTCGTTCAGCACCGGGATGGCGGGGCCGCGCTCGGCCGAGGCCTTCTCGGCCACCTTCATGCCCAGGTAGGCGCGCTGCATGGCCGCCAGGCCCAGCTCGGCGGCGCTCACCTGGCGCCAGTCGGTCCAGATGGAGCGCAGCAGCAGTGCGGAAACCAGGGCCAGCAGCAGGCCGGTCGTCAGCAGGAACAGTCGTGTCAGGCGCATGGGTACGGCGGGTTTCGGCCCATTATGGGAGCGCCTAAACTGGCCGGCCGCGCCACAAGCGCCAGGAGTACGCCATGAACGCACGAGACCCCCATCTGCCCCTGCAAGCCGACGAGGCTGTTGCGCTCGGGGCCTATGCCGAACGTGTCTGGGACGAGGAGATCGTCCCCGCGCTGACCGACTACATCGCCATCCCTGCCAAGAGCCCGATGTTCGACGCCGACTGGGCGGCGAACGGCCACATCGACAAGGTGCTGACCCAGGCCGCCGCCTGGGTGGAGAGCAAGAAGGTCGCCGGGCTGAAGCTGGAGGTCATCCGCATCCCGGGCCGCACGCCGGTCATCTTCTTCGAGGTGCCGTCCACCAAGCCCGGCTCGGAAGACACCGTCGTGCTGTACGGCCACCTGGACAAGCAGCCCGAGTTCAGCGGCTGGCGCAACGACCTGGGGCCGTGGACGCCCAAGTACGAGAACGGCCTGCTGTATGGCCGCGGCGGCGCGGACGACGGCTATGCGGTCTACGCGTCGCTGACGGCCATCATGGCGCTGGACAAGCAGGGCATCCCGCGCCCGCGCTGCGTGGGGCTGATCGAGACCTGCGAGGAGAGCGGCTCCTTCGACCTGCCGGCGTATCTCGACGTGCTGAAGCCCCGCCTGGGCAATGTGTCGCTGGTGGTCTGCCTGGACTCCGGTGCCGGCAACTACGAGCAGCTGTGGCTGACCACGTCGCTGCGCGGCATGGTGTCCGGCGTGCTGAAGGTCGAGGTGCTGACCGAGGGCATCCACAGCGGCGACGCGTCGGGCGCCGTGCCGTCGAGCTTCCGCATCCTGCGCCAGGTGCTGGACCGGCTGGAGGACAGCAAGACCGGCCGCCTGCTGCCCGAGAGCTTCCACTGCGAGATTCCCGGCGCGCGGCTGGAGCAGGCGCAGGCAACCGCGGCCATCCTGAAGGAAGAGGTCTACAAGCGCATGCCCTGGGCCTGCGGTGCGGACGGCGGCCCGGTGCTGCCGGTGACGGACGACCCGGTCGAGGTGCTGCTGAACCGCACCTGGCGGCCGACGCTGTCGGTGGTCGGCGCCGACGGCTTCCCCGAGCTGAAGAACGCAGGCAACGTGCTGCGGCCGTACACGGCCTTCAAGCTGAGCCTGCGCCTGCCGCCGCTGGTGGACGGCAACGAGGCGGCGCTCAAGCTCAAGGCGCTGCTGGAGGACAACGCGCCCTACAACGCCAAGGTCACGTTCACGCCCGACGGCCGCGCCGGGGCTTACGGCGCCACCGGCTGGAACACGCCCGACCTGTCGCCCTGGCTCAGCCGGGCGCTGAACGACGCCAGCCAGACCCACTTCGGCGCGCCGGTGGGCTACATCGGCCAGGGCGGCACCATCCCGCTGATGAGCATGCTGCAGAAGGGCTTCCCGAGCGCGCAGATGATGGTCTGTGGTGTGCTGGGCCCCAAGAGCAATGCGCATGGGCCCAACGAGTTCCTGCATGTGCCCTACGGCAAGCGGCTGACCGCTGCCGTCGCGCAGGTCATGGCCGCCCATCCGTGACCCACCCCCAACGTGCTTCGCACGCCCCCTCAAGGGGGCAACCCGCGCCGACCGGCAGAGCCGGATCGGCGGGGTTCACTGGGGAAGGCACGCCATCGCCAAGTGCCAAACCCAGGCGAGATTGCGTCAGCGCATGGATCAATTAAGAGCGATCAAGGTCTTTGTCCGCGTCATCGACGAGGGCAGCTTTGCCGCCGCGGCGCGGGCGCTGGACCTGGCGCCCGCCGTCGTGACCCGGCTGGTGGCCGAGCTGGAGGACCACCTCGGCACGCGGCTGCTGAACCGCACGACGCGGCGGCTGGCGCTGACCGAGATCGGCGAGGCCTACCTGGAACGCGCGCGACGCATCCTGGCCGACGTGGACGAGGCGGCTGCGCTGGCGGCCTCGGCCACGCAGGAGGTGCGCGGCCTGCTGCGCGTGCTGTGCCCGCCGGCCATCGCCGTGCACCAGCTGGCCAAGCATCTGCCCAGCTTTCACCGCGAGTACCCGGCGGTGACGCTGGAGATCACGTCGCCGGGCGCAGTGGACACGGTGGACGATGGCTACGACCTGACCATCTTCCTGTCCCGCGAGGCGCTGGATGGTGACTTCATTGCGCGGCGGCTGGCGCGCAGCGAGTTCATCCTGTGCGCGTCGCCGGACTATCTGGAGCGGCGCGGCCGCCCCCAGCACCCCAGCGAGCTGAAGCAGCACGATGCGCTGATTCCGCCCACGCCGTCACTGATGCGCGGCCTGACGCTGCAGCGTGGCGACGGCAGCGAGGAGATCACGCTGCCCATGTCGCCCAACCGCGCGACGCTGTCGACGACGCACATGGACACCAACTACGCCGCGGCGCTGCACGGCCTGGGCATCGCGGGGCTGCCCAGCTTCATGGTCGAGGACGCGCTGCTGGAGCAGGCGCTGGAGCGCGTCATGCCGCAGTGGCGGCTGTTCGGCACTACGCTGTGGGCCGGCCTGCCCACGCGCAAGTACGTGCCGGCGCGCACGCGCGCCTTCCTGGACTTCCTGCTGCAGATCTTCGGTGGCGAGGACCGCGACCCCTGGCTGGTGGCCGCGGGCTGCGCGACCTGCCCCTGAATCACCTCAAGCTGAACCCGAGTTCGAAGAACTCCGGGAATCGCGCCTCCATCGCCCGCTTCAGCGGGCCGAAGGCCACGTAGCGGCTGGCCGTCTTGGCGATGTAGGCCAGCAGCCGGCGCTCCTGCGCATGGCCCTGGCCCAGCAGCGCGAGGTGCTGGCGCAGCGCGCTCCATTCCAGCTCGCGCCAGTATTCGCCGAAGTCGGCGGCCAGCGCCTCGCCCAGCTGACCGGCGGCGCGGCAGGCCTCCCAGTGGCGCACGGCCCAGTCGAGCTCGCGGGGCTCGTCCCAGGCCAGCTCGGGCGGGCGCAGCAGTGCGGCCAGTGCGTCGGTCACGCTGCCCTGGGGGGCGTCGTCGACGAGGCGGTGCAGCACGGCGTCCAGGCCGGCATCCAGCCCGGCCTGGGCGATGTGGACGAGGCCGGCGCGCAGCGGCGTCGCATCGACGGGCGCCGGCGTGGGCGGGCAGGCGCGCAGCGCGGCGCAGGCGTTCCGCATCAAGGCGTCGGCGCGGGCCGGCTCGGCGAGCAGCGCGGCGATCAGTTCGGCATTCGGGGGAGTCATGGCAAAGGCCCTCGTGGATAATGAAATTCTAAGAAGCCGGCCCCGGCAATCCCCCTGACTTCGAGGCTCCGCCGCCCGTCCTGCCGCCCGTGCCGCGCTCGTTCCGACCTCCCCGCCCCTCGCTGCTGCCCGCCCTGATCGCCCTGGCCTTCGGCGCCTGTGCGCCGGCACAGGCGCAGCAGTCCCGCCCCGACGACGGGCTGGCACTGAAGAACAGCCGCATGCTGGGTGCGCCCACGCGCATCGGCGGCAAGGCGGCGTTGGCCATCAGCGCCGGCAAGATCGCCGCGCAGACCGAGCAGCAGGCCGAGGCGACGGACGGGGTGGAGCTGCGCTACGGCGAGGTGCTGCTGAATGCCGACACGCTGAATTACCGGATGGTGGACGACTTCGCCCGCGCGGAAGGCAATGTGCGCGTCCACCACAAGGGCAACGTCTTCACCGGCCCACTGCTGCAGATGTATGTGGACCGCTTCGAGGGCGAGTTCCTGACGCCCAGCTTCTTCCTCGCCGCGACCGGCGGCGCGGGCAAGGCCAAGATCGTCAGGTTCCACGACAGCGAGCACCTGAGCATCACGGCCGGCAGCTACAGCAGCTGCCCGGTCGTCGGCGACCAGGAGCCGGCCTGGCAGATCTCGGCCAAGGAGATGCGCCTGGACCTGGCTGCCAACGAGGGCCAGGCCGAGGGCGCGGTGCTGCGCTTCCTGGGCGTGCCGCTGCTGGCGGCGCCGGCGCTGAGCTTCCCGCTGAGCTCCGCGCGCAAATCGGGCTGGCTGCCGCCCAACATCTCGCTGGACAACCGCAGCGGCTTCGAGTTCGGCGTGCCCTACTACTGGAACATCGCGCCGCAGCGCGATGCGACGTTCACGCCCTTCGTCATGACCAAGCGCGGCGTGGGTGTGGACAGCGAGTTCCGCTACCTGGAGCCGGGCCACGCCGGCCGCATCAACGTGGACCTGCTGCCCGGCGACCGCGTGTTCGGCCGCTCGCGCTGGGGCCTGAAGCTGGACAACGACGGCCGCCTGGGCGACTGGCGCTACAAGCTGAACAGCGAGCGCGTGTCCGACGACGACTACTGGAAGGACTTGTCGCGCCGCGTCGAGAGCCAGACGCTGCGGCTGCTGTCCAGCAACTTCAGCCTCGGCCGGCAGCGCGAGCTGTCCTGGGGCGTCATCGACACCTATGCCCGCGTGCAGCGCTGGCAGACGCTGCAGGGCAGCGACGCGCTGGCCCAGTTCGACTCGCCCTACCAGCGCAGCCCGCAGGTGGGCGTGCGCGTGACGACGGCGGCCGACGAGGCCGTGCTGGACAGCTTCCGGCCCTGGGGCCGCAAGGCGCGGCTGGAAGGCAGCCTGGAGCTGGAATACAACCGCTTCGACTTGCCCGGCTCGGCGCTGGCCGGCCAGGCCAGGGGCGGCCAGCGCGTCCACGCGTTGGGCCATGTGGCCGCGCCGCTGGGCGGCGAGGCCTGGTGGTTCATCCCGCGGCTGGCCGTCAACGTGGCCGCCTACGACCTGGACCGCCCGCTGGACGACGGCCGCAGCCGCATGAGCCGCGTGATCCCGACGCTGAGCATCGACCACGGCTGGGTGTTCGAGCGCGACACCAAGCTGTTCGGCCGCGCCATGCGCCAGAGCCTGGAGCCGCGCCTGCTGTACGTGAACACGCCGTACCGCGACCAGCTCGCGCTGCCCAACTTCGACGCGGCGCCCAAGGACTTCAACTTCGACTCCATCTACACCGACAACCAGTTCTCGGGCGTGGACCGGGTGTCTGACCTGCATTCCCTGAGCTTCGGCGCCACCAGCCGCTGGATCAGCGCGTCGCAGGGGCAGGAGATCCTGCGCGTGGGCGCGGTGCAGCGCGTGCTGTTTCGCGACCAGCGCATCACGCCGGACGGCCAGCCGGTCACGCAGCGCTTCTCCGACCTGTTGCTGGCCGCAGCCGCGCAGCTGGACGAGCGCTGGTGGGCCGAGACCACGCTGCAGCTGAACCCCGAGACCCACCGCTTCGAGCGCTCGGTCGTGCGGGCGCGCTACTCGCCGGGCGCCTACAAGACCGTCAGCGTGGCCTACCGGCTGGCGCGGGCGCAGAGCGAGCAGGTCGAGTTCGCCTGGCAATGGCCCATCTACGGCACGCCGGTCACCCAGCGCGGCGCCAACAGCCAGAGCTGTGGCGGCGCCTGGTACAGCGCGGGCCGCGTGCAGTACTCGCTGCGCGACAAGCGGCTGACCGATTCCGTGGCCGGCTTCGAGTACGACGCCGGCTGCTGGCTGCTGCGTTTCGGGCTGGAGCGGCTGTCCACCGGCCGCGCCGAAACCAACACCCGCTTCATGCTGCAGCTGGAGCTCGTGGGCCTCAGTCAGCTGGGCTCCAATGCCCTCAAGGTCTTGAAGGACAATGTGCCCGGTTACCGCAGGCTGAGCGCCGACCGCTCGGCGAGTTCAGATTTCCAACCATGATCCAACGATTCGTTCCCCTCGTTCTGGCCCTGGCCGCCTCGTTTGCCGCGGCCCAGACGCCCACGCTGCAGGCGGGGGACTACATCGCCGCCGTCGTCAACCAGGACGTCGTCGCCGCCAGCGAGGTGGTCCAGCGCACCGAGCGGCTGCGCCAGGAGGCGCGCCAGAAGGGCGAGGTCATGCCCGAGACGGCCGGCCTGCGCAAGCAGGCGCTGGAGGCGCTGATCGAGGAGCGCGTGCAGATCACCCACGCGCGCGACAGCGGCCAGCGCGTCGATGAGGCTGAGCTGGACCGCGTGGTCGCCAACGTCGCGGCCCAGAACAAGCTGACCATGGCCCAGCTGCTGGAGCGGCTCAAGCAGGACGGCACCGACTACAAGAGCTTTCGCGAGAACCTGCGCGACCAGATGATGACCGAGCGCGTGCGCGAGCGCGAGGTGCAGGGGCGCATCAGGATCACCGATGCCGAGATCGACGCTTGGCTGGACAAGCGCCGCGCGGCGCTGGAGCAGGGCGGCCAGATCAACCTGGCCCAGGTGCTGGTGCCGGTGCCCGAGGGCGCCAGCGAGACCGTCGTCGCCGAGCGCCGCGCCAAGGCCGAGGGCGCGCTGAACCGCATCAAGGGAGGCGAGGACTTCGCCAAGGTGGCCCGCGAGGTCTCCGAGGACGGCAACAAGGCGCGTGGTGGCGAGATCGGCCTGCGTCCGGCCGACCGCCTGCCGGACGTCTTCGTGGCCGCTGTAAAGGACTTGAAGACCGGCCAGATCGTGCCGCAGCTGCTGCGCACCGGCGCGGGCTTTCACGTCCTCAAGGTCGTCGAGCGCCAGGGCGCCGGGTCGCTGACCCAGAGTCTGCAGACGCGCGCGCGCCACATCCTGCTGCGCCCCTCGGCCCAACTGACCGCCGAGGTCGCCGCGCGCCGGCTGGCCGAGATGAAGCGCCAGATCGAGGCCGGCCAGGCCCAGTTCGAAAACCTCGCCAAGGCCAACTCCGAGGACGGCAGTGCCGAGGCTGGCGGCGACCTGGGCTGGATGGGCGCGGGCGGCTTCGTGCCCGAGTTCGAGGAGGCCATGAACGCGCTGCCGTTGAACGGCATCTCGGGCCCGGTGATGTCGCGCTACGGCGTGCACCTGATCCAGGTGCTGGAGCGCCGTTCGGTCGAGGTCGAGATGAAGGTGCTGCGCGACCAGGCGCGTGGTGCGCTGCGCGAGCAGAAGTACGACGAGGCCTACCAGGACTGGGTCAAGGACTTGCGCGCCAAGGCCTTCGTCGAAGTGCGCGAATGGCTGGATTGAGGTCGCACATCCCGCGCAAGCGGTTTGGCCAGCACTTCCTGACCGACAAGGTGCTGATCGACGCCATCGTCGATCTGATAGATCCGCAGCCCGGCGAGACGCTGGTCGAGATCGGTCCCGGCCTGGGGGCGATGACGCTGCCGCTGCTGGAGCGTATTCCCAAAGGTTCGGTGCCGCTGACCGTCATCGAGTTGGACCGTGACCTGGCCGCGCGGCTGCGCAAGCGCGATGACGTGGAGGTCATCGAGTCGGACGTGCTCAAGGTCGATTTCCGGGCGCTGAGCGAGGCCAAGGGGGCCAAGCTGCGTGTGGTGGGCAACCTGCCCTACAACATCTCCACGCCCATCCTGTTCCACCTGCTGGATGTGGTGGACCAGGTGGTGGACCAGCACTTCATGCTGCAGAAGGAAGTCGTGGACCGCATGGCGGCGGGACCGGGCGGCAAGGACTATGGGCGCCTGAGCGTCATGCTGCAGTGGCGCTACGACATCGAGTCGGTGCTGGACGTGCCGCCCGAGGCCTTCGACCCACCCCCGCGCGTGGACTCGGCCATCGTGCGCATGCAGCCGCTGCAAGCCCCGCCGGCGCTGGACGCGAAGCTGCTGGGGGAGTTGGTTGCCAGCGCCTTCTCGCAGCGCCGCAAGCTGCTGCGCCACAGCCTGGGCCACTGGCTGGCCGAGCGTGATTACCAGGGCCACTTCGACCTGCAGCGCCGCGCTGAGGAAGTCCCGGTGGACCAGTTCGTCGCGCTGGCGCTGGAAGTTGCGTCACACAAATGAAAAACGGGACCCTCGGGTCCCGTTTTTTCTTCATGCAGGGTTCAGCGCGTCAGGCCGCGTTCAACCACATCGACGTATCGAAGGCACTGCACATCATCGGCATGTTCATGCCGAAGTTGGGGTTGCCAATCGTCGTCTTCGCCGTCTTGGCAGGCTTTTCAATCACCGGGGCCACCTCAGCAGCCCGCTCCCATGACCCGTTTTCTTGGGAGCGGGCTACTGAAAAGAATAGAAACACCGGAAGGCGATCTTTCGGTCGGCCCAGTAGTCGGCCGTGTCGCGGAACACATCGAGCAACTGCTCGCGGGCTTCGCGGTCGAAACGCACGTTGTCAGGCAGTTGTTCCAGCACGACGACGAAGCCTGGTTGGCTGCCGGCCTTGTGCACGAGGTCGGTCATGCAGTCGTGCAGCGCGTCCAGGTTCTTGCCGAAATGAGCGGGAAAGAGGAAGGCCTGCGCAATGCCGTCGAGCACGTCCTGCTTGGACTGGGCCTCCGACAGATTGGCATAAAGGAAATGCTGGCCCGCTTCATGGGCGGCCTGCATCAAATCCTCGACCCGGTAGGCCCGTATGGCCTGCACGATATTGGGACGGACGGTCTGCAAAAGCATGGTCGCGTTCCTCCTTTCAAGTCACAAAACTGCCAAAACTCGTCTTCACCCGATCTTCACCGCGCCGCCTCGGCGCGGATGCGCTTGAAGCTGGCGTAGTGATCGTCGGTGTAATAACAGACCTCGGGCGCGACAGGCGGCTCGCCGCCACAGACGAGGCGGCGGGCGCCGCGGTTGCGCGCGCCAGGGGTCTTGACCGTGTATTCGCGATAGAAGCCGCGAGCCTTGCGGGGCAGCAGGCGTTCGCGATTGCCGAACACCGTGCCATCCTTGCTGTAGGGAAACGGACCGCCCGCGTGGACGAGACGGTGCGTTTCCTGGGCCTGGACGGGCAGCTCGCTCAGCCGGACTTCGGCCAGAGCGGGTGCTGCGGTGTCGGGGGCTTCCTTGGCTTGCGCGCCTCCGGCAAGGCCGGACAACAGCAGGGCGGATAGTGCCGCCGAGGCGCCAGAGCGCGCCAGCCACGAGAGCAAAAACACGGGTTTACCCTGAATTCGAAACCATAATGGTACCGAAGCGACCCCAAAAGCTCAAGCCGCAGCCCGGTGGTGGACTCTGGATAAGGGGTATGTGAGCCTGCGCTCACACAGAGGTAAGTGATTGTTTTTGCTGTCTATTTGACGGCCGGGTGACGGGTTTCCTCGAATGAAAACTTCTGTCAATTGGGGGAGTCAGGCCGCTTGTGCCCGTTTCCCCCTGGGAACGCGGCAAGGCCTCAGTTCCGTGCCGCGTTGGCATCGGCGACGGTCAACGCCGTCATGTTGACGATGCGTCGCACGGTGGCCGACGGTGTCAGGACGTGCACCGGTTTGGCTGCGCCCAGCAGCACCGGGCCGATGGCGATGCCACCGCCCGCCGTCGTTTTCAGCAGGTTGTAGGAGATGTTGGCGGCGTCGATATTGGGCAGAACCAGCAGGTTGGCTTCGCCGCTCAGCGGGCTGTGCGGCATCAACTGCTTGCGGTAGCCGGCGTCCAGCGCCGTGTCGCCGTGCATCTCGCCGTCCACCTCCAGCCACGGCGCCAGTTGCTGCAGCAGCGCCAGCGTGTCGCGCATCTTCACGGCCGAGGGCTTGTCGCTGGTACCGAAGTTGCTGTGCGACAGCAGCGCGGCCTTGGGCGTCAGGCCGAAACGGCACATCTCCTGCGCTGCCATGATGGTGATCTCGGCCAACTGCTCGGCGGTGGGGTCGTAGTTGACATGGGTGTCGACCAGCATGACCTGGCGGCCCGGCAGGATGAGCCCATTCATGCAGGCGTAGGTCTTGACGCCGGCGCGCTTGCCGATGACCTGATCGATGTAGGCCAGGTGGGTGGCCGTCGTGCCCCAGGTGCCGCACAGCATGCCGTCCACCTCGCCCTTGTGCAGCAGCATCGCGCTGATGAGTGTCAGGCGGCGGCGCATCTCGATCTTGGCGAGCTGCTGCGTCACGCCCTTGCGCTCGGTCATGCGCAGATAGGTCTGCCAGTAGTCGCGGTAGCGGTCGTCATGCTCGACGTTGACGACGTCGTAGTCGCGGCCCTGCTGCAGGCGCAGGCCGAAGCGCTCGCAGCGCTCGGCGATGACGGCCGGGCGGCCCACCAGCGTCGGGCGGGCCAGGCCTTCGTCAACGACGACCTGCGCGGCACGCAGCACGCGCTCCTCCTCGCCCTCGGCATAGGCCACCCGCTTGTTGGGCGCGCGCTTGGCCGCGGAGAAGATGGGCTTCATCGTGTTGCCCGACGCGTAGACGAAGCTCTGCAGCTTCTCGCGGTAGGCGTCCCAGTCCTGGATGGGCCGCGTGGCGACGCCGGAGTCCTCGGCGGCCTTGGCCACGGCGGGCGCGATGCGCATCATCAGCCGCGGGTCGAAGGGCTTGGGGATCAGGTACTCGGGGCCGAAGCTCAGCGTCGCGCCGACATAGGCGGCGGCGACCACCTCGCTCAGTTCGGCCTGCGCCAGATCCGCAATCGCGTGGACGGCGGCGATCTCCATCTCGACGTTGATCGTCGTCGCGCCCGAGTCCAGTGCGCCGCGGAAGATGTAGGGGAAGCACAGGACGTTGTTGACCTGGTTGGGATAGTCCGTGCGGCCCGTCGCCATGATGGCGTCGCTGCGCACGGCCTGCACTTCTTCCGGCAGGATCTCGGGCGTCGGGTTGGCCAGCGCGAAGATCAGCGGCCTGGCGGCCATGGTGGCGACCATGTCGGCCTTCAGCACGCCGCCGGCGGACAGGCCCAGGAACACGTCGGCGCCCTGGATGACCTCGCGCAGCGAGCGCGCATCGGTCTTCTGCGCGAACTCGGCCTTGTCCGGGTCCATCAGTTCGGTGCGGCCCTCGTAGACGACGCCGGCCAGGTCGGTCACGAAGATGTTCTCGCGCGGCAGGCCCAGCTTGACCAGCAGGCCCAGGCAGGCCAGTGCGGCAGCGCCGGCGCCCGAGGTGACCAGCTTGACGTCTTTCACATCCTTGCCGACGACCTTGAGGCCGTTCAGGAAGGCCGCGCCGACGACGATGGCCGTGCCGTGCTGGTCGTCGTGGAAGACGGGGATCTTCATGCGCTCGCGCAGCTTGC
>CAMLKW010000083.1 GCA_946480605.1 uncultured Roseateles sp. | reverse complement strand
CCGCGCATGGACGGCACCGCCACGCCGCTGGCCGACGGCCGCGTGCTGATCGCCGGCGGCGCGCAGCGCACCAACCAGCCCACGGCCGCGGCGGAGCTGTTCGACCCGGCCACCGGCCGCTTCGCCCCGGCCGGCGCGATGCAAAGCCCGCGCGCTCACCATGGCGCCGCGCGCCTGCGCGACGGCCGCGTGCTGCTGGTGGGCGGGCTGGTGGGCCGCCACCGGGCCACGGCCAGCGCCGAGATCTACGACCCGGCCAGCGGCCGCTTCACGCCCACCGGATCGCTGCGCGAGCCGCGCTGCAAGCTGGCCGCGCTGGCACTGCAGGACGGCCGCGTGATGGTCATCGCCGGCTCTCCCAACTGCGAGGAAGGGCGCCGCCTGGCCAGCACCGAGATCTGGGATCCGGCCACCGGCCGCTTCGAGCCCGGCCCGGCGCTGGCCCACCCGCGCTACAAGATCGCCGCCGCGGCCGCCGTGCTGGCCAGTGGCGACGTGCTGATCGCCGGCAATGCCAACGATGTGGAGGTGTGGACGCCCGGCACGCCGGCCTTCGCGACGCTGCGCGGCGCCATCGGCGACGAGCTGTCGTTCAGCACCGCGACCGCGCTGCCCGACGGCCGCGCGCTGATTGCCGGCGGCTACGACCCGCGCATCGTGCCGACGGCACGCGCCTGGCAGGTGGCGCGCCGCTGACAACGGCCGCCCGCCGGCGCTTCGTGAGATTTCTCACGACTGCGGGCCGGGTCGTGGCGCGGGCCGCCACAACAATCCGGGCTCCATGCATCACCGAGCCCCGCCCCCCGGCATGCCCATCGCGGTCCCGCCCCTGCAGCAGGGGCTGGCGCTGTTCCACGCCACGCCGCCGGACTACCGGCGCGCGGCCGGCTGGTTCCGCGCCGCCGCCGAGACCGGCGACCACGACGGCGTCGCGATGCTGGGCCTGTGCCACCTCGAAGGCCTGGGCCTGCCCGCCGACCCGGTGCAGGCGCGCGCGCTGCTGGAGCGCGCCGCCGCGAACGGCAGCGCCATCGGCCACTTCCAGCTGGGCCGCGTGCTGCTGATCGGCCGCGGCGGGCCCACCGACGAGGACCGCGGCCTGCAGGCCTATGTGGCCGCCGCCGCGCTGGGCCATGCCGAGGCCTGCTTCAACCTGGCCAGCTGCCTGTTCGCCGGCGTGGGCTGCCTGCCCGACCGGCTGGCCGCCAAGGCGCTGTACCTGCGCAGCCGCACGCTGGGCTGCGCGCTGCGGCCGCAGGGCGTGCGCGTGCAACGGCGCGAGCTGAAGGCCGTGCGCGCGCTGTCCGTGCGCTTTGCCGACCCGCACCGGCTGGTCTACCTGCTGAACGAGCGCCAGCAGGAGCTGGCGCTGGTGCACGCGGCCACGCAGGCCCGGCCGCGCCGTGAGCCGCCGCCGCGGCGCTGGCGCCAGGCCGGGCAGCTGGCGGCCGGCGTCGTCGTGGCCGTGGCCGGCACGCTGGGCCAGTACCTGCGCCCCCCGTCGCGCGACGCCGGACCGACGACGCTGGACTTCTGAGCCGGCACGCCGCCCGGACGCAAACACTCAAGGGGCTGAGAACTCGCGGCCCAGGGCCACGGCGTGGCCGATGCAGCCGAGAATCCACCGCTGCACGCCCAACCCTGCCCTGCCATGCCCGTCATCACCTGCGTCGAAGACCTGCGTCAACTCGCCGAGAAGCGCGTGCCGCGCATGTTCTACGACTACGCCGACTCCGGCTCCTGGACCGAGACCACCTACCGCGCCAACGAGACCGACTTCCAGGCCATCAAGCTGCGCCAGCGCGTGGCGGTGAACATGGAAGGCCGCAGCACCGCGGTGAAGATGATCGGCATCGACGCCAAGATGCCCGTGGCCATTGCGCCGGTGGGCCTGACCGGCATGCAGCATGCCGACGGCGAGATCCACGCCGCCCGCGCGGCCGAGAAGTTCGGCATCCCGTTCACGCTGTCGACGATGAGCATCTGCTCCATCGAGGACATCGCCGAGAACACCTCGGCGCCGTTCTGGTTCCAGCTCTACATGATGCGCGACCGCGAGGCCATGGCCCGCATGATCGAGCGCGCCCGCGCGGCCCGCTGCAGCGCGCTGGTGCTGACGCTGGACCTGCAGGTGATCGGCCAGCGCCACAAGGACCTGAAGAACGGCCTGACCGCGCCGCCGCGGCCCACGCTCGCCAACCTCATCAACCTGGCCACCAAGCCGCGCTGGGTGCTGGGCATGGCGGGCACAAAGCGCCACACCTTCCGCAACCTCGTGGGCCATGTGAAGGGCGTCAGCGACATGCGCTCGCTGTCGGCCTGGACCAACGAGCAGTTCGACCCGCGCCTGTCCTGGGCGGACATCGCCTGGGTCAAGGAGCAGTGGGGCGGCAAGCTGATCCTGAAGGGCATCATGGAAGTCGAGGATGCCAAGCTGGCCGTGCAGGCCGGCGCCGACGCCATCGTCGTCAGCAACCACGGCGGCCGGCAGCTGGACGGCGCGCCCAGCAGCATCCATGCGCTGCCGGCCATCGTGGCCGAGGTGGGCTCGCAGATCGAGGTCTGGATGGACGGCGGCATCCGCTCGGGTCAGGACGTGCTGAAGGCCTGGGCGCTGGGCGCCAAGGGCACGATGGTGGGCCGCGCCATGGTCTACGGCCTGGGCGCCATGGGCGAGGCCGGCGTCACCAAGATGCTGCAGATGCTGCACAAGGAGCTGGACGTGTCCATGGCCTTCTGCGGCCACACGCAGCTGACGAATGTGACGCGCGAGATCCTGGTCCCCGGAACCTACCCGACTGCCTGAGCTCAGCGCGGCTGCAGCCTGACCTCCAGCCGCTCCAGCAGCGTGCGGTTGCCGGCCGACGCCGTGCCGGTGAACTGCACGCCGAAGCCACCGGACTCGCTGACCATGCGGGGCAGCACCGTGCTGAAGTGCAGCTCATGCGGCAGCCGGTAGCCGGCCTGCACGCCGGTCTGCGGCGAGCGGGTCGTCACCTGGGCCGACAGCAGCTGGCCCACCAGCTGGAAGCGCAGGGTCGCGCCCGGCATGAACACCGAGCTGTCCACGACCGCACCGGGCAGCACGCTGCGGACGCCATTGACGACTTCCAGCATCGACACCCGCACCGAGTTGCCTGACGACGGAATGGGCCGGTGGCCGTCCAGCGGGTCGCTGGCCAGACGCTGGAAGCGCAGCGCATAGCCGCTGCGGGTCTGCGCGTCCCACTTGAGGTAGACCTCTAGGTACTGACCGGTCGCGCTGCCAAAGCCCTGGCCGGCCACCTTCTCGGGTGTCAGCGCCAGGGTCAGCGCCATGTCCGCATACGCGCCGCGCGGCTGGTACAGCAGCCGCGCGCCCTGCGTGGCCGTCACCAGCCCGGCCACGCCGACGGCGCCGTCCCGGTCGCCCACGATGTGGGCCCAGGGCGCTGCGGCGGACGGCACCCAGGCCGCCGCCACGTCATCGGGCTTGAAGCTGTCGGCGTACCAGACATCGGGCTGGCCCAGCGTGTGGCCCGCCCAGCTGATGTGGGCGAAGTCGGTCGCGATGACGTGCGGCTGCGTCACATCGGCCGCGGCCACGGCGCGCGGGCTGCTCACCTCGATGGCGGCGGCCGGCACGCTGAACTCGTAGCGCGGCACGATGACGGCGGTCAGGTGATGGCCGATGTCGCCGGCCGACAGCGCGTAGTCGCGCGTCGCCACGGCCACCTGCACCGCCTTGTCGCCCGGCGCCCTGCCGCGAAACCAGGTGATGGTCGACCGGTCGGCGAGGGCCGGCTGGTCGTAGACGAGCTGCAGCCGGGCCTGGTCCGGCCCCAGCGTGATGGCCGGCGAGCCCAGCACCACCGGCGGCGCCACGGCGGCCGGCTGCACGTGCAGCGTCGCCTGCGCCACCAGGCCGTTCGGTGCGGTGGCGGTGACGACGGTGTCGATGACGCGACCCGTGGCCTGCCGCTTCGCGTGCAGCCGCAGCTGGCCGTCGCCGCGATCGGGCCGGCGAGTGAACAGCGTGGTGTCAAAGTCGAACCGGATCGCACCGGGCGCTAAGGCGTCGGCCGGCATGGCGGCAGGCGTCAGCACCACCTCGTGGACCGGGTCGTCCGACGGCACGCGGCTCGCGCTGGCCGCCAGCGTCAGCTTGAACGCCGCGTCGTGCCGGGCCTGCTGGCCCGACGGATTCCAGCCATCGTGACCGCGCAGCAGGTTGCGGACGTTGTAGGCCGTGCCGAGCTTGAAGCTCTTCAGCGCCTCGGGGCCGAGCACCTGGGTGACCTGCGGATGCCGCGGGTCGAACACGACCGGCGTGCCATCGGCATGGCGGTTGTTGTGGACGAGCTGCTTCACGTCCGCTCGCTGCACGTTCTCCCAGCGGATCTCCTGCTTGGGGCCCACGAACCGGTTGTCGATCAGCGCCCAGTGGCCGCCGCTCTTGGCGAACCAGAAGACGGGGCTGTCGTTCATGAAATTGAAGGTCGAGTTCAGGAACACCGCCAGCGTGGACGAGCCGCCCCAGGACGGATGGCTGCCGTGGAAGTCGAAGGTGCAGTCCTCGAACACGTTCAGTGCGCCGCCGGCGATGGCGTCGTCGGTCAGCTGGAAGTAGGAGTTCTTGAAGTAGGCGCGCTGCGGGCCGATGGCAAGCAGGTTCAGATGACTGACGAAGCGCACGTTCTCAAAATGCAGGCGGTCCAGCGGGCCACCGGCGGACGTGAGCGTCTGCGCCTGCACGCGGGCGTCGCTGCGGCGCGGCAGGTTCTGCGAGGGGTCGCGCGGGAAGACCAGATCGACCGACGTGTAGTTGGCGAAGGTCAGGTGGCGCGCCGAGAAACCGGTGCCGATGCCGAGCACGTTCCAGTTGCCCTGGGCGCCCACGGTCTGGCCGCGGTTGCCGGCAATGCGCACATCATCCGCGTTAGAGGTCAGGCCCTGGAAGCGGAGATTGGCCTGGGGGAAGGCGATGCCCACCAGACCGGGATGCTGCGGCGTGTTGGCGTCGTGCGGGTCGAGGTGGTCATCGGTCCAGTAGACGCCGGGCGTGAAGTTCACCGTCGTGCCGTCCGCGATGTTGGCGGCCTTCAGCTCCTGCAGCGTGCGAAAGGTGAAGGCGTTGCGCCGCGACTCGTCCAGGTAGGCGTCCACCACGACGTTGGCCGCCGACAGCGGCACGAACTTGGCCTGCAGCGCGAGGTCGGTCGTGACCCGGTCATGCACGAAATCCCACATGCGACCCGGGCCTGCGTCGGGCTGGAACCAGCCGACGAAATAGTGGTCGGGTCCACGGTCGGGCCTGGCGGGGGCCTGCAGCAAGGCCTGGTCGGCGAACCGCGCCCGCGTGAGTCGGCCCTCGACCTCGAAGGTCACCCGATGCGACGCGGCCGGCTCGGCCTTGGCCGACCCGGCGCCGCACGCCGCCAGCAGGGTCACCCAGGCGAGGAGCAGCAGGGCAAGGAACTCGCGCACGCAGCTCATGCGGCGGCGACCGCTGGACGGACGGTGATGGGGTGCTGCGTCATGGGGCGTCTCCACAGGTTTGAAGGCGTTGCGGCCGCGACTGTAGTGGCTCGCCCCGGACGATGACTTCTTGCTCCACGGCCTGCGCCATGCGCTACTCCGACGCATGAAGACCCTCCTCGCCACCGCACTGCTGCTGCCGATGCTGGGCCTGGCCCAGACCTGCGCGCCGCCGACCGACCTGAAGACCGAGGCCGACGCCGCGCGCGTCCAGCAGCTGGCCATCGCGTTGCTGCCCTGCCTGGCGGCCCCCGATCCCAGGCTGCGCGACGAGATCGCTTTCGAGCAGCTGTCGGCCTGGGCCCGTGCACGCAAGCTGGACGCGGCCACGCTGCAGCGCCTGCGCACCGAGCTGGTCGCCGTGCTGGACGGCCCGGCCGACGCCGCCGGCGTGCACCAGCCGTTTGCCGCGCTGACGCTGGCCGAGGTGGCGCGGGCAGACCGGCTGCAGCCCTTCATGACGCCAGAACAGCGCGCCGAGCTGGTGGCGCGCGCCGCCCGCTTTCTCGTCGGCGTGCGTGACTACCGCGGCCTGGTGGCCGGCGAGGGCTGGCGCCACGGCGTGGCCCACGGCGCCGACCTGGCCTTGCAGTTGGGGCTAAACGACGCGCTGGACGCGGCGCAGCGCCAGACGCTGCTGGACGCCGTCAGCGCCCAGGTGCTGGCCGACCACCGCCACGCCTACCGCTTCGGCGAAGGCCAGCGCCTGGCCCGCGCGGCGCTGCAGCTGCTGCTCAGGTTGAAACCCGACGACGCCGCGCTGCAGGCCTGGCTGGACGGGCTGCTCGCGCCGCTGAAGCGGGCCAAGGCCTGGGACGAGACGGCCATGACCGACCTGCACAACCTGCGCGGCTTCCTGTGGCCGCTGCTGGCCGGCGCGCTGGACCTGAGCGACGCCGTGCAGCGCGACCGCCTCGTGGCGCCGCTGCAGAAGACGCTGCGGCGCCTGCCCTGATCAGCGCACGGGCGCGTCCTCGTCCAGCCGCTCATGGAAGCCCTCGGCACCCTGCTTCCAGTAGGCCGCCACCTTCAGCCCCTCCTTGGGGTGGCCCTTGTCGCGCAGCATCAGCTCGCGCAGCTGCGCCATGGACTGCGCCTCGCCGGCACACCACACATAGCCCTCGCCTGCCGGCAGCGCCGCGCTGCGCAGCGCTTGCAGCAGTGCCTGCGGCGTGGCCAGCACGCGCAGGTCCAGCGCCGCCGGCCGGCGCACGGGCAGCGTGGGTGCGTCGTCCATCAGCAGCCACAGCGACACGCGCGCGTCTGCCGGCAGCTCCTCCAGCCGGCGCGCGATGGCCGGCCAGGCCGTGTCGTCGCCCACCAGCCAGTGCCAGGCGTAGTCCGTCGGGATGACCATGGAGCCGCGCGGGCCGGCGACCGTCAAGGTCTGCCCCGGCGCCGCCTGCGCGGCCCAGCTGCTGAACGGGCCGCTGCCATGCAGCGCGAACTCCAGCACCAGCTCGCCGCGCTGCGTGTCGAAGGCGCGCGGCGTGTAGTCGCGCATCAGCGGGCCGCCCGCGCTCGCGTCGGGGTTGGGCAGCATCAGCTTGACGTGGTCGTCGAACGAGCTGGACACGAAGCTCTTCAGCGAATCGCCCTGCAGCGTGACGACGACGAAGCGGCCGTCGCGACGCGCCACCTCGGTGACCGTCAGCTCGCGGCGCTGGATCTCATGCCGCACGCGCTGCACGCGGCGGACCGGCATTTCATCGGACATGATGGAAGACTGTTTGGTTGATAATGTCATCCATCATGAGCAAGACAGTTGATAAAGTCAACTCAAAGCCCCTCACGCTCGCTGGGGAGATCTTCGACCTGCTGCACGCGGTGATGCACCTGCACCGCGGCCGCCAGCCGCGCGAGGCTGCCGCGCAGGACGAGGCCGCGCTGACGCACATGGAGGCCCGCGCGCTGGGCTTCATCGGCCGGCAAGCGGGCGCCACGCAGACCGACCTGGTGCAGCGCAGCGGGCGCGACAAGGCGCAGATCGCGCGGCTGATCGCCTCGCTGAAGGCCCGCGGCCTCATCGAGGCCAGCGCCGACGCTGCCGACCGCCGCACCCAGCGGCTGGCGCTGACCGAGGCCGGCCAGGCCCTGCACCGCCGGCTGCGCCGCCATGGCGAACAGCTGGCGCAGGCGGCGGTGCGGGACTTCAGCGAAGCGGAGCTGGGCCAGTTGCTGGCCCTGCTGGCGCGGCTGCGCGCCAATCTCGAAGCCGCAGGCGAGTAAGCGGCGTCAGGGCGCCGCGCCACTGCCCGTGTTGGCGTACTCGGCCAGGCGCCGGTTGCCGGCGCTGCCATAGTTGACCGGGTTGCTGCTGTTCCAGTCGGCCCAGGGCGCGGTCTTCTTGATGTGGCCGCCCAGGTTGACCTCGCGGACGATCATCTGGCCGGTGGTCGATCCGTTCTGCGGCCACTGGCGTGCGAACGACACGCTGTTGCTGCCGCCCGTCGTCGTGAACGAACCGCCCTTGAACAAAAAGCCCTTGTTGCTCAGCACATGGCTGGGTGCGGCGATGACGCCGGTGCTGGTGCGCGCGTTCGTGTAGCGGATCTCGCAGGCGTCGAACACGGCGGTCATGTCGCCGAAGATGAAGTCCACGTCGCCCTGGATGAAGCTGTTGCGCACATGGGTGCGCTTGCCGGAGCCGGCCAGCCACAGCGTGTCCTGGTTGCCCAGCAACCGCACGGTGTCCAGCTGCACCTGGTCACCACCGTTGTTCAGGTAGGCCACGGCCTGGTGCTGGCCGTTGGCCGCGGCGTTGTTCTCGCCGTAGGTGTTCTGGATGGTGAGGTTCTTGATCTGCAGTTGGCTGGCATAGCTGACCACGGTGGCCGTGCAGTTGGTGCCCAGCGTTCTGCGGCCGCCGCAGTCGTTGTAGTAGGCGCTGACGCGGCTGGGCGTGCCGCTGCCGAAATCGGCCGCGTTGCCGACGGCCGACTTGAAGGCCGAGCCGGTCATTGCATAGTGCGCGCTCAGCTGCAGCACGACGCCGGTCTGGCTGTCGCCGTAGACGGTCAGCGGCACGCCGGACGGGATGACCACCAGCCCGGTGTAGGTGCCGGCCTTGATCTGGATGTATTTGCGTGTGGTGCCGCCGGCCTTGATGGCCGCGTTGACGGCGGCCTGCACGGTCTTGTAAGGGCCGCTGGGGCTGACGACGTAGTCGCCCGTGCTCTTGGTGCCCACCGCGGCGGGGCTCCAGCTGCCCAGGAAGCTGGCCACCGTGTAGCTGCCCTGCTCGGACGACGACAGCTGCGGCCGCGTGGCCGTGGAGGTGGCCGCCCCGACCGGCAGCGCGGCCAGCAGGCTCAGGGCAAGCAGGGACGCCGCGCGCGG
Organism: uncultured Roseateles sp.; assembly: GCA_946480605.1. Next base: position 8,097 of record CAMLKW010000083.1, on the reverse strand, counting down.
CGCGCAGGCGTGACGAGGGAAGCGGTGGGATGCCGTCATAGCAAGGATCTCGTGGGTGGATGCAGGGCCCGTGACACGGGGCGGCATGCACCGACGATCTGCGCGGCCTGGCGCAGCGACTGACGTGCAAAGCCCGGCGAGGGAGACGGCCGGGCGCGGCGCATTCTGCTGGGCGCCATGCGCGCCGGCACTATCGGTTTCCCGGTGCCCGACACGCGGCCGCTGGCCGATGCTGCGCGCCGTGAACCGCTGGACCGTCCCTCTCTTCGCCGCCGTTGCCGCGCTGGCCGGCGTCAGCTGGCTGGCCCTGCCTGCCGCCCAGCCCGAGGCGCCAACGCCACCGTCTCCACCGACCGTAGCGTTCGCAGTCCGGCCTGCGCCTGCCATGCCCGGCTCAGCGGAGCCCGCTACGCCAGCCGCTCGCCCTGCAGCGGCGACCGACGTGACCGAGCTCTGCGGCCTGGGCCGCCTGCCTCTGCCAGCCACCGGCGACACGGCCGATCGCTTCGAGCAGCTGCCCGCGCCGCTGGGCCGGCTGGCGCTGCTGGAGTTGCAGGAGCGCCTGCAACACGCGCTGGCCAGCGGCGACGCCCGCCAGCGCGTGGCCGCCTGGCTGCTGCGCCAGGCCGACGCGGCCGACGCGCCGGCCCAGGCCGCCTGGGCTGCCGGACTGCTCGCCGAGGCCCGCGCCGGTGGCGACGCGCTGGCGCTGCGCTGGGCCACGGCGGCCTGCGGCTACACCGACGACGCCGGCTGCCGCCACGCGCTCGCACTGGAACGCCTGCGCGCCGACCCCGACAACGGCCTGCACTGGCTGGCCGCGGCGCCGACCTGGCCGCAGGCCTGGCAACACCTGGCCCGCGCACGCCACTGGCACGAACACCCGGGCGGCCTCACCGCCACCGTGCAGACCGCGCTGGATACGCTGCAGCCCCCGCCCCCGGCCTATCTGCGTGCCCACATCGCACGCGAGACGCTGGCGCGGGACGCGGCCCAGGCGCCTGAGGGGCTGGAGCTGCTGGAGGCGCAATGCCCGGCCCAGCCTGCAAGCTGCGCGCTGGTCGCCGAAAAGATAGCCGCCAGCGCGGACTCGGCCGCACTGCTGCAGCAAGCCGCGGCCCTGGGACGGCAGGCCGGCTGGCCGGACGCTCGCGTCGAAGCCTTGGTGGCGGCCACGCAGGACTTCCATGCACGGCTGCCGCGCTGGGCCGACGGGCCGCAGGCAGCGCTGGGCTGCGCGGCGACCGAGCCCGCCCTGGCCCATGCACGGGCCGTGGCGCAGCACGGTGAAGTCAGGCCGCCGGCCGCGCGCCGGCCATGATGACCGCCATGCCGGCAAAGCACAGGCCGGCGCCGACCCAGTCCGTCAGCGTGGGCTTCACCTGGTCCACCACCCTCAGCCAGACGAGGGCCACGCCGATGTAGACGCCGCCATAGGCCGCGTAGATGCGGCCGGCGGCGGTGGGATGCAGGGTCAGCAGCCAGGCAAACAGCGCCAGGCTGGCCGCGGCCGGCAGCAGCAGCCAGGCGGATGCGCCCTGCTTCAGCCACAGCCAGGGCAGGTAGCAGCCGACGATCTCGGCCAGCGCGGTGACGACGAACAGCGCGAAGGTCTTCAGCAGGTCCATGGTGGCTCAGGGTTGCAGCGGCCGCACCAGCCGCACGGCCAGCGTCTCGCGCCTGGCCATGTCGCCGCGCACGGCGCCGCCGGGCTGTTGCACGGCCCAGCCGGTGTTCACCACCAGCCGGTCCACCTGCCGCTGCGTCGCGCCGCGCTCCACGTTGCGGTAGGCATAGGGGTTCACCGCCTCGCTCTCGATGCGGGTGGTGCCGGTCCAGTACCAGCCCGCCGGCCCGGCCGAGGCCAGCAGCGCCGCCTCCCTGCCCAGCGGCAGGCGCTCGAAGAAGTGCTTCAGCTCCGGCACCCGCGGCAGCCGCCAGGCCTGGCCCTCGGCCTGGGCATGCGCCCGCGCAAAGGCCAGCGCCTGCGCATGCGTGGCCAGCACCGCCTCGCCCGCGCAGCGCCGGCCGTCCCAGCGCTGGCCTTGCGGGCAGCGCGCCCAGGCCAGGCCGGCGGCGGCGTCGATCAGTTCCTGCCCGTCCGCGCTGGGCACCAGCCGCGCCGGCTCGTCGGCCCGGGCCGGTGCCAGCGGCCCGAGCAAGGCCAGCGCCAGCAGGGCCGCGTGCGGCAGCGTGCGCAGGGCTGTCATCGGCCCGCCGCCGTCACCAGCGCCTGCGCCTCGGCCGGCGTCACCGCGCCCTCGCCGGGCAGCTCCACGACGATCAGATAGCCCGCCAGATCGGGCCGCGCGCCGGCGGTGGCATAGGTCTGCGCCAGCGCCAGCTGCCGGCTCGCCAGCAGCCGGCCGGTGGCTGGGTCCCAGTCCTCGTGGGAGACCAGGCAGCCCTGCTGCGGCACACCGGGGTGGTAGGGCGCGCCGGCGTAGTAGGCCGGGTTGATGGTGTTGCCGTGCACCAGCAGCTCGTCGCGGCCGGCGCGGCCGGCCAGCAGCGCCTCCTTGATCGGCGGCCAGCCGCGCCAGCTGGGCGGCAGGTAGCTGTCGTACAGCGCCTCGTCCCACGCCGCCGCGCCGGGTGCTGGCACATGCTCGAACTCGGCCGGCGTGGCCTCCACCGGCAGCTTGCTGTGCAGGTAGGGCGTGGGGCCGATGTTGGGATTGGTGGCCGTGCCGGCGCCCACCAGCGTGAACAGGCCTTGCGGCGTGTTGCCGTTGGTGAGGGTGCCCGGCAGCGCCGTGCGTGCCAGCGCCAGCTGCGGCGATGTGAACAGCCGGCCGGCGCCGTCGCGCACGAAGCGCCCGCCGGCATCGCGCACCAGCGCCAGGCCCATGTGCTGCCGCCCCGGCCGCTGCAGGCTGACGATGACCGGGAAGCCCGGCCGCAGCGGCGCAGCCAGCAACTCGGCCAGCGGCGGCTGGGCGGCGGCCGAGGGGCGCAGGCGCTGCATCAGCGCGGTGAGTCGCGCGTCGTCGGCCCAGTTCGGGAACTGCTGCGGCAGCAGCACGCGCAGGCGGTCAGCGGCGGCCCCGTCGGCCAGCAGCAGCGTGTAGGCGGCGATGGCGAAGGGCTTGCTGGTCGTCAGCTGCGGCAGCAGCGGCCAGAGCAACGGTGCGGCGTCAGCCGCATACAGCGTATGGGCGGCGGTCAGCAGCGCGCGCTGCGTCTCGGCGTCGCGCTGGCCCAGCGTGGGCAAGGCCTGCAGCAGCAGCGGGCGGGCCGTGGCGATCTCGGCGTTGTAGTGCGCCACGAGGTCGAACAGCCGCGGCAGCGCGGCGTCGCGCTCGGGGCCGGGTGGCAGCGCGAGGCGGGCGCGGATGTCCGCCAGCGCGGCCTCGCGCAGCGTGCGCTCGCCATCGGTGGACGTGGCCGGCCAGCCGAAGTCCGCGGGCTTCAATGCCAGCAGCTCGGCGGCGCTGTAGCGCTTCTCGCCCGGCTTGAGCGGAGTGGTGCAGGCGGCCAGCAGCAGGGCAGCGCCGAGAACGGCCAGGGAGCGGAGATTCATTGCGGGGTCAGGTGCAAGGCATTGGCCACGCGGCGCAGCGCGGGTTCGTTGAGGGGGCGCGGCAGGCGTGATTCGCCGCCGATCAGCAGCGTGGACGAGCCGCCGCCGTCGAGGTTGAAGGCCTGCACCGCGCCCAGTTCGCGCAGCAGCTGCGCGGTCTGCGCCAGCGTCAGGCCCTTGACCTCGCCGCGCCGGCCGGCGGCCAGCAGCACGATGAGATGGCGGCCCGACGCGTCCAGGCCCACGGCCGTGCGCGGGTGGGTGTTGGCACACAGGCCGGCGCAGCTCGCGTCGTCCGCGGCCGTGCGGGCCTGGCCATCGCGCACCAGCCAGGGCGTGCCGCTGACGGCCATGCGCCAGCCGGGCGCGGGCACGGCGGGCGCATCGAAGCGGATGGCGCAGGTGGTGTCGCAGGCCAGCAGCGGGTCGTTCACCGGCTTGGCCGGCTTCAGCAGCTCGGGCCAGGGCTGGCCGTCCGACACGGTCAGGCCGCGCGGACGGAACTGCTTGTCGAAGAAGGACGCGTTGATGCTGGCCAGCGCACCACGGCCGCTGGCCATCCGGTCCAGCGGCTGGCCGGCATCGGCGGGGGGAGACAGCGCCACGCGCATGCGGGTCAGGTCGACGCGCAAGGCCTGCACCTCGCTGTCGGGCCAGGGTGCCCAGGCACGCTGGGACAGGCCGGGCGCCAGCGGCCGCCAGCCGTCGGGCGGCGGGGGTGGCGGGCCGCTGGCACAGCCGGCCAGGGCCAGCGCCAGGCCGCTCAGCAAGAGGCGGATCAGCATGCGGCGATGCTAACGGGCGCTTGCCAGGCGACGCCACGGGACCGCGATGATGTCGAAACCCGCGCCGCTGGTTCGTCGTCCGATTGGCGCACCTGCCTCTCCACTTCACGAGACCCCGATGAAAGCCCTGCTGTTCGCTTCCGCCCTGCTCGCCACCATCGCCGCCACGGCCGCGCCGGTGACCTACGAGATCGACCCCACCCACACCTACCCCAGCTTCGAGGCCGACCACATGGGCCTGTCCTACTGGCGCGGCAAGCTGAACAAGAACGCGGGCACGGTGGTCTACGACAAGGCCGCCGGCCGCGGCAGCGTGGATGTGCAGATGGACCTGGCCAGCATCGACTTCGGCCTGGATGCGATGAACGCCTGGGCACGCGGCGAGAAATTCTTCAACGTCGAGAAGAACCCCAGCGCCACGTTCAACGGCCGCTTCGAAGGCCCGCTGCCGGGCAAGCTGGTGGGCGAGCTGACGCTGAACGGCAAGACCCGCCCGCTGACGCTGACCCTGCACCACATCAAGTGCATCCCGCACCCGCTCTACAAGCGCGACCTGTGCGGCGCCGACGCGTCGGGCAGCTTCAACCGCGACGAGTTCGGCCTGGGCGCGGGCAAGGACTGGGGCTTCAAGATGGATGTGAACCTGCGCATCCAGGTCGAAGCCGTCGCGAAAGAGTGACCCCTCGCCCAGTCTCGCTGCGCTGAACGCTGGCGAGCCTGGTCGGTCCCCCGGGGGGACGGCGATGCTTGCGGCATCGAGCCGCAAGCACATCGCCAGCTGGGCCGGCTTGGGGGCGGCCCGGCGCCCGGCCCACATGAGAAACCGGCCACAAGGGCCGGTTCTTCATCGTGAGCGCCGCACTTACTTGACGCCCATCTCTTCCAACAGCCGCGTCGTCTTGTCGACGGTGCTCATCTGCCACAACATGTAGCGCGAATCCACGCTGATGCTGCGGACCAGCTTGGGGTTGAAGTCCCAGTCGGAGATGACCGCGTCCAGCGTGCCGTCGAACAGCAGGCCCACCAGCTCGGCTCGTCTGTTGAGCACCGGGCTGCCGGAGTTGCCGCCGGTGGTGTCCAGCGTGGACAGGAAGTTGACCGGCACGGAGTCCAGGCCCTTCACGTAATACGGGCCGAAGTTGCGCGCCTTGATGGCGGCCAGCTGTTCGGCCGGCGCGTTGAACTCGCCGCCCGCCTCGTCCGGGCCCTTGTGCTTCGCTTGAATGCCGCGCAGCGTCGTGAAGGCCTTCCAGCTTTCGCCGTCGCGGCCCACGTCGCGGCCCTGCACCTTGCCGTAGCTGATGCGCAGCGTGCTGTTGGCGTCGGGATAGACGGCCTCGCCACGGCTGGCGTGGTAGTCGATCATGGCCTGCTGCACGCCGGCATAGGCCTTCTGCAGCTTGCCGCCCAGTTCCTTGTCGCGGTTCTCGCGCTTCTGGTCATCGTCGTACAGCGCCACGGCGGCCTTGATGAAGGCGTCGTCGCTGGCCTTGAATGCGGCGACGTCCTTGTCCATCCAGGCCATGCGCGAGGCGGTGTCGGACAGCTTGCTGGCGGCGTACAGCTTGTCGACCTGCGCGCGGACCATGGCCTCGTCCTGCCCGGCCTTCAGGCCCAGGGCGCTCAGCCAGGCGGCGTTCAGCGTGTCGGCGGGCTGGGCCAGGTAGCGGGCCAGGAAATGGCCCACCAGGCGCTTGTCGGTCTGCTCGTCGTAGCGACGGTCCAGCGACTGCTGGGCGGCCTTCAGGCGCGGCAGGTCGCGATCCTGGTAGCCGCTCTTGCGCTCGGCATCCGGCTTGGCGCGCTCCTGGGCCACCTGGTAGAGCTGGCGGGCCGCGTTCAGCAGTGCCGGCGTCATGAAGCTCATCAGGTGCTCGGCGCGGGCCGTGGTCTGGCGCTCGGCGATCAGGCTCTCGGTGGCGGCCAGGTCGGCGCCGTAGCGGGCCTGGCGCTGGGGCGTGCCGTTGACCCAGGCCTTGAGCTGGTCGAAGCCGGCCTGCTTGCGCGCCAGGATGTCACTGCCGTCGTAGCTCTGCTGCTGGCCCTGCAGGTTCTTGAAGTAGTTCTCCAGGCCCTGCCTGCGCGTGGCCATGCGGATCTCGCCTTCGCGGCGGCCGGCCGTCTCGGCCTTGATGATGTCGATGGACTCGCCCATGGCCTTGACCTGTGCCGGATGCTGCCAACCGAAGGCGAAGTCCACCTCGGTGGGCAGGCGATGGCGGTTGGTGCGGCCCGGGTAGCCGGCCACCATGACGAAGTCGCCCTCGTTCAGCGGGCTGGCCGTGGGCGACGCGAGCTTCAGGTGGTGCCTGGGCGCGTAGGGCCTGTTGTCCTTGCTGAAATCGGCCGGCTTGCCGTCCGGGCCCACGTAGGCGCGGTAGAAGCTGTAGTCGCCGGTGTGGCGCGGCCAGACCCAGTTGTCGGCGTCGCCGCCGAACAGGCCCACGCCGGTGGCGGGCGCGTGCACCAGGCGCACGTCGCGGATCTCCATCTGCTTGATGAGCTGGAACTGCAGGCCACCGAAGAAGGAGTAGACGTTGCAGCGATGGCCCTTGTCGGCCTCGCAGGCCGCGACCAGGCTCTTCTCGGTGGCCTCGATGGCGTCGGTGCGGGCCTTGCCGGTCAACGCCAGCGTCTTGGCGTTCAGCACCTCGGCGGACACGTCCTTCATGTCCACCGTGACCAGCATGCGGCTGCCGGGCGCGGCGGGCAGTTCGTCGGCCAGCGTCGTGGCGTAGAAGCCGTTCTTCAGCAGGTCGCGCTCGGGCTTGGAGTTGTACTGGATGCTGCCGTAGGCGCAGTGGTGGTTGGTGACCGCCAGGCCCTGCGGCGACACGAAGCTGGCCGTGCAGCCGCCCAGGGACACGACGGCCCCCATGGGGAACCCCGTCAGGTCGTTCAGCGTCTTTGGGTCCAGCGCCAGGCCGCCGGCCTTCAGGGGCTTGGCGATCTGCGGCAGCTGCTTGGGCATCCACATGCCTTCGTCGGCATGGGCGCTGGCCGCGGCCAGCGCGACGGCGGCCAGCAGCGTGAGGGAATGACGGTTCATGGAGCGGTTCGCTGAAAAAACGAAACCGCGAGCGTAACGCGCAAGCCCTCAGGCTTCGGAGTGTGAAAAGGCAGGGATCAGGCCGGGGGAAAGCCCGTAGCCGTCAATGGGCCAGACCGATCCATTCACCGGCGGCCTGGTAGGCCTCGTACAAGTCCAGCGAGACTTCGCGCAGCCGCGCATGCTCGCTGCCATGACCGGCGGCCAGGCATTCGTAGGCATAGCCTCGGTCGTACAGCATGCGCGTCGGGTTGATGGGCAGGCCGGCGTCGCTCATCAGCTGGCCGAAGCGCAGCAGGTCACCGGTGGACACCGGCCCGGTGGTGGCATTGGCCACCGTCAGGCCCAGCGCGCGGATGTCGCCCAGGTTCACGCCCTGCGCGATCTTCAGGCCGCTCCACGCATGGCCCGGCTCCTCCGCGCCGCGCGGCTCGTCGGCGGGGATGGGGATCAGGTGCAGGGGGATGAGCATGCGGACCTCGACGGACTTCTGGCGTGTGCCGTCATGGTGCCGGGGGCTCGGCGAAACAAAGCTCGGATAAAGGCCGAAAAGGCCGGCCTGTCCGCCGCTGATGCGGCTCAAGTCTTGGGCAGCGTGACGCCCACCTGGCCCTGGTACTTGCCGCCGCGGTCCTTGTAGCTGGTCTCGCAGACCTCGTCGCTCTCGAAGAACAGCACCTGCGCGCAGCCCTCGCCCGCGTAGATCTTGGCCGGCAGCGGGGTGGTGTTGCTGAACTCGA
>CAMLKW010000082.1 GCA_946480605.1 uncultured Roseateles sp. | reverse complement strand
GACGGCGCCGCGCTTGGCACCGGCCAGCGAGCGCAGCGCGCCGCCCTTCAGCGTGATCTTCTGGCCGTCGGCCAGCACCAGCCTGGCGGCCGACTTGTCCTGCTCCAGCAGGATGGCGGTGCGCAGCTCGCCCAGGTCGGGGTGGGCGTCGAAGGCGTCGTCCAGCGCGTCGTCCTCGGCGTCGCCGCCGGGCAGCTTGACCGTGGCCTCGGGGCCGCGGAAGGGCTGGCGGCGCTCCAGCTCGAACAGCGCATGGCGCAGCGACTCCTGCGCGGCGGCCTGCTCGGCGTAGCGCAGCGTGGTGGTCACCGTGAGGCCGCGCGTGTAGGCCTCCTCGCCGAAGCGGTTGACGATCTCGGCGCGCACCTGCTCGGCCGCATGGTCGGCCACGCCGGACAGCCGCTTGGGCCGGCGGATCTGCAGCGGCACGGCCTTCGCGGCCTGGGCCTGTTCGGCCGTGAGCAGGCCCACCGCCTCCAGCCGGCCCAGTACCACGGCCTGGCGACGCTTGGCGCGCTCGGGGAAGCGCACGGGGTTGAGGCGGTTGGGGTCCTTGGGCAGGCCGATCAGCGTGGCCATCTCGGCGGTGTCGAGCTGGTCCAGCGTCTTGCCGAAGTAGCGCTCGGCGGCCGCCGCGAAGCCGTAGGCGCGGTTGCCGAGGTGAATCTGGTTCATGTAGATCTCGAGGATCTGCGCCTTGCTCAGCGCGCGCTCGATCTTGATCGCCAGCAGCGCCTCGACGGCCTTGCGCGTCCAGCGCTGCTCCTTGCTCAGGTAGGTGTCGCGCGCGAGCTGCTGCGTGATGGTGGACGCACCGTGCAGCGGGCCGCTGTGCGTGAGGTTGCGCAGGAAGGCGCGCGCGATGCCGCCGAAGTCGATGCCACCGTGGGTCCAGAAGTCCGTGTCCTCCACGGCCAGCAGCGCGTCCTGCATGGGCTTGGGGATGTCCTTCAGCGGCACGAAGCGGCGCCGCTCGGCGCCGAACTCGCCGATGACCTGCCCTTCCTCGCTGAGGATGCGCAGCGGCTGGCGCGGCTGGTAGTCGGTCAGGGTGTCCAGCTCGGGCAACTGCACCCAGATGAAGGCCGCCACGATGGCGCCCACCAGCACCAGCACGAAGGGCAGCGCCACAAGGGCACCCAGCCAGGGCCGCGCGACCAGGGTCTGAAACAGGGACTGCAGACGGGAGGGACCAGCCATTGCGGGTAGACGCCCGCGTCCGGGCGGCTTTGCAAACCAAAGAGGCGGCAGCTTAAGGCCTGCCGCAGATCGGCTCTGCCTGCAGCCCAACGCGCCCGGGCTGCAACTCGTCGCAAACCCACTGACCGAACGGAGCGATGCGGCCACGATGCCGTCCATTCCAACCCCTCTCGGAGATTGCCATGAAAGCCCTGCTGTCCACCCTCTGCGCCGTTGCCGCCCTCGCCTGCGCCCCCGCCATGGCCGACACCACCACGGCAAGCAGCGAACCCTGCCCGCAGCTCTCAGCGCAGCTCGCCGACCTGCTGGCCCTGCCCTACAAGCGCATCGGCGCAGACGGCGCGGTGCGCGTGGAGTTCGAGGTCGATGCCCAGGGCCGCGCCCAGGTGCAGACCTTGGAGGGCGAGCGCCAGTACCGCAGCGCCGTGCGGGCAGCCATGCGCCGCGTCGACTGCAAGGCTGGTACACCTCATCTCTACGCCGTGGACATCGTCTTCAGCGAGAAGCCCTCGCGCAGCTTCGCCGGCGCGCCGCGCATCGTCGTCGCGCAGGCCACGCGCCGCTGAGGTGCGGGAAGTCATGGCCGGCGCGGCGCCGTCGGCCCCGCAGCGCGCTTCGTCGGGCGGCATGCGGGCTTCGTCGGGTCGGCGCTGACCCGGCCCGCGCCGCGCAGCACGATGGCGGCCCAGCCACCCCACCGGAGCCCGCCATGTCCCCCCTGAAGCCCGCCGCCATCGCCCTCGGCCTCGCCCTGACCCTGCCGGCCGCGCTGGCCAAGCCGGCCGCCTGCCCCCAGGTCGCCGAGCAACTGAGCGAGTCCCTCGCCAGCGCCAGGCAGCGCATCCGCGCCGACGGCGACGTGCGCGTGGAGTTCGACGTGAGCGCCGCCGGCCGCGCGCAGCTGGTCACGGTGCAGGGCACGCGCCTCTACCGCACGCCGGTGCGCACGGCCGTGGACACGCTGGAATGCCGGGCCGGCGTGCCGCAGCGCTATGTCCTTAACATCCGCTTCGCCGACCCCGCGCCGCAGGTGATGGCCAGCGCCGCCTCGGCCACGCTGGCGCAGGTGCGGCGACCCGACACCGCCGCGCCGCGCTGATCCCGTCAGACCCCATGCCCCCCGCCCCGCCCGCCGACACCGCCGCGCTGCTGCGCTGGCGTGCGCTGCTCGCCGCGGCCGCGCTGAGCGTCGCGCTGGCGCTGGCGCTGCTGCTGCCGGGCCTGGTGCGCTGTGCCCTGCTGCCCGCGGACGCCGACGAGCACCTGTGCCGCGCCAACCCGGGGCTCAGCGGCGGGCTGGGCCTGGCGGTGCTGCTGTGGGGCCTGTGGCTGGGCGCCGCGCTGACGCAGGGCTGGCTGCCGCGCGAGCGGCCCGCCCGCCCGTGGGGACTGGCCGTGCAGATCGCGGCGCTGACGCTGCTGGCCATGGCGGTCAACAGCGTGCTGCACGTGATCGGCCCGCTGGACGGCAGCATCACGCCCTACACGGTGCAGATCCTGCTGACCTTCTCCACCTGCGTCTGCCTGGGCCTGGACTACCGCGAGCGCGGCCGGCGCCGCGCGGCCGATGCGGACAGCCTGCAGCGCAACGAGCAGGAGCAGGCCCGCCAGCTCGACGCCGCGCGCGCGGCGCTGCTGCAGGCCCAGGTCGAGCCGCACTTCCTGTTCAACACGCTGGCCCACCTGCGCCGGCTGGCCCGCACCGATGCAGGCGCCGCGCACGCCATGCTGACCGATCTGCGCCGCTACCTGGACGCCGCGCTGCCCGAGCTGCGCCAGGCCCAGGTGCCGCTGGCGCGTGAGCTGGAGCTGGTGCGCGCCTTCCTGGCGCTGCACCAGCGCCGCATCGGCGCCGAACGGCTGACGCTGACCTACGACATCGCGCCCGGGCTGGATGACGTCGTGGTGCCGTCCACCTGCCTGCTGACGCTGGCCGAGAACGCGATCAAGCACGGCATCGCGCCCTGCGTGGATGGCGGCGAGATCGCCGTGCGGGCCCAGCCCGATCCCGACGACCCCGGCCTGCTGCGCCTGGAGGTCGCCGACACCGGCGCCGGCATGGGCGAGAGCAGCGGCGGCGGCACGGGCCTGGCCACGTTGCGCGCCCGCCTGGCGGCCGCTCACGGCGGCGCGGCGCGGCTCAGCCTGCATCTGAACCAGCCCCGCGGGCTCATCGCCCGCGTGCAGCTGCCATGGCGTTGAAGCTGCAGCCGCTGCGCAGCAGCGACCTGGGTTGGATGGCCCTGGTCGGTGCCGCCACGCTGGTGGCCAACGGCACGCCGGTCAGCACGGCGATGTCGGCCGTCGACACGCTGCAGGCGCTGGCCTACAACATCATCCAGTTCGGCGTGCCCGCAGTGCTGCTGCTGCGCCTGGCCGACGCGCTGGTCGATGCGCGCCTGCTGCCCGCCACACCGGCCTATGTGGGCGTGGTCGGGCTGAGCGTCGTGGGCGGCATATGGCTGATCGCGCCGCTGCTGTACCCGTGGCTGGGCAAGGCGGACTGGTGGACCTGGGAGGACGATTTCGGCCTGGCCAGCACCACGCTGATCTGGCACGGCCTGGGCGTCGCCGTCTACGTGCAGCTGCGCTTCTCGCGCCGCACCCAGGCCCGGCTGGCGGCGCTGCGGGATGCCGCCGCGCAGCGCGAGCGCCAGCTCGCCGCCACGCAGTTGCTGGCGCTGCAGGCGCGCGTGGACCCGGCCCTGCTGTCCGAACGCCTGGCCGCCATCGACGCCGAACTGCTGGCCGCGCCGGCCCGTGCACAGGACCGGCTGGCCGCGCTGATCGAGCTGCTGCGCGCGCTGCAGCCGCATGTGGAGGCCGAGGTGTCCACGCTGGCACGCGAGATCACCGCGCTGCGCGCCTATGCCACGCTGGTCAGCGCCGATGCACGGCACACCGAGCGGCTGCACCTGTCTGGCCTGGAAGACCCGCCGGACCTGCCGCTGGCGCCCATGGTGCTGCTGCCGCTGGTGCGCCCGCTGCTGGACGAGGGCAGCACGCTGTGGAGCCTGTCGCTGCACGCCGGCGCCGGCCGGACCGAGCTGCGGCTGCAGGCGCTGGGGCCGGACGCCGCGCGCACGCGGCAGGCGGCGGCGCGCGTGCCGCTGGCCGAGCTGGCGCAGCGGCTGCGCGCCGTGCACGGCGACGACGCCCAGCTGGTGCTGGCTGCTGAAGAATTGCCGCTGTTCCGCCTGACCTGGCCGACGCTCCCATGACCCGCATCCTCATCGCCGAAGACGAAGCCCTGCTGGCCGCCGAGATCCGCGAGGAGTTGCTGCGCCAGTGGCCGGAAGGGGAGATCGTGGGCATGGCGCGCGACGGCCACGAGGCGCTGCGGCTGGTGGAGCAATTGGCACCGCAGGTCTGCTTCCTGGATGTGCAGATGCCGGGCCTGTCGGGGCTGGAGGTCGCGCAGCTGATCGGGCGCCGGGCGCATGTGGTCTTCATCACGGCGCACGAGCGCTACGCGGTGCAGGCATTCGACGAGGGCGCCGTGGGTTATCTGCTGAAGCCACTGGACCCGGTGCGCATGGCCAAGACGCTGTTGCGGCTGAAGGAGCGTCTGTCCCACCAGCCGGCCGACCTGGGCGGCCTGGCCGTGCCGGCCGCCGCGGCGGAGACGCTGCGCTGGATCACCGTGCAGCGCGGCCGCGAGCTGCAGCTGATCACGGTGGAGGACGTGGCCTACTTCCGCGCCGACCACAAGTATGTGGCGGTGGTCACGGCCGACAGCGAGGCGCTGATCTCGCTGCCGTTGAAGGAGCTGGTGCAACGCCTGGACGGCGAGCAGTTCTGGCAGGTGCACCGCTCCACCATCGTCAACGCCCGCGCGATCAAGTCCGTGACGCGCACGCTCAGCGGCAAGCTGGGCATCACGCTGAAGGACAGGCCGGAGACGCTGGAGGTCAGCCCCAGCTACGCGCACCGGTTCAAGCAGTTGTGAGGCCGAAAAGCTCGGCCGCGTTGCCCCAGGCGATGCGCTGGGCCACCTCGGCCGGCAACTGCCCCAGCCAGCCGCGGTAGTCGGCGAACAGGCCCTCATAGTGCTGCCAGCGCGGCGTGACCCAGGTGTCGGAGCCGATCAGGAAGCGCTTCGCATGGGCCTCGAACAGCGCACGCCACTCGGGCGTGAGGCGCCCGTCATGCGTCAGCCCCGGCCGGTAGGACAGCTCGCCGCGCAGCCCGGGATGCCTGGCGAACAGCTCGCGCACGCGCTCCACCGGCTCGCCCGAGATGCCGGTGTGCGCCCAGATCAGCGACGCGCCCGGCGCATGGCCCAGCAGCTTGTCCACGGCCACGTCGTCCACGTGGGCGAGCACGGTGAGGCCGCGCTCGCGGGCCAGCCTCATCAGCGCGATGGCCGTGGGGCCGTCGGCGTTGCCGCTGTCGTAGAGGTGGAACTCGCCCAGCCCGCGGAAGGGTCCGGCCGGGCTGCCCTGGGCCAGCAGCTCCAGCACCATGCGGCGGATGCTGTCATCGGCAAACCAGCCGCTGTAGTCGGCGCGGTTGCGGTACAGCCGGATGAAGGGTACCCACCGCGCACCGGGCGTGGCCACCAGCCGCAACGTACCGTCGTTGGGGCGGCTGTTGACCAGCGCGCCGCGCACGCCCGCGCGGGCCATGCGCGCCAGCACGTCGGCCGGTGGATGCGGCGCCTGGGCGTCGTCGTTGTAGTGCAGGTGGGCGTCGAACAGCGGGCCCTCGTAGGCCTTCTGCGCATGCGCCGCCAGCGGCAGGCCGGCCAGCAGCAGGGCGCGCCGGCGCATCAGACGGCTCGCTCGGCCGCGGCGATGAGGCGGCTGATGCGCGACACCGACAGGCCTTGCTGCGCCGCCAGGTCGGTCATCGCGACGCCGCCTTCGGTGTGGGCCAGCCACAGCGCCTGCTCGCGGATGCCGCCGGCGCGCCTGAGCCACTCCGCCCAACTGGTGCGCACGACACGCCTGGGCGCCACGGCCGCGGCGCGCATGCGCTGGGCGAAGTCGGCGTCGCCCAGGAAGATCTGCTCGCGCAGCCGGCCCGGCCACAGCTGCAGGCCGGGGTCGGACGCCACCAGCCGCGCATAGCGGTCGCCCGCCGCACGGTGCTGGGCCGCCGTGGTGACGGGCTTGCCCAACAGATGGCTGTGCAGGCCGTCCACGTCCAGCCACTCGGGCGCCGCCTCCAGCCCGGCCAACGCGCGGAAGCTGGAGCCCGACCAGTCCGCCGCGCCGCGTGCCAGCCCCAGCCGCACCGGGTTCAGGTCCACCCAGCGGCAGGCATCCAGCAGGTGCTTCTCGCGGTCCACCAGCACCGCACGGAAGCGCCCCTGGAACAGCGGCCCGCTGAAAGCCCGGCGCTCCTGCTGACGCTGCGTGTAGACCCCGTTCACGTGCCGCATCAGCGCCGACAGGTTGGCCCGGCGCGTGAACAGCAGCAACTCGTAGTGCTCGGGCATCAGCGCATAGGCCAGCGCCTGGGCATCGAAGCGATGCAGCCCCTGGGCCAGCAGCCCGCACATCTCGGCGCGGTCGGCATCGTCGACAAAGGCCGGCCTGCCGCTCTCGAACGGACAATGGGCGCCGATCAGATAGACCGCGCCGGCAATCTCAAGTCGAGGGGGCCGGGCCATGCGGCACCTTAAGTCCGAGCGCCGGGAATGGCAAGATAGACCGATGAAGACGCACCACATCGAAATCCAGAAGTTCAAGGCCGCCGCGAACAACCCGCATGGCCAGATCCTGTTCAAGGTCGATGCGCTCGTATCCAATCGCGAGCCCATCGAGGGCATCGAGCCCAGCAGCCTGCTGGTGATGACCGAGCAGAACGCGCGCGTGCTGATGGCCTTGCTGAAGGCGCAGATCGCCGAGTTCGACAACAAGAAACCCAAGAGCCGCCACGGCCGTCACGGCTGAACGCGGGAGCGCCCCATGCAATACCCCCAATACAACCCCGCCTCCGACGACCGCCCGCTGTCCGACGACGAGCTGAACGACCTCGACGAGCTGCTGGCCGGACTGCCTGCCGACGGCGCGATGAACATCGAGGCGCTGGACGGCTACCTCGCCGGCCTGCTGCTGACACCGGGCCGCCCCCTCGCCGACCTGCCCGGCGCCGACTGGCTGCCGGTGGTCTGGGGCGGCGACGGCGACGCCGACAACGCCCCCTTCGCCAGCGGAAAGCAGCGCAAGAAGGCCGTCATGCTGGTGCTGCGCCAGCTGCACTCCATCGCCACCGCCTGGGCGCAACGGCCGCAGGCCTGGGAACCCATCTTCAGCTTTGCCGACGGCGAGGACGAGGATGTCGAGTACGCGGACGCCGAGGACTGGGCCGCGGGCTTCCTGACGGCCGTGGACCTGGCACCCGAGGCCTGGGCGCCGCTGTTCGACCAGCCGCCCACGGCCGAGCTGCTGGCGCCCATCGCGGCGCTGGGCAGCCCGGACGGCGCGCTGGCCGATGGCACGCTGGAGGACAGGGACGCCGCCAGCCGGAAGATTCCTGACGCCATGCTGGCGTTGTGGGAGATTCACAGGAAAGCCTGACGCATCCCCTCAACGCAGGTGGATGCCGCCGCGCGTTTGGTTCACACTCAAGACATGTTCCACACCGTGCTCGCCGTCATCGGCCTCGTCGTCTGCATCGCGTTGGCGGTGCACATGGCGCTGCCCTACCGGTTGCGTGCGCGGGTGGACGCCGCCGGGTCGGGCCTGCTGGGCTGGCTGCAGGGGCAGTTCGATCGCGCCATGGGCTGGCGCCGCCGCCAGCGCCAGACCCGCGCCGCGGCGCTGGAGGCCGAGCGGGTCATCCGCCGCGCGCAGGAGTCGGCCCAGAACAGCCGGCTGGACGGCGAATGGGACGGCAACGTCTACCGGCCCAAGAGCTTCGAGAAGCCCAAGAAGCCGCACTAGTCTCCAGACTGCTGCAGCCGCCACATCTCGGCGTAGCGACCATTGCGGGCCAGCAGCGCGTCGTGCCGGCCGCGCTCGATGATGCGGCCCTGCTCCAGCACCAGGATCTCGTGCGCATCCACCACCGTGGACAGCCGGTGCGCGATGACCAGCACGGTCTTGTCCTGGCCCACCGACTCCAGCTCGGCCTGGATGGCACGCTCGTTGGTCGAGTCCAGTGCCGAGGTCGCCTCGTCGAAGATGAGGATGGGCGGATTCTTCAGCAGCGTGCGCGCGATGGCCACGCGCTGCTTCTCGCCGCCCGACAGCTTCAGGCCGCGCTCGCCCACCATGGTGTCATAGCCCTGCGGCGTGGCGGCGATGAAGCCGTGGATGTGGGCAGCGCGCGCCGCCGCCTCCACCTCGTCCTGGCCCGCGCCGGGGCGGCCGTAGGCGATGTTGTAGGCCACCGTGTCGTTGAACAGCACGGTGTCCTGCGGCACGATGCCAATGGCGCGGCGCACGCTGGCCTGGGTGACCTGGCGGATGTCCTGTCCATCGATGCGGATGCTGCCCGCCTCGATGTCGTAGAAGCGGTACAGCAGCCGCGCCAGCGTGCTCTTGCCCGAGCCGCTGGGGCCGACGACCGCGACCTTCTTGCCCGCCGGGATCTCGAAGCTGACGCCGTGCAGGATGGGACGCGCGGGGTCGTAGGCGAAGCGCACGTTGTCGAACACGACGCTGCCCCCCTTGACCTGCAGGTCGGCGGCTCCGGCCGGGTCGGCCACCTCGCGTTCACGGTCCAGCAGCAGGAAGAGCTTCTCGATGTCGGTCAGCGCCTGCTTGATCTCGCGGTAGATGACGCCCAGGAAGTTCAGCGGAATGTAGAGCTGGATCATGAAGGCGTTGACCATGACCAGGTCGCCTAGGCTCATGTGGCCGTCCACCACGCCCTGCGTGGCCCGCCACAGCATCAGCACCAGCGCAGTCGCGATGATGAATTGCTGACCGGTGTTCAGCAGCGACAGCGTGGTCTGGCTCTTGAGCTGCGCGCGGCGCAGCTTCTCCAGGCTCTCGTCGTAGCGCGCGGCCTCGAAGCCCTCGTTGTTGAAGTACTTGACCGTCTCGTAGTTCAGCAGCGAGTCGATGGCGCGGGTGTGGGCCACCGAGTCCAGCTCGTTCAGCGTCTTGCGGAACTTGGTACGCCACTCGGTGACGACGACGGTGAACGCGATGTAGATCGCCAGCGCCGCGACGGTGATGCCGGCGAACCAGACATCGAACTTGACGCCCAGCAGCGTCAGCACCAGCACCACCTCGATCAGCGTGGGCACGATGCTGTAGAGCGAATAGCTGATCAGCGAGTGCACGGCGCGCGTGCCGCGCTCGATGTCGCGCGTCATGCCGCCGGTCTGACGCTCCAGGTGGAAGCGCAGGCTGAGATCGTGCAGGTGGCGGAACACCTGCAGCGAGATGCTGCGCGCCGTGCCCTCGGTGGCCTTGGCAAAGATGAGCTCGCGCAACTCGGTGAACATCGACGTGGACAGGCGCAGCGCGCCGTAGGCGATCAGCAGCCCGAGCGGCACGACCAGCAGCGTCTGCGGCGCACCCGGCTTCAGATCCAGGCTGTCAATGAGGTGCTTGAGCAGGATGGGCACGCCCACATTGCTGATCTTGGCGCCCACCATGAAGGCCAGCGCCAGGCCGACGCGCCAGCGGTAGCGCCACAGATAGGGCAGCAGGCGGGCGATGGTGCCCCAGTCGCCACGCACGGCGGGGGCGGTGGGCGCGGAAGGCAGGTCGATGGCACGCGGCGTGGATCTCATGGGGGCGGTCGGGGCCGAAAATGGCGTCAACCCGATTGTCCCAAGTGAAAGCCATGCCCCAGGATTCCAGCCCCACTCCGCACAAGGCCGGCGAACGCGAGCTCGTGCTGCGCGTGATGCCCATGCCGGCCGACTCCAACGCCAACGGCGACGTCTTCGGCGGCTGGATCATGGCCCAGGTGGACATTGCCGGCTCCATCCTGCCGGCACGCCTCTCGCGCGGCCGCATCACGACGGTGGCCGTCAACGAGTTCATCTTCAAGCAGCCCGTGTCGGTCGGCGACCTGCTGAGCTTCTATGCCACCGTCACGCGCGTGGGCCGCACGTCGGTCACCGTGCACGTGGAGGTGTTCGCCGAGCGCGACCCGGAAAACCTGCACGTGGTCAAGGTGACCGAGGCCAACCTGACCTATGTGGCCATCGACCGCGAAGGCAAGCCCAGGCCGATCTCGATCTGATCGGCCAGCGCCTGCGCCCACAGCGCATAGCCGCGTGGGCCGGGGTGGAAGCCGTCGGGGGCCATCAGCGTGGCGGCGTCGCGCTGCATTGCCGCCGGCAGATGCACCAGGCGGCGCGCGACCTGCCCGCGCAGCCGAGCGGCCAGCGCCGCATTGAAGCGCGCCGCCTGGCGGCCGAAGAACCAGCGCAGCGGCTGCGGCAGCAGCGGGAAGCTCTGCATGGGTGGCGCCGCGCAGTGCAAGCTCAGGCGCACGCCGGCCCGCTCCCGGGCCAGCGCGTCGATGGCGTCCAGCGCCGCCAGCGCCTCGTGCGGTGCAATCTGGTCCACCACGTCGTTGACACCCAGCGCCGTGACCAGCACGTCGGCTGCGGCCAGCTCGGCGGCTTGCAGCGCGGCCAGCGCCTGGATGCTGCGGTGCCCACTGGTGGCCACCAGTTGCCAGCCCACCGGCTGGCCCAACCGGGCGCCCAGCACGGCCGCGAGGCAGCCCGCCAACGCCTCCTGCTGACGCTCGGCGCCCACGCCGGCGGCCGACGAATCCCCCACGATGAGCAGCCGCAGCACGCCACCCGGCTGCGCGCGCTCGCCGGCGGCCTCTGGCAGGCGCAGTGCGGTGGCACGCACCCGGCGCCCCTGCCACAGCAGCAGCGGCCCCAGCAGGCATTTGGCCAGCATCATCTGCATGGACGTGATCCGGGTTGTCACGGCGTCAGCCAAGTCCGACCTCAAACCGCCGCCCTGTCCGGCATGCAGCGCCAGGCGCCCGCCCTAGGCTTCGTCCACGCGCCATCCAGCGCCAACCGTGAGGAGCCCGCCATGCTGCGTTACGCCATCATCTTCTTCGTCATTGCGCTGATCGCCGCCGTGTTCGGCTTCACGGGCATCGCCGCCTCCGCGGCGGGCTTTGCCCAGCTGCTGTTCTACGGATTCCTGATCCTGGCCGTCATCGGCCTGCTGGTCGGCCTGATCAAGCGTTAGGAGAACTTGGAGAAGTCCGGCTTGCGCTTCTGGAAGAAGGCCTGGAAGGCCTCCATCGCTTCCGGGCTGCGCAGACGGGCGCTGAAGATCTCCGCCTCACGCGCGATGGCCGCTTTGACGGCCTCGCGCTGAGGTTCGCGGATCAGCTGCTTGCTCTGGCGCACGGCGCCGGGCGCGAGGTTGTTGAAGCGCTCGGCGACGCGACGCGCGTGGTTCAGCACCTCGCCGCCGGCCAGCACGCCATTGGCGATGCCGCATTCCACGGCCTGCTCGCCCGTGAACGGGTCGCCCAGCAACAGCTTCTCGGCCGCGCGGCGGTTGCCCATCAGCTGCGGCACAACCAGGCTGGACGCGAACTCCGGCACCAGACCCAGGCCCACGAAAGGCATGGCCAGGCGGGCGTCGTCCGCGACGAACACCAGGTCGCAGTGCAGCAGCATGGTCGTGCCGATGCCGATGGCCGCACCGGTCACGGCCGCCACGACGGGCTTGCCGCAGTCCAGCAGTGCGTGCATGAACTGGAACACCGGCGCGTCTTCGCCGCGCGGCGGGCGGCCCATGAAGTCCTCCAGATCGTTGCCCGACGTGAAGATGCCCGGCTGGCCGGTGATCAGCACGGCACGCACGTCGCCCGCGGCATCGGCCGCGCGCAGCGCGTCGGCCATCTGCTGGTACATGTCCTGCGTGATCGCGTTCTTCTTCTCGGGGCGCGCGATCTCGATCGTCGCGACGCCGTTGACGGTGTAGGTCTTGATGGTCATGGCTTGCCTTTCAGTGATTGCGCTTGCGCCTGTTTCAGCATGAACTCGCGAAAGAACCTGCCCTGGCCGGTGGGCGTGTAGTTCCAGTCCGAGATCATCTGCGGCGGCCAGTCGGGGTCGAAGCACCAGACGGTGAAAGAGATGCCCTTGCGGGCGAAGTACTCGGTGATCAGCGGTCCGTAGCGGCCGTCGTCGATGACGGGCCGGTGTGCGCCCTTCTCATCCGCACGCATCCAGCCGATCTCGGTGGCGATGAGCGGGTACTTGTCGGCCAGATGGCCCCAGGCCGCCTCCCAGGTCTGCGGGTAGGGGCCGGGGCTCTTCTGCGGGTAGGGATGGATGGCATAGGCCACGCCTTCACGCGCGATGGGATGCTGGGCCACCTGCGACAGGTCGTAGGCCCAATTGAAGCCGGCGACGAGCGGGACGATGTTCCTGTCGTGCGCGTAGATGATGGAGATCAGCTCTTCGTTGAAGGCTTTCCATGCCTGCCAATCCACCTCGCCCAGCTTGCCGCCGGCAACGGTAGGCTCGTTGAACAGCTCATAGACGGCAATGGTGGCCAATCCCGCGTAGCGCGCGGCAATCGTGCGCCAGAACTCGCGCGTCTCCTGCTTGTTCGTGACGTACATCGGGTGGAAGTACAGCTCCTTGGTGATGTTGCCCATCGAGTGCCAGTCGACGATGAGGTACAGGTCCAGTTCGTTGGCCCAGACCACGGCCTGGTCGATCAGCTGCAGGTAGGCGTCGCTGCCCAGCGAGCGCCAGGCAATGGGGTGGATGGGCAGGCGGATGTGGTTGGCACCGAAGGACTTGGCGGCCTCGAAATGCGCCCTGCTCCACTTGCCCTGCTTGACCAGCTTGTCGGGGTCGCTGATGTTGACGCCACGCAGGATGACGGTGCGTCCGCTGTCGTCCACCAACTGGTTGCCCTTGACCTTGATCTCGCGCTGCTTGCGCTTGAGCTGTGTCGCGTCGAACGGCTGCGCGTGCGGCACGTTCCACCACTCGCCGGCGACGACGTCGGCGGGTGCCGGGGCTTTCGGCTCGTAGGCCGTGGCGACCAGGGGCAGCAGCAGGGCGGCGACGAACAGGGGCAGTTTCATGGCTTCAGGCGCAGCAGGACCGATGGCAAGACGCCGGCGACGCTCGCACCGGCACCACTGAATGCCGCATTCTCCCGTTGCTTCAGGCCGTGGCCGATTTCGCGTGGAACTGCGTCCAGTGATTGGCCAGGTGCATCAAGTGGGCTCGCTCGTATTGCGGCTTGGTCAGCTCGCCGTAGGCGAAGTGCGGCCTCAGCGTGCCGTTGAATCGCGCAAACGCGTCCATCGCGTCCAACAGGCGCTGCACGGAGGTCTTCAAGGTCTGCGACGCATCCAGCGCCGCCGCGCCGGGAATAGGCTCGGCGAGGTCGTGGCTCATCTGGCCGCGCGCGTCGAACACGGCGAACGCGGCCGAACCGATGGAGGAGCGGAACCAGGCGCCCTTCAGCGCCGGAAAGCCCTGCATCGAGAACTCGATGCTCTGGGCGAGGTGCTGCAACACCTGGCTCAGGTTCCAGGGGTTGCCCTGCACCACCTGGGGCGTGAACAGCAGCTCCAGCACGGCCTGCTGCGCCTGCTTCCAGGTCGTGAAGGTCTTCAGCTGGCCGGAACAGCCGGCAAGCGGTGCCGCCGCGAGCAACACCGTGGTGGTCTTCAGCGCGCGGCGGCGGTTCATGGCTTACAGCCGCTCAAAGATGCCAGCAGCGCCTTGGCCGGCGCCCACGCACATCGTCACCATGCCGTACTTGCCGCCGGTGCGGCGCAGGCCGTGGATGACCGAGGCCGCGCGGATGGCACCGGTGGCGCCCAGCGGGTGGCCCAGCGCGATGGCGCCGCCGTTCGGGTTGACCTTGGCGCGGTCCAGTTCGATGCCCTTGCTGTCGAGGTCGTTCAGCACGGCCAGCGACTGCGCGGCGAAGGCTTCGTTCAGCTCGATCCAGTCCAGGTCCTTGGCCGAGATGCCGGCGGCCTTCAGCGCGGCCGGGATGGCTTCGATGGGGCCGATACCCATGATCTCGGGCGGCACGCCCTTGACGGCGAAGGACACGAAGCGGGCCAGCGGCGTCAGGTTGTAGCGCTTGAGCGCCGCTTCGCTGACGATCAGCAGGCCGCCCGAGCCGTCGGAGGTCTGCGAGCTGTTGCCAGCGGTGACGCTGCCCTTGGCGGCGAACACGGGCTTGAGCTTGGCCAGGCCTTCGAGCGAGGTGTCGGGGCGGGCGCCTTCGTCGAGCTTGACGGTGCGGGTCTTCACGTTGACCGTGCCGTCGGCGAGGTTGGGCGTGCGCTCGACAACGTCGAACGGCGTCATCTCGGCGTCGAAGTGGCCGGCCTGCATGGCGGCCACGGCGCGGCGGTGCGATTCCACCGAGAAGGCGTCCTGCGCTTCGCGGCTGATCTTCCACTTCTCGGCGACCTTCTCGGCCGTCAGGCCCATGCCGTAGGCGATGCCGATGTTTTCGTCACGCTCGAAGATCAGCGGCGACAGGCTGGGCTTGTTGCCGCCCATCGGGATCATGGACATGGACTCGACGCCGCCGGCGAACATCACATCGGCCTCGCCGACACGGATGCGGTCCGCGGCCATCTGCACGGCGGTGATGCCGGACGCGCAGTAGCGGTTGATCGTCACGCCGCCGATGGTGGGGCCCAGGCCGGCCAGCACCGAGGCCACGCGGGCGATGTTCATGCCCTGCTCGCCTTCGGGGAAGGAGCAGCCGACGATGGCGTCTTCAATGGCGGCGGGGTCCAGGCCCGGGGCCTGAGCCAGCACGGCCTGCATGACCTTGACGAGCATCTCGTCGGGGCGGGTGTTCTTGAAGTAGCCGCGGCCGCTCTTGCCGATGGGCAGACGGGTGGCGGAGACGATGTAGGCGTCTTGGACTTGCTTGCTCATGGTCTTTCCTTTCAAGCCTGGGGCTTTTCTTTGGGCACCCAGGCCCAGACAAATTCACACTCGATCGGCTCGATGCCGGCTTCGTCGGTCACGGTGACGGCGACGGTGACTTCACCCTTGGTTTCGTTCGCCATCGCGTAGCGCTGCGCGGCCGTCAGGTGGGCCTTGGCAACCAGGCCGCCGGTAGCACGCCGGCGGAAGTTCACCTGCAGCGACTTGCACAGCGGCAGGCAGTCGTCACGCACGTTCATGCCCACCACCATGCCGGTGGCCGTTTCGGCCAGCAGCGACATCGCGGCCGCATGCACGCCCTTGATGTGGTTCTGCACGCGACGCTGGTTGGCGACGCGGATCTCGCTGCGCTCGGGGCTGAGCGCCACGAAATCGAGCGACGCCGTGCCCGTGAAAGGCACCGCACGCCGCAGCGCGAAGTTGCGCGCAGGACCACGCAGCGGGGACGGCAGACCGTCCAGCTTGGCGAGCGTGCGTTGAAGCCGGTTCATGGCCTGTGCTTAGTTGCGCACCGGCTTGCCGGTCTGCAGCATCCCCATGATGCGTTCCTGCGTCTTGGGGTTGTCCAGCAGCGCGCAGAAGTGCTTGCGCTCCAGCGCCATCAGGTACTCCTCCGTCACCAGGGAGCCTGCCTCGACCTCGCCACCGCAGACCACGTCGGCGATCGCCGCGGCCAGGTGGTAGTCGTGCGCGCTGACGAAGCCGCCGTCGCGCATGTTGGCGACCTGGCCCTTGATCGTCGCGATGCCGCTGCGACCGGCGACGGGGAACAGCGCCTTGTGCGGCGGCCGATAGCCGGCTTCGGACATGCCGATGGCGGTGGCCGTCGCCACGTGCAGCAACTCGTCCTTGTGCGGCACGATGACGTCGGAGTCCAGCAGGAAGCCGTTCTTCTTCGCTTCGTGCGCCGAGGTCGCGACCTTGGCCGTGGCCGCCGTCAGGAAGCCGTCCTTCAGGAAGGTCAGGATGTCGGCACCGGCATTGCCAGCGGCGGCCATCTCGGCGGCGCGGCGGGCGATGTAGGTCAGGCCGCCACCGCCGGGGATCAGGCCCACGCCCACTTCCACGAGGCCCACATAGCTCTCGACATGCGCGACGCGGCGTGCGCAGTGCACCGCCAGCTCGGCGCCGCCGCCCAGCGCCAGGCCGCGCATCGCGGCGACGACCGGCACGCTGGCGTAGCGCAGGCGCAGCATCATGTCCTGCAGCTTCTTCTCTTCCGGCGCGATGCCCTTGCTGCCCATCTTCATGAAGACGGGCATCAGGGACTCCAAGTTGGCGCCGGCGGAGAACACGTCGTCCGGGCTCCAGATCACCAGGCCCTGGTAGTCGGCTTCGGCGATTTCGACGGCCTTGAGCAGGCCCTCGGTGACGGCCGGGCTGATCAGGTGCAGCTTGGCGGTGATGGAGGCGATGACGACCTTGCCGTCCAGCGTCCAGACGCGCACTTCGTCGTTCTTGAACAGCTCCGTGCCGCTCTTCAGCGGATCGGCGGCGCCGGTGCCCAGCAGCGATTCGCGGAAGGCCTGGCGGCTGTAGACCGGCAGCTCGCTGCGCGGCTTGAACTTGCCTTCAGCGGCGCTCCACGAACCTTGCGGCGTGTGCACGCCACCGGCTTCGGCGACCGGGCCTTCGGTGACCCAGGCCGGCAGCGGCGCGCTGCACAGCGCCTTGCCGTCGGCGATGTCGGCCGAGATCCACTCGGCGACCTGCTTCCAGCCGGCGGCCTGCCACAGCTCGAACGGGCCTTGTTGCGAGCCGAAGCCCCAACGCATCGCGAAGTCGATCTCGCGGGCCGTGTCGGCCACGGTGTTCAGGTGCACGGCGGCGTAGTGGAAGCTGTCGCGCAGGATGGCCCACAGGAACTGGGCTTGCGGGTTGCTGGATTCGCGCAGCAGCTTCAGGCGGTCGGCCGGGGCTTTCTTGAGCATGCGGGCGACGATCTCGTCGGCCTTCTTGCCGCCAGCGACGTACTCACCGGTCGCGAAGTCCAGGCGCTGGATGTCCTTGCCGACCTTCTTGTAGAAGCCGGCGCCGGTCTTCTGCCCCAGCGCGCCC
>CAMLKW010000081.1 GCA_946480605.1 uncultured Roseateles sp. | reverse complement strand
TTCAACCCAGCGGATTCCTCACATCGACTGGTACGGGTTCTGGGGGCAGGCCAGGGCTACCTTGCCTGCGCCAGCCGCGACGAGATCGAAAGACTCGCCGCCAAGCCGCATGGATGCTGCGGTGTTGTTCACGACTCTAATTTTCTGTCTACGACTTTAATTGCCAAGAACAGCGCTTGACGGAATCGTTTACAAACGTAATCATTCATCACCGTTTACACACGTAATCATGAGCGACACCCCCCAGATCAGCGATGCCGAGAGCCAGGTCATGACCTTGCTGTGGCAGCGCTCCCCGCAGACCGCCGAGGAACTGGCCGCCGAGCTGGGCGCCACGCAAGGCTGGCAGCCGGCCACGGTCAAGACGCTGCTGAACCGCCTGCTCAACAAGGGCGCCATCACCGCCGACAAGGACGGCCGGCGCTTCCTGTACCGCCCGCTGCTGCCGCGCGAGGACTGGCTGAACCAGCAGGCCACCGGGCTGCTGGACCGCCTGTTCGGCGGCAGCCTGGCGCCGCTGGTGGCGCAGTTCAGCAGCCAGCGCCGGCTGAAGCCGGACGACGTGGCCGCGCTGAAGCAGCTGCTGCAGGACTACGAAACTCCCAAGACGGGCAAGAAGCCGTGATGCCCAACCTCCCCTCCTGGCTGGCCCTGCTGGGCCGCCAATCGCTGGCGCTGAGCCTGGCCGTGGCGCTGCTGCTCCTGCTGCGCCGGCCGTTGCTGAAGCACTTCGGGCCCGGGCTGCGCTATGCCGCCTGGGGCCTGGTGCCGCTGCTGATGCTGGCCGCGGCGCTGCCGGCCAGCGCGCCGGCGCTGGTGCTGAAGGCCGAGGTCGCCACACGCGTGCAGCCGCTGCTGGCCGCCGCGCCCAGCCTCACGCCCTCCGCGCCCGGCTGGCCGCCGCTGCTGGCGGCGCTGTGGGCCGCCGGTGCCGCAGCCATGCTGTTGCGGCTGGCGCAGCTGCAGCGTCGCTACCAGCGCGGCCTGGTCTTGCACGAGGGCCGCTGGCAGTCGCCGGCCGGCAGCGGCCCTGCCCTGGTGGGCCTGCTGCGGCCCCGCGTGGCCTTGCCGGCGGACTTCGCGCAGCGCTTCGATGCGCGTCAGCGCGAGCTGGTGCTGGCCCACGAGGAGGTGCACCGCGCCCGCCGCGACAACCACTGGAATGCGCTGGGCGCGCTGGTCTGCGTGCTGCACTGGTTCAACCCGCTGGCCTGGCTGGCGCTGCGCTGCATGCGGGCCGACCAGGAACTCGCCTGCGACGCCGCCGTCATGGCCCGCCACCCCGGTTCCGAAGCCGCCTACGGCCGCGCGCTGCTGCTGGCGCAGAGCCCCATGCCCGCCGGCCTGCCCTGGGCGGGCTGGCGGTCTCCTCACCCCCTCGTCGAAAGGATGCACATGTTGAAGCTCGCTCCCCTCAGCCCCACCCGCCGCGCACTGGGCCTGGGCCTGCTCGCAACCCTCACGCTGGTCGGCGCCGGTGCCGTGCAGGCCGTGGGCACCGATGCCGCCAGCGCCACCACCGACATCGAGCTGAAGCTGGACCTCAGCTACCGGGCCGGCAACGAGACCTACCGCACCCAGCCGACGCTGCGCGTCGCCGCCGGCAAGCGCGCCACCGTGATGCTGAACGGCACGCCGGACCAGCCCACGCCCGGGCAGCTCGCCATCGACATCGAGGCGCGCGGCCTCGGCGACGACAAGATCGAAGTGCGGACCGAGGTCAAGAAGGGCCTGCCGCTGGCGACCGTCTCCAAGCCACGCTTGATCACGAAGAACGGCGTCAAGGCCCTCATCGAACAGGGGCGCGACGACCCGAGCGGGTCCGAACACCTGTCGCTGGCCATCACGCCGACGCTGCTGGCGAAGTAGCCACGGCCACCAGAGCCGCCACGCCACCCGGGGAGCCTCCATGAATCCTGAGATCCTGTTCGACAGCCTGACGCGCCTGACGCTGCTGTTCAGCGCAGGCGTCGTGCTGATCGCGCTGCTGCGCCCGCTGCTGCTGCGCGGCCTGGGCGCGCAGACCGCGTATCCGGCCTGGCTGATGGTGCCGCTGCTGATGCTCAGTCCGTGGCTGCCACAGCCGCCACTGGCCGAAGCAGCGCTGCCGCTGAACTCGGCCGTCGCGCTGCCCATCGCCCTCGGCCAGACCCTGCCGATGCTGCAGTCCGCCGTGACGCCGTCACCCTCGGCCGAGCCCCTCTGGCTGCTTGCCTGGGGCCTGGGTGCCGCGCTGCAGGCCGCCGCCCAGATCGCGATGCAACGTCGCTACCTGCGCCGCCTGCGCCGCGAGCCCGATGGCCGCTTGCTCGCCCCGGCCGGCGCCAGCCCGGCGGTCATCGGCATCTGGCCGCACCGTCTGGTGCTGCCGCGCGATTTCGAGCAGCGCTTCGACGCGCAGGCCCGCCGGCTGGTGCTGGCCCACGAGGCGGTGCACGCGCGCCGGCACGACAACGCCTGGAACCTGCTGGGCGCCGCGCTGCTGGGCCTGCAGTGGTTCAACCCGCTGGCCTGGTGGGCCTGGCGGCGCATGCGCGACGACCAGGAGCTGGCCTGCGATGCCGCGGTGCTGCGCGGCGGGTCGGACCGGTCAACCTTGGCCACCTATGCGCAGGCCATGCTGGCGGCCCACGCCGCCGGGCCGCAGCCCGCGTTGGCCAGCGGCTGGGCCGCGCGGCACCCGCTGGTGCAGCGCATGCGCATGCTGGCCCGGCACGGCGCGACATCCCGCACCCGGCGGCTGGCCGGCGCGGCGCTGTTGCTCGGCATCGGCTGCGGCGCGGCGCTGCTGGCACGCGCAGCGCAGCAGGCATTGCCGACGGTCACGGCGCAGCGCATCGATGGCCAGGGCCTGATCTTCGAGCTGGCGTCGCAGCTGGATGGCAACGCCTGGACGCATCGCAAGCTGCAGCTGCCGACCCGGCAAGGCCTTGTCGGGAGTCCCTGGGGCGTGTCGCTGCAGGCCCCGCAGCAGGGCTGGTGCCTGGACCTGACGCTGCACGTGTTCGAGGACGGCAGCTTGCGCCCGACCGGCCAGGTGCTGGACGAGACCTGCCAGCATGTGCTGGGCGACTGGCAGGCGCTGAAGCTCAACGGCAGCCTGGTCCAGTTCGCAGCCAAGACGGCGCAGGGGCCGTTGCAGGTCCAGCTCTCGGCGCGCTGGGTCAACCCGGGCGACCCTGACCTGCCGGCGCTGATGAAGGCCGAACTCGAATCGGCGCCCAAGCTGTCGCACGCGCAGACGCAGTGGCAGGCACAGCAGCGCGAGCGGGTGACGGAGGTGGAGCGCCAGCGCCAGGCGCAGGACCGCGCCTGGCGCGCGGCGCGCGAGGCCCGGTAAAGTCCCGCCTCCCCGAAACCGCCCTTACCCCGCGATGAGCCTTGCCGACGTGCGTGCGGCGCTGGGCGCCGAGCTGTCGGCCACGCCCGAGTACTACGACTTCAAGGTGCTGAAGAGCGAACGCGACGGCCCGCTGTGGCGCGTGACGCTGGAGCCGGGCTATGTGTTCGCCGAGGGCCAGCGGCCGGGTGCGGCGTCGGCGCAGGCGCTGCTGGACGACAGCCTGGACGGCGCTTCCGCCTGGTGGGGCAGCCCGGCCAAGGGCGGCGCCAGCGTGCTGGCCGTCGTGGCCGAGGACGATCAACTGGTGCTGCAGAACGCCAGCAGCGCGCCGCCGCCAGCCGACCACCTGATCCGCCTGTACCCGACACGCTTCCTGAACGCGGTGGCCGACGCGTGGTGGGACACGGCCTGGGCCGAGCGCGCGTGGGCCTGCCTGCCGGACCTGTCCCGGCCCGAGACCGTCGAGGCCGGCCCGACGCTGACGGGCGCGCCCTTTCGCTGGCTGCGCACGGCGCAGCGGCAGGCGCTGGGCCTCATCGGCCACAGCAGCGCCTTCCTGTGGGGACCGCCCGGCACCGGCAAGACGACGACGCTCGGCGTGCTGCTGGCCGAGTACCTGGACACGCGACCCGACGCGCGCGTGTTGCTGCTGTCCACCACCAACCACGCGGTGGACCTGGCGACGCTGGCCGTCGACAAGGCGCTGCAGAAGGGCCGGCGCGAGCATCTTCGTCCCGTCGTTCAGCGACTGGGCACGCGCTTCGACGCCGCCGCCTACGAGGGCCGCGAGCACCTGATCCCGACCGAGGACAGCGCGTTGATCGCCCGGCTGGCCCGCACCGAGAGCCAGCGGCCGCCGGCGCGCGATGCGACCGCGCTGAAGACCTGGGCCGACCGCGTGGCCGCGTTGCGCGACGAGTTGCGCGCGTCATCGCTGCGCGTGCTGCTGCGCTGCCGGCTGGCGGCGATGACGACCACGCGCGCCGCGTTCACGCTGAAGTCGCTGCGCGAACTGGCCACCGACGGCGAGCCGCCGTTCGACCTCGTCGTGTTCGACGAGGCCAGCCAGGTCAGCCTCGCGCACACGCTGGCCTTGATGCCGCTGGGCCGCGCGCGGCTGTTCGCGGGCGACCCGCAGCAGCTGTCGCCGGTGCTGCGCAGCGACGACCGGCTCGCGCGCCGCTGGCTGGGGCGTTCGGCGTTCGCCGAGATGCCGCGCGCGGGCACGTCGGTCGCGCTGCTGGACGAGCAGTCGCGCATGGCCGCGCCCATCGGCGATCTGGTCAGCGAGCTGTTCTACGACGGCAAGCTGCGCGTGGCAGTGGATGCCGCGGCCTCGGCGGACTGGCTGGCCGCGCGGCAGCGGGCACTGGGTGACATCGGCCCGGACGTCCACGTGCACCTGCACCGCGTGCAGCGCGACGGCGGCTGGTCGGCCCACGAGCGCGGGCCGGCGCGGCGCGAGTCGGCCGAGGCCATCGCCGAGCTGATCTCGGCAGCGCTGGCAAGCGGCGCCTGGCGGCCCGACGAGCTGATCGTGCTGACCCCGTTCCGCGCGCAGCGCGCGCTGATCCGCCAGGCCTTGCGCACCCGCGACGTGCCGGAATCGCTGCGTGTCAGCACCGTGCACCGGGCCCAGGGCAGCGAGGCGCCGGTGGTGCTGTTCGACCCGGCCGACGGCGCCCAGCCCTTCCTGCACGGCGAGGACGCGCAGCGCCTGCTGAACGTGGCCTTGAGCCGCGCGCAGGCCAAGCTGGTGGTGTTCGTGTCGCCCGCCGACGCCGCGGGCGCCTTCCTGGCGCCGCTGGTGCATAAGCTGCGGCTGGCTGCCGACGGGCGCACCGCGCAGCCGCTGGAGGAGCTGGCGCGTCAACCGGGCTTCCCGGCCAGCGCGGTGGGGCGACGCGTCACGGCCGGGCGGCATGCGGGCGAGGTGGTGCGCGCCAGTACGGACGGCCGCGAGTTCTGGCTCGTCAATGAAAAAACCGGTGTCGAGCAGCGCTTCGACACCGGTTTCTGGCTGGAACGCGCCGGGGTGCTTACACCGCGGCCGTAACGACGATCTCGACCTTCCACTCCGGGCGGGCCAGGCCGGCGATGACGGTGGCCCGCGGCGGCGCGTGGCCTTCGGCGACCCAGGCGTCCCACGCGGCGTTCATGCCGGCGAAGTCGGCACGGTCGGTCAGGAAGATCTGCGCGCGCAGGATGCGGGTCTTGTCGGTGCCGGCACGGGCCAGCAGCTTGTCGATGGCGGCCAGCACCTGGGCCGTCTGGCCGGTCACGTCGGCCGTGGCGTCCTCGGGGACCTGGCCGGCCAGGTAGGCGACGCCGTTGTAGACGGCCATCTCGGACAGGCGGGCGCCGATGTCAAAACGTTCGACGGGGGCGGAATTGCTCATGATTTCTTTCGAGGCTTGGTGGAGGTTTTGACGGCGGGCTTGGCGGCACCGGCGGCCTTCTGGCCCAGCTTGCTCTCGGTGCCGGCCAGCAGTTTCTTGATGTTGGCCTGGTGGCGCCACACCAGCAGCAAGCCCATGATGATGAGGGCCAGCGCCGTGGGGCCGGCTTCCCAAATCAGCAACTGATACATCGGCGCGAACGCGGCCGACACGATGGCGGCCAGCGAGGAGTAGCGGCTGAACCAGGCAATGATGACCCAGGTCGCCAGCGTCGCCACCCCCAGGATCGGATTGAGCGCAAAGATGACGCCGGCCGCCGTGGCCACGCCCTTGCCGCCCTGGAACCTGAAGAACACCGGCCACAGGTGACCGATGAAGGCCGCCAGGCCCACCAGCGCGGCCGTGCCTTCGCCCAGGCCCCAGCGCGGCCCCCAGATGGCCACGGCCAGCACGGGCAGGTAGCCCTTCAGCGCGTCGAACACCAGGGTCAGGATGGCCGCGGCCTTGTTGCCCGAGCGCAGCACATTGGTGGCGCCGGGGTTGCCCGAGCCGTAGGAACGCGGGTCCGACAGGCCCATCACGCGGCTGACGATGACGGCGAAGGACAGCGACCCGATCAGGTAGCCGGCCAGGGCGGCCAGCAGGGGGAGGATGTTTTGCATGGGACGGCATTTTCATGCAGCCCGGCCCACCGCCGGCGCGGCGTCTCAGTTCGCACAGTTCACCGGCCTGGCGCCCAGCAGCTCGGTCAGCACGCGGGGCTCGATGCCCACCAGGTAGCCGCGCCGCCCGCCGTTGATGCAGATCTTCGGCAACGCCAGGATGCTGGCCTCGACGAACACGGGCATGGCCTTGCGCACGCCGAACGGCGAGGTGCCGCCCACCTGGTAGCCGCTGTGGCGTTGCGCCACCTCGGGCTTGCAGGGCTCGACCTTCTTGCACGGGATCTGCCGCGCCAGCTCCTTCAGGCTGACCGTGCGGTCGCCGTGCATCAGCACGATCAGCGGCTGCTGGGCCTCGTCCTGCATGACCAGCGTCTTCACCACCGCATGCTCGTCCACGCCCAGTTGCTTGGACGACTCGGCCGTGCCGCCGTGTTCCACGTAGTCGTAGAGGTGCTCGGTGTAGCTCACGCCCGCGCGCTTCAGCGCCTGCGTGGCCGGGGTCTCGCTGACATGGCTGCTCTTCTTGCTCATCCCGCCATTCTCGGGGGCTGGTGAAAATTCCTTGATGCAGCAACTATTTATTGTTTTACAGTAAGTTTTTCTCGTTTCACGAAGGCCACCATGCCCGACTCCTTCTCCACCGACGGTCTGCGACGCATACGCCGCCTGGCGTGGATCGTGCGGGTGCTGAGCCTGGTGGGTGCGCTGTTCCTGGGCACCATGCCCTTCCTGTTCTGGGCCCAGCCCGACTGGGTGGCCGAGGTGATCACGCAGCAATGGGGCATTCCCAAGATCCAGCTGGACATGGGCTCGCGCATCGGTGCGCTGCTAGCCACGCTGTTGCCGGCCGGCGTCAGCGTGTTCGCGCTGTCGCAGATGTGGGCGCTGTTCGGCTGCTTCGCGCGCGGCGAGCTGCTGGCGCGTCAGCCGGCCCGGCATCTGCGCCGGCTGGGCCTGGCGCTGTGCCTGCTGGCCGCCGCCCAGCCGCTGGGCCGCATGCTGGCCATCCTGGCGCTGACGCTGGGCAACCCCCAGGGCGAACGCCAGCTGTGGTTCGGCCTGTCGTCGGACCACTACCTGGCGCTGCTGTTCGGCCTGCTGCTGCTGGCGCTCGCGCAGGTGCTGCACGAGGCGGCCCGCGTCGCCGACGAGAACGCTGAATTCGTCTGAAGAAATGACGCCCCCACACTCGCTTCGCTCACCGCCCCCCGAGGGGGCGCGTCAGCGCCTTCGGGCGGCCGGGCGCCGCTGACATGCCCATCGTCGTCACCCTCGACGTCATGCTCGCGCGCCGCAAGATGCGTTCGCGCGAGCTGGCCGAGCGCGTGGGCATCACCGAGGCCAATCTGTCGCTGCTCAAGAGCGGCAAGGTGCGCGGCGTGCGCTTCGACACGCTGGCCCGCATCTGCGAAGTCCTGCAATGCCAGCCCGGCGACCTGCTGGCCTGGGAACCCGGCCCCGAGCCGCCCGACGATGACCACTGAGGATCCATGCTGCGCCCCCTGATCTGTTCACTGCTGCTGGCGGCCGATGCCGCCCATGCCCAGACCCATGTGCTGCCCCCCGTGATGACCGAGCTGAAGCGCGATGGCAGTGTCATGCCCTACGCACAGATCAACACCGTGCTCAGCAAGATGCGCCAGTACGGCGAGGGCCTGTTCCGCATGGACTTCCAGGTCGACAGCGCGAAGAGCAAGAAGCCGCTGGCCGACATCCGGCTGGCCGTGCGCAGCGACGAGGCCGATCATCCGATCAAGCTTGATGCCGAAGGCCGCTTCGACCTGCCCATCCTGCCCGAGGCCGAGGCCAAGACCGCCGACCTGGCCACCAACGCGGCCAAGGGCCAGATGGCCGTGCGCGGCAGCATCGCGCTGACCACGCCGCCCGAACAACTGGATCTGGCCAAGGTGCGCCAGATCCTGCGCGTGGGCCGCACGCTGCGCGAGGAGTTGCTGCCCTTCTATCTGCGCTGGCTGTTCCCGCGCGGCCAGGGCGTGCGCATCTGCAGCGACACGCCCACCTGGGAGCTGGAATGGCGCGATGCCGGCGGCCAGTTGCTGGGGCTACCGCTGCCGCAGACGCCCAACGAGCGCGAACCCGACACGAAGAAGGGCGAGAAGAGCCGCCCCTGCACCGTGCTGACCGGCCAGGAGAACTGGCCCGACGCGGCCCGGCTCGTGCCACCGCCCGGCAGCAAGCTGTCCCTGAAGCTCTGAGCGGTCGAGCGCAGCCATGCACCACCGCTGGCCGGCGCGCCTGTTCGTCATCGCCCTGCACGCCGGGCTGCTGGCGGCGCTGTGGCTGCACCGTGCGCCGCAGCCCGGGCAGGGCGAGCGGCGGCTGGTGACGCTGCGGCTGCTGCCTCCCAAGGTGGCCGCCGCGCCGCCCCGCGAATCACGGCCGCTCCCCGTCGCGCGCACCGTGGCACCGGTGCCCGCTGCGGTGCCGATCATGCCCGCCATCCCGCTGCCCGCCGACACGCAACCGTCCACCGCGATCACGCTGCCGCCCCCGGAGGTCGCGGCGCCCGCCGCTGCGCCACCGCGCGCGCCGCTGCGCCTGACACTGCCGCCCGGCTACGCCGCGTCGGCCGCGGCGGCGCGCAACCCGGCGCTGGACGACCCGCGCAGCAACACGCCACGCCTGACGCTGGAAGACCGCATCGCCGACGCCACCGGCGGCGCCGGCGCCTGGGTGGAAGAGAAGACCAGCGAGAACAACGTCCAGGCCGTCGGCGCCCTCGGCGAGCACCGCAGCGTCATGCGCCGCGGCAACACCTGCGTGGAGATCTTCCGCTCGCGCATCAGCGACACGGACCCCTTCAACGGCAACGTCGCGCCTCGCGCGCCGCGCATGATGGGCAAGCCCTACAAGTGCAGGTGAGCTGAGCCTGCCTGAGCACGCGTCTGCTCCTGCAGCCGCAGCACGCGGCGCTGCACCTTGCCGGTGGTGGTCATGGGCAGCGCCTCGATGAACTCGATCTCCTTGGGGTACTCGTAGGGCGCCAGCCGCGCCTTCACGTGCGCCTGCAAGGCCTCCACCAGCGCCGCGTCGCCCGCCCAGCCCTCGGCCAGCACCACATAGGCCTTCACCAGCGCGCCACGCTCGGCGTCGGGCTTGGGCACCACGGCCGCGTTGGCCACCGCCGGATGCTTGAGCAGGCAGTTCTCGATCTCGCCGGGCCCGATGCGGTAGCCGGCGCTCTTGAACACGTCGTCCGCGCGGCCCTCGTACCAGAGCGTGCCGTCGGCGTCCAGGCGCGCCAGGTCGCCGGTGCGGCACCAGCTGTCGGCGGGGTCGCCGGTGAACTTGGCGCGGGTCGCCGCTTCGTTGTTCCAGTAGCCCAGGAAGAACACCGGGTCGGGCTCGCCGTGGCGGTCACGCGCGTGTACGGCCACCTCGCCGGTGACGCCCGGCGCGCACTCGCGGCCGTCGTCATCGATGACGGCCACGCGGTGGCCGGGGTAGGCTCGACCCATGCTGCCCGGCCTGGCCGGCCACAGCGCCTGGCAGTTGCCGACCACGTAGTTCATCTCGGTCTGGCCGAACATCTCGTTGACCGGCACGCCCAGCACGTCGCGGCACCAGCTGAACACCGCGTCGCCGACGGCCTCGCCGGCGCTCATCAGGGCCTGCAGCTTCAGCGCGTGTCGCCCGGGATGAGGCTCGGCCTTCATCATGGCCTTCAGCGCCGTCGGGAACAGGAAGGCATGCGTGACGCCGTAGCCGGCCATCAGCTCGAAGGCCTTGGCCGCCGAGAAACGCCCCTGCCAGGCCACGATGGGCCGGCCGAAATAGAGCGTGGGCAGCAGCGCGTCCATCAGGCCGCCGGTCCAGGCCCAGTCGGCCGGGCTCCAGAACACGGCGTCGCTGGGCCGCTCGATGTGGAAGGGATCGAAGCCGAACCAGTTCTGGCTGGCGACGAAGCCGCTGAGGTTGCCGATCAGCGCCCGCTGCGGGATCAGCGCGCCCTTGGGGTTGCCGGTGGTGCCGCTGGTGTAGATCAGGATGGCGGGGTCGTCGGCGCGCGTCGCCACCGGCTTGAAGCGGGCGGCCTCGGCCTGCAGCGCCTGCATCCACGGCAGCTCGTCGCAGTCCACGCGGCATTGGCCCACGACGAGGATGCGGCGCAGCGCGGGGCAGCGCGCCCGCGCCTCGCGCAGCACCGGCAGCACCTCGCAGGCCGCGATCGCCAGCACGGCGCCGCTGTCCTGCAGCCGGTACTCCAGCGCCTCGGCACCGAACAGCATGGACAGCGGCATGGCGACGGCGCCGATCTGCTGGATGGCCATGTGGGCCACCGCCGTCTCGAAGCGCTGCGGCAGCACGATGGCGACGCGGTGGCCGCGGCGCACGCCCTGGGCCAGCAGCGCGTTGGACAAGCGGTTGGCGGCACGCTGCAGCTGCGCATAGCTGTAACTGGCGCGACAGCCGCTCTCGCTGTCGAAATGGATGGCCGTGGCCTCGGGCGTGTCGCGCGCCCAGCGGCCGCAGCAGGCTTCGGCGATGTTGAAGTCGTCGGGCACCTGCCAGCGGAAGTCGGCATGCAGCTGCGCGTATCGGTCCACCGCCATGGGCCACCCGAGTAGGGAGAAGGGGCGCTGATGCTAGCCAGCCGGCCCCGGCCCGGGCTCAGGGCAAGCCCGGGGGGCGGGGCGATCAGAGCCGGTAGCCGTGGCTGGCCAGGGGCAGCGAAAGCAGCCGCCGCCCG
This sequence comes from uncultured Roseateles sp., assembly GCA_946480605.1. The sequence goes on along the minus strand of CAMLKW010000081.1, from coordinate 6,056 downwards.
GTGGCCGACGCGAGGGCGTTGACCAAGGCCGGCGCGAAGCCGCCCACCGCTTCCTCGCCGGCGCCGCCGGGCTTCTCGGTGCTGTCCATCACGATGACCTCGCAGGGCGGTGTCTGCGCCATCGTGACCAGCGGGTAGTCCGAGAAGTTGGACTGCTCGACGGCGCCGTGCTTCAGCGTGATCTGGCCGAAAAAGGCAGCCGACAGCGCGAACACGATGCTGCCCTCGACCTGTGCCCGCACGTTGGCGGGGTTGATGGCGATGCCGCAGTCGATGGCCGTCCAGACCTGGTGGAGGGTGACGCGCCGGGTCGCATCGACCGACACCTCGACGACATGGGCGACGATGCTGCCGTTGGCCTTCGAGAACGCCAAGCCGTGGTGGCGCCCCGGCAAGCCCCGGCCCCAGCGGGAGCGCGCGGCCAGCACGTCCAGCAGCGCCAGCGAGCGCGCGTCGCCGGCCAGCAGGCGGCGGCGGTAGGCCAAGGCGTCGGTGCGCGCGCGCCGGGCCAGCTCGTCGATCAGGCATTCATAGGCGAACACGTTCTGGCTGGCCGCCACCGAGCGCCAGAAGCCGACCGGCACGCCGGCGTCCACCGTGGTGACGTGGGTGCGCAGCGCCACGCCGCGGTAGTAGTCGGGCAGTTCGCCGACGGCGCTGGGGTCTACCGGCGTGGCGAGGTCGCGCAAGGCCCCTTCGCCGGTGTAGTGGAACAGCGACTCGCAGGCCATGTCTGTGCGCAACGCCGCGAGCAGGCCGTCGCGGTCGGTCCAGGCGCTCAGCTTCACGGCGGCGGCAGGGCGGTAGTAGTCGTGCCGCATATCCTCCTCGCGGCTCCAGATCAGCTGCACCGGTGCGCCACCGCACTGCGCGGCGATGCGCGCGGCCTGCAGCGCGAAATCCAACTCCATGCGCCGGCCGAAGCCGCCTCCGGCCAGCGTGGTGTGCAGCGTCACCTGCTCGGGCGTGAGGCCCAGCGCCTGCGCGACCGCTTCGCGCGTGAAGGACTGGATCTGCGTGGGCAACCAGAGCTCGGCGCCACGGGCATCGACCCGCGCCGTCGCGTTCATCGGCTCCATCGTCGCGTGGGCGAGGAAGGGCACGGTGTAGACGCTCTGCAGGCTGGCGCGCCCGACGGCGGCCTTGGCGTGGCGGGCCAGCAAGTCCTTGGCGTTGCTGTTGGGCGGCACGTGCAAGGGCCCGTCCTTGCCGACGGCCCGACGCAGCGCGGCGGCATGGCCGGCGGTGCTGTGGCGGCTGGCCTGACGCAGATCCCAATGCGGCTTCAACGCCGCCAACGCCGTGCGGGCGCGCCACCAGGTGTCGGCGACCACAACGACCGCGTCATCGAGCCTCACAACCTGGCGGACGCCACGCATCGCCAGCGCGGGCGCCGGGTCCACGTCCTGCAGCCGGCCGCCGAACGAAGGGCACTGCAGGATGGCGGCGCGCAGCAGGCCGGGCAGGCGCACGTCGATGCCGAACACGGCCGAGCCGTCGGTCTTGGCCGGCAGGTCCAGCCGCGGCACGTCGCGGCCGACGTAGCGCAGGCGCTCGCGCGGCATCAGCGGCGGCGCCTCGGGCAGCGGCAGCTGCGCGGCCTGCGCCACCAGCTCGGCGTAGGCCAGGCGACGACCGCTGGCCGCATGCAGCACGGCGCCGTCGCGGGTGTCGCAGGCCGCAGGCACCACACCCCAGCGCCGCGCCGCCGCCTGCATCAGCACAGCCCGCCCCTGCGCGCCCGCCTTGCGCAGCATGTCGTACTGCATGCCGATGCCGCTGCTGCCGTAGGTGGCGTACTCATTGCGGCCGGGGTTGAAGTAGCGCGCCTCGATGGGCGCCATCTCGATGCGCACGCGCGACCAGTCCAGGTCCAGCTCGTCCGCCAGGATCTGCGCGATGGCCGTGCCGGTGCCCTGGCCGATCTCGCTGGTGTTGGACAGCAGCGTGACCGTGCCGTCAGCGGCGATGCGCACCCAGTGCGCCACGTGCGTTGGCGCCGCGGCCTGCGCCGATGCGCCGAGGGGGATCAGCAGTGCGCCCGACTTGAGGAAGTCCCGCCGGTTCAGTGGGGCCGCACTCATGCGCTGGCCGCCTTGATGGCGCGGCGGATGCGCGAATAGGTTCCGCAGCGGCACAGGTTGGTGACGGCGGCGTCGATGTCCTCGTCGGTGGGCCGGGGCGTATGCGCCAGCAGCGCCGCCGCAGCCATCAGCATGCCGGACTGGCAGTAGCCGCACTGCGGCACCTGCTCGGCGATCCAGGCCTGCTGCAGCCGGTGCGAGCGGTCGGGCGACAAGGCCTCGATGGTGGCGACCCTGGCCTCCCCCACGGCCGACAGCGGCATCACGCAGCTGCGCGCGAGCTGGCCGTTCAGGTGCACGCTGCAGGCGCCACAGACGCCCGCACCGCAGCCGAACTTGGTGCCGGTCAGGCTGAGATGGTCACGCAGCACCCACAGCAGAGGCGTGTCGGGTTCGGCATCCACGACATGCGTGGCACCGTTCACATGGATTCGGGTGTTCAAGCGGCCTCCGCAAAACCCCCGCTGCCATCGGCGGGGCAACGGATGCTAGTGAGCCCGAATTAGTCGAAAGTGAGGACGAGCTCAGAGCCCCAGCCAGGCCGAGGGCGACCACATGCTGGGACGGTCGCCGTCGGCATAACGCTCCAGTGCATCGCCGGTCAGGCGGCAGATGCGCCAGTCCGGCAGCACCTCGGCGCCCAGCTTCTCGTAGAAGCGGATGGCGTCCTCGTTCCAGTCCAGCACGGTCCAGTCGAAACGGCCATAGCCGCGCTCGCAAGCCAGCTGGGCGAGCTGGATCAGCAGCGCCTTGCCCAGGCCGCTGCGGCGGTGCGCCGGGCGCACGTACAGGTCTTCCAGGTACAGGCCCGGCTTGGACAGAAAGGTGGAGAAGTTCTTGTAGAACAGCGCAAAGGCGACCACCTGGCCATCCACCTCGCCCACCAGACACTCGGCGGAAGGCTCGTCGCCGAACAGGTGCGGCTCCAGCCGGTCGGGCGTGACCTCCAGCAGATGCGTCAGGTTCTCGAACTCGGCCAGTTCACCGATGAGCTGGACGATGGCATTCAGGTCGCGCGGCTCGGCGGCGCGGATGTCGTGGCGGGGTGCGGGCATGGTGACGGCATTGTCAGCGGACTGGGCTGTCCTAAAGTGCGGATATGCCCCATGTCTATGCGCCTCGTCGCGTCCATCGCAGCGACTTCGTCAGCCTTCGTGGCCTGCGTCATCACATCCTGCGCTGGGGCGAAGCCTCGCCCGGCCGCCCGCCGCTGGTGATGGTGCACGGCTGGATGGACGTGGGCGCCTCGTTCCAGTTCGTCGTCGATGCGATGCGCGCCGACCGCGAGGTCATCGCGCTGGACTGGCGCGGCTTCGGCCTCAGCGCGACGAGCGGCGCCGACTGCTATTGGTTCCCCGACTACCTGGGTGACCTCGACGCGCTGCTGGACCTGCTCAGCCCCGACGCGCCCGTGGACCTGTTGGGCCACAGCATGGGCGGCAATGTGGCGATGAGCTATGCCGGCGTGCGGCCCGGCCGCGTGCGCCGGCTGGTCAACCTGGAAGGCTTCGGCATGCCCGACGTGGCGCCCGCCGCCGCGCCCGAGCGGCTGGCGCGCTGGCTGGACGAGCTGAAGGCGCCGCCCTCGCTGCGCCCCTACGCGACGCTGGCCGACGTGGCCGAGCGGCTGCGCAAGAACAACCCGCGGTTGGCGGCCGACAAGGCGGGCTGGCTGGCGCAGCACTGGGCACGCGAAACCCCCGAGGGCTTCCAGCTCAACGCCGACCCGGCGCACAAGCTGGCCAACCCCGTGCTGTACCGCAAGGCCGAGGTGCTGGCCTGCTGGCAGCGCATCACGGCGCCCACGCTTTGGGTCGAGGGCAGCGACGACCAGTTGGCGCGCTTCTGGGGCAGCCGCTTCCCGCGCGAGGAGTTCGAGGCGCGGCTGGCCGTCGTGCCCGACGTGCAGCGCCATGTGCTGCAAGACGCCGGCCACATGCTGCACCACGACCAGCCGGAGGCGCTGGCGGCCAGGCTGGAACTATTTCTCGCTTGACCCGCGCCAGCATGGCCCGGGCCCACCCGGCGCCCTGAAGGCGGCATCTGCGTCGGCAGAATGGAGCCATGACCGGCCACGAAGCCTCGCCTCTCACGCTCAGCCGGCGCCGCGCCTGGCTGGCGCTGGTGGCGCTGTGCGGTGCCGCCAGCGCGCGGGCCAGCTGCCGCCGGCCGCTGGTGGTGGCGGTGTCCGACCTGGGGCTGGGCTGCTACCTGGAGCAGGGCGAGGTCCGCGGCTTCATCCCCGACCTGACGCGGGAGCTGCAGGCCCGCACCGGCTGTGTCCTGATGCTCAGCTACCTGCCGCGCGCCCGCGGGCTGGCGGACTTCGACCGCGGCGCGGTCGACATCATCACGTCCATGATGCGCACCCCGGAGCGCGACGCCGTCGGCGCCTACCTGCCCTATGGCTACACCAAGCACGACCTGCTGGTGGTGCCGGAGGCGGCGGACGGCCTGCGCGGGCTGGCCGACCTCATCCGCCGGCCGGAGCTCACGCTGGGCGTGGTGCGCGGCATACGCACCAACAGCCGCGTCGACGACCACCTGGAGCAACTGCTCGCCATCCGCCGGGCCGAGTACTCCGCCGACTTCGCCAACCTCGGCGCCAAGCTGGCCGCCCGCCGCGTGCAGGCGGCGCTGATGCCCAATGCCGTGCACCTGAAGCTGCGCCGCGACGGCGTGTTGCCGCCCGAGCTGGTCCTCATCGACGAGCCCGAGGCCCGGCCGCAGGTGCTGGGCCTGTACGTGAACCGCAAGGCCGTGCCGCAGCACACGATTGCGCTGCTGGCACAGCAGCTGGCGGTGCTGGTCAAGACGGGCTGGGTGAGGCAGTGCTATGTGCGGCACTTCGGCGAGGCCGAGACCCGCCGCATGGAGAACGCGGTGCGGCAGCGCTGAGCGGTCAGCCCGACTCGCCGGACGCCTGCGCATCCAGCCGGTTCATGGCGCGCGCGTAGACGATGACGATGGCGCAGAAGCCCAGCAGCGCGCCTTGCGACGCCAGCCAGAAGGCCAGCGGCCAGCCAAACACCTCCAGGCTCAGCTCCCGCGCGAAATAGACCGGCGCGAACGCGACCACCATCCAGGCCAGCAGCAGCCAGGCGGTCAGCCGCCGCGTCCGGCGCCAGTAGTCGGCATGCGAAGAAACCGTCATGGGACCCATTCTCGCCCATGAGAAAATCACCGCTTTGCCAATCCGACACGCTCCGTCATGGACATCGAACACATCAACCAAATCGGCAATTCCCTGGCCGACCTCTCAGCGCGCACCGACGCGCTAAGGGGGTATCTTTGACTTCGATCGCAAAGCACTGCGACTGAACGAAGTCAACGCCGCGCTGGAAAATCCCAACGTCTGGAACGATCCCAAGCGCGCACAGGAGCTGGGCAAGGAGAAGCGCCAGCTCGAAACGGTGGTCGAGACCATCAACCACCTGACCTCCTCGCTGGCCGACAACGCCGAGTTGTTCGAAATGAGCCGTGAGGAAGGCGATGAGGCGGGCATGCTGGCCATCGAGGCCGATGCGGCGACGTTGCGCACCAAGGTCGAGGAACTCGAGTTCCGCCGCATGTTCAACAACCCGGCCGACCCGAGCAACTGCTTCATCGACATCCAGGCCGGCGCCGGCGGCACCGAGGCCTGCGACTGGGCCGGCATGCTGCTGCGCCAGTACCTGAAGTACTGCGAACGCAAGGGCTTCAAGGCCACGCTGGAAGACGAGACGCCGGGCGACGTGGCCGGCATCAAGAGCGCCACCATCAAGGTGGAAGGCGAGTACGCCTTCGGCCTGCTGCGCACCGAGACCGGCGTGCACCGCCTCGTCCGCAAGTCGCCGTTCGACTCATCCGGCGGCCGGCACACGTCGTTCGCGTCGCTGTTCGTCTACCCGGAGATCGACGACTCCATCGAGATCGACATCAACCCGGCCGACGTGCGCACCGACACCTTCCGCGCCAGCGGCGCCGGCGGCC
>CAMLKW010000080.1 GCA_946480605.1 uncultured Roseateles sp. | reverse complement strand
CACAGGTTCTGGTCGCGGCGGAAGCTGGCGTAGTCCTCGTAGACCTTCTTCCAGTTCGGGTTCTTGGCCGACAGCTCGGCGTAGATGGCCATGGACTCCTTGAAGGCGGCCTCCATGACGTCCTTGGGGAAGCGGAACAGCTTGGTGCCCGAGCCCACCAGCTGCTTCAGCGCCTGAGGGTTCTTGGCGTCATAGCGCGCCTGCATCTCGACGTGGGCCAGCGCCGACGCGGCCTCGACGACGGCCTTGTACTCGTTTGAGAGCGAGTCATAGGCCTTGGTGTTGATGAAGAAGTCCAGCTGCGGGCCGCCTTCCCACCAGCCGGGGTAGTAGTAGTTGGGCGCGACCTTGTTGAAGCCCAGCTTCTGGTCGTCGTAGGGGCCCACCCACTCGGCGGCGTCGATGGTGCCCTTCTCCAGCGCGGAGTAGATCTCGCCGCCGGCAATCTGCTGCGGCACCGCGCCCATGCGCTCGACCACGCGGCCGGCGAAGCCGCCGATGCGGATCTTCAGGCCCTTCATGTCGGCGACGCTCTTGATCTCCTTGCGGTACCAGCCACCCATCTGCGCGCCGGTGTTGCCGCCGGGGAAGCTGATGATGTTGTAGTTGCGATAGAAGTCACGCATCAGCTTCAGGCCATTGCCCTCCACCATCCAGGCCGTCATCTGGCGGCTGTTCAGCCCGAAGGGGATGGCGCAGCCCAGCGCAAAGGTCTCGTCCTTGCCGAAGAAGTAGTAGGGCGCGGTGTGCGCGATCTCGACCGTGCCGGCCTGCACCGCATCGACGACCTGCAGCGCGGGCACGATCTCGCCGCCCGCGTGCACCGAGACCTGGAACTTGCCGCCGGTCATCTCGGAGACCTTCTTCGCGAACACGTCGGCCGCGCCGAAGATGGTGTCCAACGACTTCGGGAAGCTCGACGCGAGGCGCCAGCGCACCTGCGCCTGGGCTTGCACGATGGCCGGGGCGGCACCGGCGGCCAGCACGCCGGCGAGGCCGGCCTGGCGGACGAAGGAACGGCGTTCCATGAGGGTCTCCTGTGATCGGTCTGTTGTGAAAAAGCCGGCCGATTCTAGGAAGCGCGCCGGGCCGCGCCGGACCCGTGCTTACCCGTGCGCAACGGTGTCAGTTACCCGCCAGCTTCATGCCCGTGACCAGCACCGAGCCCACCGTCTTGGTGCCCATGCTGTACTCGTCGGAGCCGATGCCGACGATGTTCTGCAGCATGTCCTTCAGGTTGCCGGCGATGGTCACCTCGTGGACCGGGAAGGCGATCTCGCCGTTCTCCACCCAGTAGCCGCTGGCGCCGCGCGAGTAATCGCCGGTCACGTAGTTCACACCCTGCCCCATCAGCTCGGTGACCAGCAGGCCACGCCCCAGACGGCGGATCATCGTCGCGAGGTCGTCGCCGGGCGCGGTGGCCCGGCTGCTCATGCGCAGGTTGTGCGAGCCGCCGGCGTGGCCGGTGGTCTGCATGCCCAGCTTGCGCGCCGAGTAGCTGGACAGGAAATAGCCCTGCAGCACGCCGCCCTGCACCACCGAGCGGGCTCGCGTGACGACGCCCTCGTCGTCGAACGGCGAACTGCCCTTGCCCTTCTTCACGTGCGGGTCCTCGGCGATGTCGATGTGCGAGGCCACGACGGGCTGGCCCAGGCTGTCCAGCAGGAAGCTGGTGCGGCGGTACAGCGCACCGCCGCTGGTGGCCTGCACCAGCGCGCCCAGCAGGCCGATGGCCACCGTGCTCTCGAACAGCACCGGCACCTCGGCCGTCGCGACCTTGCGGGCCTTCAGGCGCGACAGCGCACGCTCCGACGCATAGCGGCCCACCGCCTCGGCAGACGCCAGGTCGGCCGCATCGCGCATGGAGCTGTACCAGGCGTCGCGCTGCATGTCGTTGCCGCGGCCGGCGATGGGAGCCACCGAGATCGAATGGCGCGAGCTGGCATAGCCGCCGCGGAAGCCGCGCGTATTGCCCATCCAGAAGTGCGACTGCTGCGCCGACACCGCCGCGCCCTCGCTGTTGGTGATGCGCTTGTCGACCCCCAGCGCCGCGGCCTCGCAGCGCAGCGCGATCTCGGCGGCCTGCGCGGCATCGATGGCCCAGGGATGGAACAGGTCCAGCTCCGGCCGCTGGGCCGCATCCAGGGCCAGGTCCGCTTCGTCGGGCAGGCCGGCGAACTCGTCCTCGGCCGTGAAGCGCGCGATGTCGTAGGCCGCACGCACCGTGTCGCGGATGGCCTGCGCCGAGAAGTCCGAGGTGCTGGCATTGCCGCGCCGCTGGCCAAGGTAGACCGAGATGCCCAGCGACTTGTCGCGGTTGCGCTCCACGTTCTCCAGCTGGCCCAGCCGTGCCGACACCGACAGGCCGCAGCCCTCCGACACCTCGGCGCCGGCATCGCTGGCGCCCAGCTTCTTCGCCTCTGACAGAGCGTCCTCAATCCACTGCTGGAACTGCTCGGGGCTGTAGGCGAAACCGTCTTGGGCTTGGGACATGAATTCGAGGCAAATCGAGTGGGCGACAATCATAGGCCTCGCCTGTAGACGGCCACCGATGCAAGACAACACTCCTGAATTCGAAGACGACGACGACTTCGACCGCCCCAGCAAGTCCCAGATGAAGCGCGACATGACCGCGCTGCAAAAGCTGGGCGACGACCTGCTGGCCCTGCCCGAGAGCCGCTGGGAGCCACTGGCGCTGCCCGAGATCCTGTACGACGCCCTGAAGGCCGCCAAGAAGATCACCAACTTCGAGGGCAAGCGCCGCCAGATGCAGTACATCGGCAAGCTGATGCGCAAGGTCGACCCCGAGCCCATCCGCGAGGCGGTCGCCGCCTTCAAGCTGGGCCATGCGCAGGACAGCCTGAAGCTGCACCAGTCCGAGCGCTGGCGCGAACGCCTGCTGGCCAGCGACGACGCGCTGCAGGAGTTCCTCGCCGAGCACCAGAGCGTGGACATCCAGCAGCTGCGCAACCTCGTGCGCGCCGCGCGCAAGGACGCCGCCAACGTGCCCGAGAAGCGCAGCGGTCGCGCCTTCCGCGAGCTGTTCCAGTTCATCAAGGCGTCCGAAGCCGCGGCGAGCGATGAGTGATCCCGTCCGCATCGGCATCGTTTCCATCAGCGACCGCGCGTCCAGCGGCGTCTACGAAGACAAGGGCCTGCCGGCGCTGAAGGACTGGTTGGCCGGCGCGCTGCTGAACCCCGTCGAGTTCGTGCCGCGCCTGATCCCCGACGAGCAGGCCGGCATCTCGGCGGCGCTGGTTGAACTGGTCGACACCGAGCACTGCCACCTGGTGCTGACCACCGGCGGCACCGGCCCCGCGCCGCGTGACGTGACGCCCGAAGCCACGCTGGCGGTGGCCGACCGCGAGATGCCCGGTTTCGGCGAACAGATGCGCCAGATTTCGCTGCACTTCGTGCCCACCGCCATCCTGTCTCGACAGGTCGCCGTCATCCGTGGCCAGGCGCTCATCATCAACCTGCCCGGCCAGCCCAAGGCGATCGCCGAAACACTGGCCGGCCACGAGAAGGCCAGCGGCATCTTCGCCGCCGTGCCCTACTGCATCGACCTGATCGGCGGGCCCTACCTCGAAACGCGCGACGAAGTCTGCAAGGCCTTCCGGCCCAAGAGCGCCCTGCGCCCTAGTCGATGACCGCACCGGGTTCGGCCGGCGAGCCCATGGCGGCGGCGACATCGTCCAGCGGCCGGTTGCTGCTGATGCCGAAGCCGCCCACCACCTGGCGGCCCAGCGCCGCACGGCCGAGTGCCGTGTGGACGCCCACCCAGGCATTGCGGCCCGAGCGCTTGGCCGCATAGAGGCCCACGTCGGCCAGCTTGACGACCTGCTGCCAGTTGCGCGCCTGGGGCCGTTCCGGCTCGAACGGCATGCATGCGAAACCGATGGAGCAGTTCACGTCGATCTCGCCACCGTCGTCAAGCGTGAAGGGCGAGCCCGCGATGACCACCCGCATGCGCTCGGCCAGTTCCTCGGCACGCGCACGGTCGGTGTCCCGGGCCACGGCCAGAAACTCCTCGCCGCCCCAGCGCACCAGGTAGTCGGACTCGCGCAGCACCGAACGCAACCGCGCTCCGAACTGCACCAGCACCGCGTCGCCGGCCGCATGGCCGTAGCGATCGTTGATGCGCTTGAAGGCATCCACGTCCAGCAGCAGGAACACGCTGTCCGTATCCAGCGGCTGACCGCCGGCTGCGAGCGTTTCCTGCGCACGGCGCAGGCTGGCGGCCAGGTCCTGCTCGATGTGCTCGGCCAGGAAGCGACGATTGTGCAGGCCGGTCAGCGGGTCGGTCACGCTGCTCATCTGCAGCTCGGCCGACTTCTGCTCCAGCGTGCGGTGCAGCGCCTCCAGCTCGGCAGTGCGCTGGCGCACCTTGTCCTCCAGCTCGCGTTGTCGATGGCGCAGCAGCCGCGTGCGCAGCCGCACGGCCGTCAGCAGCAGCAGGCCCAGCCCCAGCGCCAGGCCGGCGCGGAACCACCAGGTCTGGTGCCAGGCCGGCAGCACGCGCAGCGGCAGCACCTGCTCGCGCTCGCTCCACAGGCCGTCGCGGTTGGAGGCGCGCAGCCGCAGCCGGTACTCGCCCGGCGGCAGGTTGGCATAGGCCGCCAGGCGACGCGACGCGTCGCTGGCCACCCAGTCGGCGTCATAGCCTTCCAGCTTGTGGGCGAAGCGGTTGCGCTCGGGCGCAGAGAAGTCGGTCGACGAGAACTCCACGGCGATGCTGTTGGCCTCGGGGCGCAAGGTCAGCCCTGGGCCGGCCGGGTCCAGTGACACCGTCTCGCCGCCCAGCTTCAGGTCGGTGACCAGCACCGTCGGCCGGTAGCTCCAGCTCTGCAGCTTCTCCGGCAGCACCACGGTCATGCCGCCCGCTCCGCCGAACAGCAGTTCGCCGCGCGCGGTGCGCGCGGCCGAGCCGGTCCAATAAGTCGGGAACACCACGCCCTCGGCGCGGCGCAGCGCGGTCACCGCCAGGCTGGCCGCATCGATGCGCGCCAGGCCGTTGTCGGTGCTGGCCCAGACGCGGCCCCGCAGGTCCTGCAGCAAGGCGTTCACCGTGCTGTCCGGCAGGCCTTCGGCCAAGCCCAGGCGCCGGGGTGCGCCGCCCTGCGCCGGCGCCGGCAGCACGTCGATGCCACCGCCATAGCTGCCCACCCACAGCCGGCCGCGCTCGTCGGTCAGCAGCGCCGTGATGAAACCGGCCGACAGCGTGCCGGCCTGCACCGGCCCCGGCAGCCACTGCGTGACCTGGCGCGACGTCAGCGCGATGCGGTTCAGGCCGTGGCGCGTGCCCACCCACAGCACGCCGGGTTCGCGCGTGCTCCGGGCGAGCACGGTCACGCGCTGGTCGCTGAGGCCAGGCGCGGCCAGCGTGACGGCCTCGCCACGGCCCGAGCGCAGGTCCAGCCGCCACAGGCCGTCGGCCTGACCGCCCACCCACAGATCATCGCCATCGGCCAGCAGTGCCCACACCGACGCGGCGGGGTCGCGACCCGGCAGCGACACGCGCGCGACGCGCCGCCCTGCCGCGTCGGCACGGTAGAGGCCGCGCTTGGTGCCGATGAAGACGCTGCCATCCGGCGCGGACGCCATGGCCAGCACGATGTCGGCCGGCAGCGCGGCGTCGGGCCGGGTCGCGTCGGGCCGCAGCGCGCCCACGCGCTGGCCGCCGGCGGCCAGGATGTCCACGCCACTCTTGTGCGTGCCCAGCCACAGGCCTCCGTCGGGGCGCGGCTCTATCCAGCTGATCTCGGTGCTGACGAAGCGCGCGTCCAGCGCATCGCCGCCGTCGGGCGTCACGCCGAAGCGCGACAGCACGCCGCTCTGGCGCGGGTCGTGGCGGCTCAGGCCACGGTTCGTGGCCACCCAGACCAGGCCGGCCCGGTCCCGGTACAGCGCGCGCAGCGCGTTGTCGGCCAGGCTCATGGGCCAGGCCGGCACGTGGCGGATGCGGCGCGTGTCCGCCTGGTCCAGGTTCACGGCCACCAGGCCTTGGGCCTGCGTCGCGATCCACATCTCGCCCGGTTGCACCTCGACCATGCCGGCGATCTGGCTGTCGCGCAGCACGTCCTGGCCGTCGGGCATGGCATGCTCGCGCACCGGTTGCGCCGGGCCCCGGCCCTCGTCGGGCAGCACGAACACGCCGTGCTGCAGGCTGCCCACCCAGATGCGGCCCGCGCTGTCCTGGCGCAACACCTCGGGCTGCACAGTCGTGCCGCCGCGCAGCGGCACGGCCACCAGCCCCACGCGGCCGGGCTCGCGCCGGAACAGGCCGGCCGCACTGCCCAGCCACAGCGCACCGCGGCGGTCGCGCAGCAACACGCGCACCTGCATACCGGCAGCCGCCGCCCAACCGCGGCTGGCGTGCTGGATATGGCCGTTGGCCGGGTCCAGCCGGTCCAGTCCGCCGTCGGTGACGATCCACAGCCCACCGACACCGTCGTCCTGCATCTGGCGCACGCTGACATGACTGAGCCCGGTATCGCCGCCCACCGGGTAGCGCACGAAACGGTCCGTCGCCGGGTCGTGGCGCAGCAGGCCGGCCGACGTGGTGCCCACCCACAGCCGGCCGCTGGGGTCGCCGTGCAGCGCCTGCACGTAGTTGTCCGGCAGCGCGCCGTCGCGCTGCGGATCGGCTTGGTAGACACGGAAGCGGTAGCCGTCCCAGCGCGACAGTCCGCCCGGGCTGCCTATCCACAGAAAGCCCCGCCCGTCCTCGGCCAGCGTTGTCGCGATGGCGTTGGGCAGCCCCTGGTCCTGCGTGACGTGCTGGAAGGCGATATCGGCCAGGCGCTCGTGGCGCGGCTCCGGCGCGGCATGCAAGCCGCCGCCCGCACCCGTCAGGGCCAGGCCGATCAGCAGGCGTCTCAGGCCGGAGCGCAATGAGAAAGGCACGGGCGTCGGCAGCTCGCAAGACTCGTAAGCCCGCGATTGTGCGCGACGCCCGCGCCGGACGCGGGTGCGTGTTGGTCAGAGCACGAAGTCGGCGGCGCCCAGGCCGCTGTAGGCCACGTCGATGCGGAAGTCCTCAAGGCCATCGCCGTTGACGTCGCCATAGAGCTGGGTCTCGCCCTGGGCCGACACGATCCACAGGTCGCCCGCGGACGTGAAGAACGGGCGGCTGCCGGTGAAGTGGAAGGCCTGGTTGCCCGCCACCGTCGTGTCGGCGTCGATGGCCGACAGGTCGATCTTGTCCGCGCCCTGCAGGAAATCGCTGATGGAGTCCCACAGCGTGGCGCTGGAATCGGACAGGCTGCCGTACTTGAAGACGTCGTTGCCCGCGCCGCCCACCAGCAGATCGTTGCCGGCGCCGCCGTTGATCTGGTCGTTGCCTTCACCGCCATTCAGGTAGTCGGCACCGGCGCCGCCGTTGACGAAGTCGTTGCCGGCGTCGCCCTGCATGATGTCGTTGCCGTCGTCGCCGTTCAGCAGGTCGCCCTCGCTGCCACCGCTGACGATGTCGTTGCCGGCACCACCCCAGAGGTAGTCCACGCCCAGCGAGCCGTAGAGCTTGTCGTTGCCGGCCTCGCCGTACAGGCGGTCGTTGCCGATACCGCCGTCGATGTGGTCGCCGCCCTCGCCGCCGTAGACCCAGTCGTCGCCGCCGTGTGCATGGACGGTGTCGTTGCCGCCCAGGCCTTCGATGACGTTGGCGTGGTTGTTGCCGGCGATCTCGTTGGCCAGCGCGTTGCCGGTTGCATCGGCCTGGCCGCTGGCGATGAGGCGCAGGTTCTCCACGTTGCCGGCCAGGGTGGTGTCCGACAGCAGCGAGTCAACCGTGTCGATGCCGCCGTTGACCGCTTCGACGATGAGGTCGGCGCTGGCATCGACCACGTAGGTGTCGTTGCCGTTGCCGCCGGTCAGCGTGTCGGCGCCGAGATCGCCATCGAGGTAGTCGTCGCCTTCACCGCCACTCAGCGTGTCGTTGCCGGCACCGCCGTACAGACAGTCATCTCCACTGTTGCCGTACAGCCTGTCGGCCTTGCTGCCGCCGTAGAGTTCGTTGGCCTGGCCGTTGCCGTTCATCGTGACGGCGCCGCTCCAGCCGGAATGCACGCGCAAGACCTCTACCTGATCGGCCAGCGTGTAGCTGCCGGTCAGCATGTGGACCGTGTCATGGCCCTCGCCGACCTTTTCTATGACCAGGTCGTTCAGCGCGTCGCGGACGATGTAGCCGTCGTCGCCCGACTGGCCGGCCATCTGGTTGCTGCCGGAGCCGCCGTCCAGCCAGTCGTTGCCGCCGCCGCCGCGCATGCTGTCGTTGCCGGCCTCGCCGTAGATCAGGTCGTCGTTGTCGGCACCGTCGATGTCGTCATTGCCATCGCCGCCATAGAGCTTGTCGTTGCCGGAGCCGCCGTTGAGCCAGTCGCCCATGGCCCCCCCGTGGATCTGGTCGTCGCCGGACTCGCCGAGCAGATGGTCCTCGCCATCCAGCCCCTTGAGCACGTCATCCCCCTCGCCGCCGTAGACCACATCGCCTTCGTCGCCGGCAATGATGGTGTCGTTGCCGCCCTTGGCATGGATGACCCAGGGCGCCTCGATCCACCAGGCCGCGATCGGGACGTCGGTCCAGGGCCATTCACCGACACCCTGCAGCAGGTACTCGGCCGTCGCCTCGAAGTAGTCGTTGCTGTCGTCGCCGTCCGCGGTCATCACCGACCAGGTTTCGCCCCCAATGGTCTCAATGCCTTCGTCAATCGTCATCATCGCGTGAGCTCCTGTGAATCGAACGCCGGCAGAGCCCTCTCCACCTCGACGTTCTGCACAGGAGTCACTGTCACCAGCCGCGGTATCAGCCCGGTTTCACGGGCCGCAGCCGATTGCTTCATTTGTTGCGGCCCGCGCGAGCCGCCACAGCCTCTACTTGACCAGCCGGTTCATCTCGGCCGCGTCGAACTGCTCGTCGCGCTGGGCGTCGTCGGGCACGCAGTCGCCGATGGGGCGACCCTGCTGCGTGGACAGCTTGCACACGGCGCTCCACAGCAGCGCGATCTGGTGCTCATGGCCGGAGGCGCTGTCGATGAGGCCGCGCATGGCCATCGCGACCGGATCGTCGCCCTGGGTCACGCCATAGGCCGAGAAGCCCATCTTGGCGGCTGCGGCCTCGCGGGCCTGCTCGCTGGCGGCCTCGATGATGCGGGCCGGGTTGCCCACGGCCGTGGCACCGGCCGGCACCGGCTTGGTGACGACCGCGCCCGAGCCGATGCGCGCGCCCGCACCCACCGTGAAGCCGCCCAGCACGCTGGCGTTGGCGCCGACGATGACGCCCGGGCCCAGCGTCGGGTGACGCTTGGCGCCCTTCACCAGCGAGGTGCCGCCCAGCGTCACGCCCTGGTAAATGGTGCAGCCCTCGCCGATCTCGGCCATCTCGCCGATGACGATGCCCATGCCGTGATCGATGAAGACCTTGCGGCCGATCTTGGCGCCCGGGTGGATCTCGATGCCGGTGAAAAAGCGGCCCCAGTGCGAGATCCAGCGCCCCAGCCACTTGAAGCCGTGCGTCCAGAACCAGTTCGCGCGGCGGTGGAACACCAGCGCGTGCAGGCCCGGGTAACAGGTCAGCACCTCCCAGGCCGAGCGGGCGGCGGGATCGCGTTCGAGGATCAGGGCGATGTCTTCGCGCAGGCGCTGGAACATGGGGCTGCGGGCTGGAAAGGGCGGTCCAGTGTAGGTGGCGGGTCAAGAGCCCGTGCGGCTTGCGGTCTTGCTCATCTGACGTGCGATGCCGCGCAGGATGTGGACCTCCTCGTTCGTCAGGCTGGCGCGGTTGAACAACTGGTTCAGCCGCGGCATCAGCTTTCTCGGTGCGGCCGGGTCCAGGTAGCCGATGTCGGTCAGCGCGGCCTGCAGGTGCTCCAGCAGTCCCTGCACGGCACGGGCATCGGCGAGTTCGGGGTCGGACGTGCGCGGCTGCACGGCGAAACCGCCTAGGGCCTGGCGCAGGTCATAGGCCAGCAACTGCACGGCCTGGGCCAGGTTCAGCGAGCCGTAGTCGGGGTGCGTGGGGATGCTCAGCACCGCATGGCAGCGGTAGACGTCCTCGTTGGCCATGCCGTAGCGCTCGGAGCCGAACACCAGCGCCAGGCGCGGTGCACTCTCGTGAGCGGCCAGTTGGGCGAACAGCGGACGTGGCTCGTGCGTGGGCGGGCCGAAGTCGCGCGGCGTCATCGCGGTGGCGCAGGCGAAGTCCACGCCGTCGAGCGCTTCGGCCAGCGTGGGCACGACGCGGGCACGCGCCAGGATGTCGGCGGCGCCGCTGGCCATGGCGACGGCCTCCTCGTGGCACAGCACGTCGGGGAAGCGCGGCGCCACCAGCACGAGGTCGGCAAACCCCATCACCTTCATCGCCCGCGCCGTCGCACCGACATTGCCGGCATGGCTGGTGTTGATGAGCACGAAGCGTGTGGATTCCACGGGTTAACCAGGGGGCTGAAGCTAGAATCGCGCGATTATCCGGGCGAGGTCTGCCGCCGCCCGACGCTCTTTCCTCCTGTCAGCCCCTTCTACCCAGCGAGTGCCACGCATGTTGCAAACGTCTCTACATCCCATGCTCAATGTCGCCATCAAGGCGGCACGTGCAGCCGGCGCCATCATCAACCGCGCATCGCTGGACCTCGAAGCTCTGCGCATCAACACCAAGAGCCCGAACGACTTCGTCACCGAGGTCGACCACGCCTGTGAAGGGGTGATCATCGAGACGCTGCTGGGCGCTTACCCCGACCACGGCATCCTGGCCGAAGAGTCCGGTCGCGCCCATGGCGCCAAGCATTCCGAGTATGTCTGGATCATCGATCCGCTGGACGGCACCACCAACTTCATCCACGGCCTGCCCGTGTATTGCGTGTCCATCGCGCTGGCGTTCCGCGGCAAGGTCGAGCAGGCCGTCGTCTACGACCCGACCCGCAACGACCTGTTCTACGCCACCAAGGGCCGCGGCGCCTTCCTGAACGACAAGCGCCTGCGCGTGTCCAAGCGCACCCGCATGAGCGACGCGCTGATCGGCACCGGCTTCCCGTTCCGCCGCGGCGACAACTTCAAGCGCTACGTGAAGATGTTCGAGGAGGTCATGCAGCATTGCGCCGGCCTGCGCCGCCCGGGCGCCGCGGCGCTGGACCTCTGCTACGTGGCCGCCGGCTACTACGACGCCTTCTTCGAGACCGGCCTGCAGCCCTGGGACGTGGCGGCCGGCTCGCTGATCGTCTCCGAAGCCGGCGGCCTGATCGGCAACTTCACCGGCGAGGCCGACTACCTGCACCAGCGCGAAGTCGTGGCCGGCAACCCCAAGATCTACGCCCAGTTGGTGCAGATGCTGGCGCCCTACTCGCGTGTCATCAAGGAGGAAGATGCCGGCGCGCCTGCCGCCGCGGCGCCTGAAGCCGCCCCCGCCTCCGCGCCTGCCCCCAAGAAGCGCGGCCCCGTGCGCATCAAGAAGGACGAGGCCGGCGGCGACGCCCCGGTCTGACACCGCCTCGGCCGCATGCAAAGCCCTCCTCGCGAGGGCTTTGCTGCTTTTGGGGCGTGAACAAGTTGGCACCAGTGGGAGATCAGGGCTAACCCGCATTCGTTGACGTGACTTATGCACGGCGCTCCCCCTTACCCAAGGGGGGAGGACTGGCCAGAATGCGCCCCGTCAGACGGCAAGCCGCCGCCTCCAACCCTCTCAGTTCAAACAGACCGAAAGATCCAGATGTTCGTTCGCACCGCCCTCGCTATCGCTCTCGCTGCTTCTGCCACCCTGGCCCAGGCTGACGTCAAGGTCCTGAAGAAGGTGCCGCCGGAGTACCCCAACGAAGCGGTCAAGAAGAACATCAATTCCGGCAGCGTGCGCGCCAAGATGAGCATCGCTGGCGACGGCAAGGTGTCCAACGTGGAAGTCGTCGAAGCCGAGCCGAAGCGCGTGTTCGACCGCGCCGCCATCGACGCGCTGAGCCAGTGGAAGTTCGAAGGCACCGGCGCCGCCCAGACGCACGAAGTCAAGCTGGTGTTCAAGTCGGAAGACTGAGCAAGGCGTCGAACAACCGGCATGCAGGCCGGTTGACATGCCCGGGTCTCCTGACCCGCACCCAAGGCCCGCCATCGCGGGCCTTGCGCGTTTGTGGCATCCCGCTCTCCCCGGGGACCGAGATCACCGCCGCTTAAACTGGCGCCCCATCTGAAGAAGCCCTCCGCCGGGGGGCTTTGCTATTTGCCCGACGCCGATGACCCAGACCGCTGACTTCAGCGCGCACACGCCCATGATGGCCCAGTACCTGGGCCTGAAAGCCGACTTCCCGGACACGCTGCTGCTGTACCGGATGGGCGACTTCTACGAGGTCTTCTACGACGACGCGCGCAAGTGCAATGCGCTGCTGGACATCACGATCACGACGCGCGGCCAGAGTGCCGGCCAGCCCGTCGTCATGGCCGGCGTGCCGGTGCATTCGCTGGAAAGCTATCTCGCCAAGCTGATCAAGCTGGGCGAGGCCGTGGCGATTGCCGAGCAGGTGGGCGAGGTCGGTGCGAGCAAGGGGCCGGTGGAGCGCAAGGTGGTGCGGGTCGTCACACCCGGGACCATCACCGACACCGAGCTGCTGGCCGACAAGCAGGACGCGGTGCTGCTGTCGGTCTCCGGCCACGGGCGCCGCCATGGCCTGGCCTGGCTGTCGCTGACCCAAGGTGAGATTGGTCTCGCCGAATGCAGCGACGTGGAGCTGCCGGCCTGGCTGGCGCGGTTGATGCCGGCCGAGATCCTGGTCAACCGCGAGGCCCAGCCCGCGGGTGTCATGCGCGCACGCTTCCCCGTCACGAACCGGCCCGGCTGGCAGTTCGACGGCGCCCTCGGCCAGCGCAAGCTGTGCGAACAGCTGGGCGTGGCCAATCTGCAAGGCTTCAACGCCCATGAGCTGACGCTGGCCCATGCGGCCGGCAGCGCGCTGCTGGCGTTTGCCGAACACACGCAGGGACGCGCGCTGGCCCATGTGCGCTCGCTGCGCGTGCAGCGGGCGAGCGAGCTGATGGACCTGCCGCCCGCCACTCAGCGCAACCTGGAACTCGTGCAGACGCTGCGCGGAGAAAACAGCCCCACCCTCTTCTCGCTGATCGACACCTGCAAGACCGGCATGGGCAGCCGCATGCTGCGCCAGTGGTTGCTGCATCCCAAGCGCGAGCGCGGCGAAGCCATCGCACGCCACGACGCCATCGCGGCGCTGCAGGCCGAAGGTTTCGAGCCGCTGCGCGATGCGCTGAAGTCGGTCAGCGACGTGGAGCGCATCTCGGCCCGCATCGCGCTGCGCCAGGTGCGGCCACGCGAGCTGACGGGCATCCGCGCGACGCTGCAGGCGCTGCCCGCCTTGCGCGCCGCCACGCCGGCCGCATTGCGCGATGCATCGCTGAACCCGCCGGCCGACATCCTTGAACTGCTGGAACGCGCCATCGCCGCCGAACCGGCGCTGCTGCCGCGCGACGGCGGCGTCATCGCCGACGGCTTCGACGCCGACCTGGACGAGTTGCGCGGCATCCAGCAGAACTGCGACGGCTTCCTGCTGGACCTGGAGACGCGCGAACGCGCCCGCACCGGCATCGCCAACCTGCGCGTGCAGTTCAACCGCGTGCACGGTTTCTACATCGAGGTGACGCAGGGTCAGGTCGACAAGGTGCCGATGGACTACCAGCGCCGCCAGACGCTGAAGAACGCCGAGCGCTACATCACGCCTGAGCTGAAGGCCTTCGAGGACAAGGCGCTGTCCGCCAACGAGCGGGCGCTGGCCCGCGAGAAGCTGCTGTACGAGCAGGTCATCGACGCGCTGCTGACCCGCCTCGCGCCGCTGACCGCGCTGGGCCGAACGCTCGCTGGTCTCGACGCACTCGCCGCACTGGCCGAGCGTGCGATCACGCTGAACTGGTGCCGGCCGGAGTTCGTGTCGCAGCCGTGCCTGGAGATCGAGGCCGGTCGTCACCCGGTCGTGCAGGCGCGCCTGGCCGAAACCGGTGGCGCCGAGTTCATGCCCAACGACTGCCGGCTGGACGCACGCACGCGCATGCTGGTCATCACCGGCCCCAACATGGGCGGCAAGAGCACCTTCATGCGCCAGGTCGCGCTGATCGCGCTGCTGGGATCAATAGGCTCCTACGTGCCGGCGACGAGCTGCCGCCTCGGACCTATGGACGCCATCCACACCCGCATCGGCGCGGCCGACGACCTGGCCAATGCGCAGTCCACCTTCATGCTGGAGATGACCGAGGGCGCGGCCATCCTGCACTCGGCGACCGACCAGTCGCTGGTGCTGATGGACGAGATCGGCCGCGGCACCTCCACCTTCGACGGCCTCGCACTGGCGAGTGCCATCGCCACCCACCTGCACGACAAGACGCGCGCGTTCACGCTGTTCGCGACACACTACTTCGAGCTGACCGAATTCCCGGCCAAGCACTCGATGGCGCAGAACTGGCACGTGTCGGCCGTCGAGAGCGGCGAGGACATCGTCTTCCTGCACGAGCTGCAGGCCGGCCCGGCCAGCCGCAGCTACGGTGTGCAGGTCGCCAAGCTGGCCGGCATGCCGGCGAGCCTGGTGCGCCAGGCGCGCGCGACGCTGGAGGCGCTGGAGGCGCGGTCCAACGCAGGCGACGACCAGTTCGACCTCTTCGCCGCCCCACCGGCACCGCCGCCGCTGCCGGAACCGAGCGCGCTGGTCGCGGCGCTGGACGGCATCGACCCCGACGTGCTGTCGCCGCGCGAGGCGCTGGAGGCGCTCTACAAGCTGAAGAAGCTGGCCCAGGCATGAGCGAGAAGGTCCTCGTCTTCTCGCACGCCAACAGCTACCCGGCCGGCTGCTATCGCGTGCTGTTCGAGCGCTGGCGCGCGGCCGGCTGGCGCGTCGAGGCGCTGGACCGCTTCGGCCACGACCCGCGCTTCCCGGTCACCGGCGACTGGCGCCGCCTGCGCGACCAGTTGCTGCATTTCATCGAGCACGAGGTGAAGCCCGAGGACCAGGTCGCGCTGGTGGGCCACTCGCTGGGCGGCATGCTGAGCCTGATGGCGGCCTGCCGACGGCCCGAGTGGGTCAGCAGCCTGGTGATGCTGGATTCGCCGGTCGTGTCCGGCTGGAAGGCCGCCGCCGTCGCCGCGGCCAAGACGACCGGGCTGATCCATCGCTACGGCCCGTCGAAGATCGCCCGCGAGCGCCGGCATGTCTGGCCGGACCGCGAGGCCGTACACCAGCATTTCTCGGCCAAGAAGATGTTCGCCCGCTGGGACCCGCGCGTGCTGGCCGACTACATCGCCGCCGGCTTCGAGGAGGCCGACGGCCAGGTGCGCCTGCGCTTCACGCGCGAGGTCGAGGCCCACATCTACCGCACGCTGCCGCACCACCTGCCGCTGCTGCTGCGCCTGCGCCCGCCGCAGTGCCCGGTGGCCTTCGTCGGCGGCACGCGCTCGGCCGAACTGCGCCAGGCGGGGGCGGCGGCCTCCAAGAAGCTGGCCGGCGAGCGCTGGCGCTGGATGGACGGCTCGCATCTGTACCCCTTCGAGAAGCCTGAGGAGACGGCAGACTTGGTGCTGGAGTTGCTGAAGGCCCACTGACCGGTCTCGTACAATCACAATTTCCCACCACAGCATGCTGTTCTGGCGTGCTGCAAGACATGACCAAATACGTCTTCGTCACCGGCGGTGTGGTGTCCTCCTTGGGCAAGGGCATCGCGTCGGCGTCACTGGCCGCCATCCTCGAATCGCGCGGCCTCAAAGTCACCCTGATCAAGCTGGACCCGTACATCAACGTGGACCCCGGCACGATGTCGCCCTTCCAGCACGGCGAGGTCTTCGTCACCGATGACGGCGCCGAAACCGACCTGGACCTGGGCCACTACGAGCGCTTCATCACGACGCGCATGAAGAAGGCCAACAACTTCACCACCGGCCAGATCTACATGTCGGTGCTGGAGAAGGAGCGCCGCGGCGACTACCTCGGCAAGACGGTGCAGGTGATCCCGCACATCACCAACGAGATGCAGGAGTTCATCCGCCGCGGTGCCGGTCACGGCACGCCCGAGGCGGTGGACGTGGCCATCGTCGAGATCGGCGGCACGGTGGGCGACATCGAGTCCCTGCCCTTCCTGGAAGCCGTGCGGCAGATGAGCCTGAAGGCCGGCCCGCAGAACACCGCCTTCCTGCACCTCACCTACGTGCCCTACATCGCCGCCGCCGGCGAGCTGAAGACCAAGCCCACGCAGCACACGGTGCAGAAGCTGCGCGAGATCGGCATCCAGCCCGACGCGCTGCTGTGCCGCGCCGACCGCCGCATCCCCGACGACGAGCGCGAGAAGATCTCGCTGTTCACGAACGTGCCCGAGTACGGCGTGATCTCGATGTGGGACGTCAACACCATCTACAAGGTGCCGCGCGTGCTGCACGAGCAGGGGTTGGACCAGCTCATCTGCACCAAGCTGCAGCTCAACACCAAGGCGGCCGACCTGAAGCGCTGGGACAACCTCGTGTTCGAGGTCGAGAACCCCAAGGAACAGATCACCATCGCCATGTGCGGCAAGTACACCGACCTGTCGGACTCGTACAAGTCGCTCAACGAGGCGCTGCGCCACGCGGGCATCCACAACCATGCCGGCGTGAAGATCGAGTACGTCGACAGCGAGACGCTGACGCCGGAGACGGTGAGCAGCCTCAGCGCATACGACGCCATCCTCGTGCCCGGCGGCTTCGGCAAGCGCGGTGTGGAAGGCAAGATCCTCGCCGCGCAGTACGCCCGCGAGCACAAGATGCCCTACCTCGGCATCTGCCTGGGCATGCAGGTGGCCACCATCGAGTACGCCCGCCACATGGCCGGCCTGACGGGTGCCAACTCCACCGAGTTCGACCCCGAGACGCCCCACCCCGTCATCGCGCTGATCGACGAATGGCAGGACGCCGACGGCAGCATCCAGAAGCGCGATGCCAACTCCGACTTGGGCGGCACCATGCGCCTCGGCGCGCAAAGCTCCGACGTCAAGGCCGGCACGCTGGCGCACGACATCTACGGCCCGGTCGTCAACGAGCGCCACCGCCACCGCTACGAGGCCAACGAGCATTACCTGGACCGCCTGCAACAGGCCGGGCTCGTCATCTCGGCCATCACGCAGCGCGAGAAGCTGACCGAGATGGTCGAGCTGCCGCGCGAGGTGCACCCCTGGTTCGTCGGCGTGCAGTTCCACCCCGAGTTCAAGTCCACGCCCTGGGGCGGCCACCCGCTGT
>CAMLKW010000079.1 GCA_946480605.1 uncultured Roseateles sp. | reverse complement strand
CGCTTCCAGTGGTGGCGTCCAGGACATCACAAATCCCGCGACGCGGCAGGTGACCGGGCGGTTGGCGCTGGGAACGCCCGTCGAGGTCGAGCGGGCCGTGGCTGCCGCGTGGCGGGCCTTCGACAGCTATTCGAAGTTTTCGGTGGCCGAGCGCATCACGCTGCTGGACCGCATCGCCGATCTGCACGACGCCCGCGCCGACGACATGGCGCGGGCGGTGACCGCCGACATCGGCACGCCCACCCACTTCGCCCGGCTGACGGTGGGTGCAGGGGCCGCCCAGTTCCGCCTGCTGGCGCGATCCCTGGAGGACTACCCGTTCACCGCCGAGCGGGGCACGACGTGCATCGTCAAGGAACCCATCGGCGTCTGCGCGCTGATTCCGCCGTGGAACTATCCCGGCATGCAGTCGGCAGAGAAGATCGCCCCGGCCTTGGCCGCCGGCTGCAGCATGATCCTCAAACCCGGCACGCCCTACACGGGCCAGGTGCTGGCCGAGATCCTGCACGAAGCGGGCGTGCCACGCGGGATCTTCAACCTCGTCAACGGTCGGGGATCGACCGTGGGCACGGCGTTGAGCCAGCATCCCTACGTCGACATGGTGGCGTTCACTGGTTCGACGGCGGTTGGCATCCAGGTTCAGAAGGACGCCGCCGACACCATCAAGCGGGTCACGCTGGAACTGGGAGGCAAGTCGCCACACATCGTGCTGCCGAACGCCGACCTTGCCGCGGCAGCTCGCCACGCCGTGACCGGCGCGATGAGCAATGCGGGCCAGACCTGCGCGGCACCGACCCGTACCCTGGTGCCGAGGCGCCACAAGGACGCGTTCGAACGACAGCTCTGCATCGCCATCAACGCGCTGGTCGTTGGCGATCCGACGACCGCGGTCGACATGGGCCCCGTGGCCAACGAAGCCCAGTGGCACACCGTCCAGCGCTACATCCAGCAAGGGCTGGAGGATGGGGCTCGGCTGATTACCGGAGGGGCTGGGCATCCGCAGGGGCTGGAGCACGGTTGGTTTGTGCAGCCCACGGCCTTCGGTGATGTGCACAACCAGATGTCCATCGCCCGCGACGAGATCTTCGGGCCGGTCATGTCAGTGATCTGTTACGACAGCGTCGAAGAGGCCATCGAAATCGCCAATGACAGCCCCTATGGCCTCGCGGCCTATGTGGATGGCGGTGACCCGGATGACCTCCAGCGCGTGGCCTCATGCCTGCGCGCCGGGCAGGTCATGCTCAACGGCGCCCTGCCGGACATCAGCGCTCCGTTCGGTGGCTACAAGCACTCGGGCAACGGCCGCATCTGGGGGCTGGCGGGCTTGGAGGAATACCTGGAGACGAAGGCGATCGTGGGGCGGTGAGGCCCAGGGGCATGCTCCATGCTCAGGAGGCCTGCGGTGTCAGGGTGTCGATGCGCCGGGGCAAGGGTCCGAAGTAGGACTGCGGCAGCCGGTCCCGATACACCACCATCTGCTGCACGACCATGCCGGGGTCCACCATCGCCAGCGTCAGCACATGCCGCCCCGGCGCGGCGATGTGCAGCCTGAACTTGATCACGCGCATGTCGGTGCGCGCGTTGACTCCATGGGCGGCGCCGAGAAATTCCTGCGACTCGCGGTCCTGCGCATTGAAGACGCTTTGCACCTGCGGCGCGGCGTCATCGATCCACATCGCCACGGACAGCTGGTGGGCCGGATTGAATCGCTGGGTCGGGGCCGTGATCAGGTCGACCTGGTAGTCCCCGGCCTGCGCCACGTAGATGGGGTACTCGAGGCGCGGCGCCTGGCGCGGATCCGGGAACGAGGCGGCATTGACGGGCACAGGCATGTAGGCGGCGTCCACCCTGCCGTAATCAGGCACGGCCAGCCATTGCACGCCCGCCACGTCCACCTGCCGTGCAAAGCCGTGCGCGGGGATGCTGAACGCGCCCCTCAGGCTGCCCCAGGCCCCCTGGGCGTCACGCCGCTGGGATGCCGAGGCGCCGATGGCCCGCACGCCGATGCGCACCCGCTCGACACCGCCACTCACCTCGATGGCGCCGTCGACTTCTCCGTCGGGAAGGCGCTCCCAATCGATAGACACCTGGTAACGGACGTCCTGCACACCGGCAGAGAACGCCGGCACGATTGCGAGCCGGATCCATGGCTGCCGCGGGACGACCTTCACGTCGAGCGCCCGCAGCCCTCGAGGGAAGACTTCGAACCAGCTGTCGCTACGCCGCAAGCCATCGAAGACCGGCAGCGCGGGCGGCAGGTAGTAACCCGGCCAGGCGTGGGGCGCGCCGTCCACGCTGACGCCGAAGCGGGCATCGTCGGGTGCGTCCAGCCGTGTCGTGGGTGGCGGAATGTCAAACGTGGGCTGATACCAATCGAAGTAGCCCATGTAGGTCTGGTCCATCAGGTGGTTCCACTTGCCACCGGACAGGGCGTGATAACGATCGCGCAAGCGCCGAGACGCCGCAAACAGCTGTTGCACCAGGGCCTCTTCGTCATTCGTGCTGGCCCGCCCTTGCTGCGCAAAGCGCTGGTTGCGCGCCGCGGCCACCAGCAGTTCATTCAGGTTGGCGCAGGCCGAGATCGGATGCAGCACCAGTTGGTTGAAGGCGTCGTGCTGATCGGGCGCCAGCGCTGCGTCGACAAGCTCGGCGCGGCGTCGCAGGTCCTGCCACAACGCCACGATCCGGGCCGCTTCGCCATGGTGTTCCAGGCTGTAGGTGTCGGGCTTCAGGACCTCAGGCTTGCGCCAGGCATTGGCCTTGGCATAAGCGGCGACCAGGCTGGCGATTTCCTTTGCGTGCGTGCCGCCGAACTCTCGGGCAGCCCAGTCCTGCATCCAGGCCTGGAGCTTTTCACGTCCCACCGAGGCCGGATCCCAGGCCATGGATAGAAAGAACTCGATGGGAAGCTCCAGCGGCTTGAGATCGCCCACGTTGGCGATCCAGATCCGGTCTGCGCCGTGATGCAGGGCCAGGTTGAGCTGTTCCCAGAGCTTGGGCAACGGGTTGGTGTTGATCCACTTGTATGAATAGGGGCCGCCATTCATGTCGAGGTGGTGGTACACGCCAAATCCGCCGGGGCGCGCCGCACGCTCGGCCGCCGTCGGCAGCCGACGCAGGTATCCGACGTTGTCGTCACTAAACATCAAGGTGACATCGGGCGGCAGCTTGAGCCCTGCGTCGTAGTACTTCTGCACCTCGGTGAACAGCACCCAGACCTGTGGGATGTCCGCGATCGACCGCCCGGTTTCCTGCACCAGCAGTTGCCGCTGGTCGCCGATGACCTGCTCCAGCAGGCGAATGTCCGACTGCAAGCCGCCGGTGCCCTCAAGCGCCACGTCGCCATCGCCGCGCATGCCCAGCGTCACCAGCAACTCATGTTGCTTGCTGCGGGCGGCCCCTTCGCGGAAGAACTCGCGGATGGCCTGGCGGTTGCTCACGTAGTTCCACTGCCCGTTGCCCAGTTGCGCGCGCCGGTCTGTGAACTCCTTGTGCGCCCGGTTCATGGGCTCGTGATGCGACGTGCCCATGACGATGCCGTACTCGTGTGCCAATGCGGCATTGCGGGGGTCGTCCTCGGCGAATGCGTTGTTCCACATGGCCGGCCACAGGTAGTTGGCACGCAGCCGCAGCAGCAGCTCGAAGACCTTGACGTAGAAGCTTGAGTTCATGCCGCCAAACTTCTCACGGGTCCAGCCCGACAGGCAGGGGGCCTCGTTGTTCAGGAAGATGCCGCGGTACTTGACGGCCGGCGAGCCTTGCACGCGACGGCCAGCGTCGATCCAGACCTCGGCACGGCGCGTGACCGGCACATCCGCCCACCAATACCAGGGCGAGACCCCCATGCAGCGTGAGAGGTCATAGGCGCCGTAGATCGTGCCGCGATTGTCGGCGCCAGCAATGACCAGCGCCTCGTCGACACCGGGGAAAGGCTGAGCGACCGTCTGCACGACATAGGCCTCCCATTGGCCGAGGACGCCGCGTGTGTCCAGCTTGCCTCGCCTGGCCAGGTCCTGCACCAGCGGGCTGGCATCCAGGGCCCCGATGATCACCACTCGCGGTGCCGTCAACGGCCGAGAAACCACCGACGGCGCTGCACGGCCCGTCACCCTGCCCACGTCGGCCGCCAGGTCGGCCGCCACGCGCTGGACGCCTGGGTGGTCCTGCGCATCGACCCAGATGGGCGTCGATTCCGTAGCCGTGGCGATTGCGAAGCCGCGACTCCGCCTAGCAAAGCCGACGGCCGATGCCAGCACATTACCGGCAAGAGCGGCCGCCACCGGGGCCGCCAGCAGGTCTCGACGTGTAATCAAACAGAACTCCGATGCACGTGCATAGCAACGATGTTGGGCTACGTCAGTTGCAAGCCTGAAGGTCGGGATACAAGCCATCTGGAAGCACCAGGTGGCCAGGTCCGGAGTGGCAAGGTTCAGGTTGAACGGCTGCGCCCGGAAGAGCGGAAACGCTGTTGCCACACACTCAGCAGCAGGACTTCTTGGCATGGACGACCCGGCTCGCCGCCCATCGATCGATGGTGGCGACAGTGACACGCCAGCTCATCCAGGCGAGCGATGTTGATCGAGGGGCTGGCGTGAGTCCAATCACTATTGATTGCGTTGCCATCGCAAGATCAGCATCAGCCACCTCAACCTGGTGTGCGCCTAGTGATCGGCGACGACCTCACAGAGGGTTACCAGAACCGATGGATACCGGACAGCGTTATTCGATTTCGTAGTGCCCGACACCTCGCCGCCCGTTTCTGCCACCGTAGGTGCGCCAGGCAACGCAATGACTGCTTCAAGCCCGGTACCGTGAATGCGATCCGCGAACTCGAACGACGGCACCCGCTGCCAAGCTGCCAGCCAGCTCAAACATCCGATTGGGTCCGCCAAGTAGCCATCCCGACCACCTGCGCCGCCTGTGTCCGGCTACATCCCCACCATGCCCCCCAGCCAGCGCGCCACCAGCCCATCAAAGGCCAGCTTGCCATCCACCGCCGCGACGCAGATGCACTCGCTGCCGTCCTGAACGACCGGCTGGTGATGCACCTCGCCGTCGGCGAGGTCGAAGTCGCCCGGGCCGAACAGCGCCCGGCCGTCGTGGAAGCGGCCGTAGATGATCTGCGTCAGCTCGGTGCCGGTGTGCGTGTGCGACGGCAGGTACTTGCCGGCGCCGATGCGCAGCAGGAAGACGTTGGCCTCGGGCGCGTCCGGCAGCGTCACGCGGCTCCAGCGCATGCCGGGGCCCAGCCAGCGCCAGCGGGTGGCGCTGGCGTCGCGCAGCGCGCGCGGCCAGATCGCGCCGGCGGGCAGCGGCGGCGGCGGGTTGGCCTTGCGCCGGGCGGCCGGCGCCGGCGGCGCATCGATGCGGGCCAGCACGCTGGCCAGTGCGTCGTCGCGCATGGCGGCGGGCGGCTCGTCGTCCAGCAAGGCCCCGCCCACCGCGCGCAGCGGCGCCACGCGCTCGCGGCATTCCGGGCACAGCTCCAGGTGCACGGCGACGACGGCGCGCATGCCGGCGGCCAGCGAGCCGCCGGCATAGCTCAGCAGCACGTCGTCGGTGGGGTGGTGGCGGATGACGGAGGACTCCATGGCGGTCTTCATTGATCCAGCAGCCGGCGCAGGTGCTGCACGGCCAGGCGCATGCGCGACTTCACCGTGCCCAGCGGGATGCCCAGCTCGGCCGCGATGCGCGCATGCGGTTCGTCGTCGTAGTAGGACAGGCGCAGCACCTGCGCCTGCTCGGGGGGCAGCTGGCGCAGCGCGTCACGCACGCGCTGGGTCAGCCGGGCTGCGTCCAGCAGCTCGCCGCTGCCGGGCTGTTCGGCGGCCAGCAGGTCGAACTCGAAGCATTCGTCGCCCGCGCCGTCCAGTTGCCGGCGCCGCGCGGCGTCCACGCGCAGGTTGCGCGCAATGGTGAAGATCCAGGTGGACGCGGCCGCCTGCGCCGGGTTGAACAGCGCGGCCTTGCGCCAGACGTTCACCATGGCCTCCTGCGCCAGCTCCTCGGCCTGCTCGTCGCTGCTGCCGCTGCGCATCAGCCAGCTTTTCAGCCGCGGCGCGAAATGCAGGAACAGTCGGCCGAAGGCGGCACGGTCCTGGCTGTCGGCCACGCGCGCCAGCTCGGCCGACCAGTCGGGGTCGGGCGGCGCGGCGGCGCGGTCGGGGTTGAGGGGAACGACGGACAAGTGGCGGGCTCCCGCGGATTGAGGGGCCGTGTCGTTGCGCGCGTCGAGGGGTCGGGAGAAGCCCATGCGCCCTTGTACGCAAGTCGCGGCAGGCTGGATCATCGCCGCGAAGCGATCCAAGCGCGGCCCGGCTGCGTACAAGCGCCAAATCGCCAGGAGCGCCCATGCCCCCCTCCACCGCCCATGATCGCCAGCCGCCCGTCCAGGCCCCGGACGACCGCCGGCTGCGCATCGCCGTCGTCGGCAGCGGCATCGCGGGCCTGTCCTGCGCCTGGCTGCTGTCGCAGCGCCACGAAGTGCAGGTGTTCGAGGCCGACGGTCGCATCGGCGGCCACAGCCACACGGTGGACGCGCCCTGCGGCGGCGCCAGCGTGCCGGTGGACACCGGCTTCATCGTCTACAACGAGCCGGCCTACCCCAATCTGAGCGCCCTGTTCCGGCACCTGGACGTGCCGACGCGGGCGTCCGACATGTCGTTTGCCGTCAGCCTGGACGGCGGTGCGCTGGAATATGCGGGCACCGACCTGAACGGCCTGTTCGCCCAGCGCAGCAACCTGCTGCGCCCGCGCTTCTGGGCCATGCTGCGCGAGCTGCTGCGCTTCTACCGCGAGGCCCCCGGCGACGCCGCCACGCAGGGCGAGCAGTCGCTGGACGCCTACCTCGATGCGCGCGGCTATGGCCGCGCCTTCCGCGACGACCACCTCTACCCCATGGGTGCAGCCATCTGGTCGTGCAGCGCCGAGCGCATCGGCGACTACCCGGTCAGCGCGTTCGTGCGCTTCTGCGAGAACCACGGGCTGCTGCAGGTCAGCGGCCGGCCCGTCTGGCGCACCGTGGACGGCGGCAGCCGCGAGTACGTGCGCCGGCTGACGGCGGGCTTCGCTGACCGCCTCCACCGCGACCAGCCGGTGACGGCCGTGCAGCGCGGCCCGGACGGCGTGCGGCTGCGCATCCGCCACGATGACTGGACCGCTCCCTTCGACCAGGTGGTGCTGGCCACGCATGCCGACCAGGCGCTGCGCCTGCTGGACGCGCCCAGCGAGGACGAGCGCCGGCTGCTGGGCGCCTTCGGCTACACCCGCAACCACGCGGTGCTGCACAGCGACCCGGCGCTGATGCCGCGGCGGCGCTCGGTGTGGTGCAGCTGGAACTACCTGGCCGAGCGACGGGGCGATACGCTGCCCACCGTGACCTACTGGATGAACCGGCTGCAACCGCACCTGCCGCAGGGGCCGGCGGCGGCGCCGCTGTTCGTCACGCTGAACCCCGCGCAGCCGCCGCGGCCCGAGCACCTGATCCGCACCGAGGTCTACGAGCACCCGCGCTTCGACGCCGCCGCCATCGCCGCGCAGCGCGAGCTGTGGACGCTGCAGGGCCGGCAGCGCACCTGGTTCTGCGGCGCGCACTTCGGCTCCGGCTTCCACGAGGACGGGCTGCAGGCCGGCCTTGCCGTGGCCGAGGCACTGGGCGGCGTGCGCCGCCCCTGGTCGGTGGCAAGCGAGTCCGGCCGCATCCACCTGCCCGAAGCGCTGGCCACCGCATGAGTTCCGCGCTCTACGCCGGCCACGTGACGCACCAGCGGCTGCAGCCGCTGCGCCACCGGCTGCGCTACCGCATGTTCTCGCTGCTGCTGGACCTGGACGACATCGACGCGCTGGGCGCGCGGCTGCGCTGGTTCTCGGTGGGGCGCTTCAACCTGTTCAGCTTCCGGCCCGCCGACCACGGCGACGGCAGCGCCACCACCGTGGCAGGCCTGCGCGCGCACATCGACGCGCGGCTGCGCGAGGCCGGTTTGCCGACCGGTGGCGCCGTGCGGCTGCTGGCCATGCCGCGCGTGCTGGGCTATGCCTTCAACCCCTTGAGCATCTGGTTCTGCGATGCGCCGGACGGCCGGCTGCAGGCCATCGTCTACGAAGTCAACAACACCTTCGGCCAGCGGCACAGCTACCTGATCGAGGTGGGCGAACAGGCCGATGGCGTCATTTCGCAGCACTGCGACAAGCAGATGTATGTGTCGCCCTTCCTGGGCATGGCGCTGCAGTACCGCTTCCGCATCACGCCGCCGGGCGAGCACCTGGGCGTGGGCATCAGCGTGCACGACGCCGACGGCGCGGCCGTGCTGAACGCGCGCCTGGACGCCCACCAGCGCCCTCTGACCGACGGCCAGCTGCTGCGCGCCTTCGTGACCCACCCGCTGCTGACGCTGAAGGTCGTCGCCGGCATCCACTGGGAGGCGCTGCGCCTGTGGATCAAGGGCGCACGCCTGCACGCGCGCCCGGCCGCCCCCGACCAATCGCTGACCGTGGTGCGCCACGCCGACCCGAGCTGACCCCCATGACCTCCACCACCGCGCACGCCCCCACCCCCCTGCCCGCCGCCACGCTGAGCGGCGACGCGCTGACGGCCCGCCACGCACCGCTACGGGCGCTGCTGTCGCGCCTGCAGTGCGGCCAGCTCGCGCTGACGCTGCCCGACGGTCGCCGCGTGCAAGCCACCGGCGCCCTGCCCGGCCCGCGCGCGCAGCTGCAGTTGCACCGCTGGCGCGCGCTGCTGCGCCTGCTCTTCGAAGGCGACCTGGGCCTGGCCTTCGCCTTCCGCGACGGCGACTGGAGCAGCCCCGACCCGACCGCCCTGCTGTCGCTGGGCCTGGCCAACGAGGCGGCGCTGGGTGGCATGACCGACGCCCGTGGGCCGGCGCGCTGGCTGGCCAAGCTCTACCACCGAGCGCGCGCCAACACCAAGCGCGGCAGCCGGCACAACATCGCCTTCCACTACGACCTGGGCAATGCCTTCTACGCGCGCTGGCTGGACTCGACCATGCTGTACTCCAGCGCGCTGTTCGAGAACGAGGCCGACTCGCTGGAGGCCGCGCAGGCGCAGCGGCTGGACCGCATCGTGCAGCTGCTGGACCTCAAGCCCGGCATGCGCGTGCTGGAGATCGGCTGTGGCTGGGGCACGCTGGCCGCCACGCTGGCGCAGCGCTGCGGCGTCGAGGTGGTGGGCGTGACCCTGTCCACCGAGCAACTGGCCTTCGCCCGCGAGCGCGCTGCGCAATGGGGCGTGGCCGAGCGCGTGGACCTGCGGCTGCAGGACTACCGCGACGTCGAGGGCCGTTTCGACCGCATCGTGTCCATCGAGATGATCGAGGCCGTCGGCGAGGCCTACTGGCCCACCTACTTCGGGGCGCTGCGCGAGCGGCTGGCGCCGGGCGGCCATGCGGTGCTGCAGGCCATCACCATCGACGAAGCACACTTCGAGCACTACCGCGACAACCCGGACTTCATCCAGCGCTGCATCTTCCCCGGCGGCATGCTGCCCACGCCGGAACGCATGGCCGCCGAGGCGCAGCGCGTGGGGCTGGCCATGACGACCGAGGCGCGCTTCGGCCGCGGCTATGCGCTGACGCTGGCCGAGTGGCGGCGCCGCTTCCTGGCCGAGTGGCCCGCCATCCAGGGCCAGGGCTTCGACGAGGCCTTCCGGCGGCTGTGGACCTACTACCTCTGCTATTGCGAGGCCGGCTTCCTGGATGGCCGCATCGACGTGGGCCTGTACCGGCTGGAGCAGGCCTAAAGCGGGTCGGCTCCCCGCGCATGCGGGAAGCCTGGACGCCGCGCCGCCGGTCTCAGCGTTCGTCTTCGGGGTGGAAGACCAGCACGGGGATGCGGGTGTGCGTCAGCACCTTGTGCGTCCCGCTGCCCAGCAGCAGCGCCTTGATGCCCTTGCGTCCGTGCGAGGCCATGACGATCAGGTCGCATTGCCGCTGTTCGGCGGCCGCGATGATCTTCTCGTAGGGGTGGTCACCCGGCACGGCCACGGCGTCGCAGGGCACGCCCACCTCGGCAGCCGCATGCACGAGCCGGCTGAGGGTCTGGTCGGCGTGGCGCCGCACGTCCCCCTCGAACTGCTGCCGGGTGTCCTGCAAGGACTCCACGGCATAGCTCACCACGTGGTACTCGGGCATCACCGTGATGCCGGTGACCTTGGCGCCTACCGAACGCGCCAGCCGGAGTGCCTTGTGAATCGCGAAATCGGACAGTGACGAACCGTCCGTGGGCAGTAGCAGATGCTTGAACATGGTGACCTCCTCTGGTCAGCCAATGCCACACGCCGCCGCGCCGAGCACGGCCCGGCGACCCTCTTTGGCCCGCACGACCGAAACTCGCAGCGCCGGGACGAGTCATCATCCGCCGGCACCCGCGCCTCATTCGTGCGCGGCCGATTTCATTGTGCGCCCGCCTTCTGCACATTGCCAGCGGCGCGCGCCCAGAGCCGAGGGAGATGCCCATGAGAACCGCCGTCTTCAGCGCCCGCCGCTACGACCAGTCCCTGCTGACCCAGGCCAACGCCCGGGCCGGCCACGAGTTGGTGTTCATCCAGGACCGGCTGAGCGCCGACACCGCCCGGCTCGCCGAGGGCTGCCCGGCCGTCTGCGTGTTCGTCAACGATGGCGTGGACGCCACCGTGCTGGCCCGGCTGGCGGCGCAGGGCACGCGACTCGTCGCGACGCGCTCCACCGGCTACAACCACATCGACGCCGAGGCCGCCGCGGCGCTGGGCATCGCCGTGGTGCGGGTGACCGACTATTCGCCGCACTCGGTGGCCGAGTTCGCCGTGGGCCTGCTGCTGGCCGTCAACCGCAAGATCGCCCGCGCCAGCGCCCGCACGCGCGACGGCAATTTCGAGCTGGAAGGCCTGATGGGCTTCGACCTGCACGGCAAGACCGTGGGCGTGGTCGGCACCGGCAAGATCGGCAGCATCTTTGCGCGCATCCTGCATGGCTTTGGCTGCACGCTGCTGGGCCACGACGTGACGCCCAGCCCGGCCTTCGAGGCGTTGGGCGGCCGCTACGTGGCCATGGCCGAGCTGATGGCGGTGAGCGACGTGATCTCGCTGCACTGCCCGCTGCTGGCCAGTACGCAGCACATCGTCAACGCCGCATCGCTGGCGGGCGTGAAGCGCGGCGCCGTGCTCGTCAACACCAGCCGCGGAGGGCTGGTGGACACCGAGGCCGCCATCCAGGCGCTGAAGACCGGCCAGCTGGGCGGCCTGGCCATCGACGTCTACGAGCAGGAGGCCAGCCTGTTCTTCCAGGACCTGTCCTCCACCGTCATCACGGACGACGTCATCCAGCGGCTGGTGTCCTTCCCCAACGTCATCGTGACCGGCCACCAGGCCTTCTTCACGCAGGAGGCCATCGGCCAGATCATGGCCACCACGGTGGAAAGCCTCAGCGACTTCGAGGCCGGCCGGCCACTGCGCAACCGCATTCCAGCCTGAGCGCCGGGACTTCCGACCGAACTACGGGCCGCCCGCCACGCCGAGCTTCCTGAGCAGCAGTTCGCTCACCTGGCCGACCGGATAGAGCCCGTTGGCCGACATGTACTTGACCAGGGCTTCACGAGTGGCGGCGTCCAGCGCACCGGTCTGCGAAGCGCCCAGCGCCGCCTGCAAGGCTCGGATACGGTCGGCGCCCAAGGTGGCCTCGTAGGCATTGAGCGTGCCCGTGGAGGCCCGCGATCCCAGGCCCAGCACCTCCGGCACCTTGGCACCCACGTGCACGATGTTGCCCAGGCCCATGAGCCAGTACAGGCTCTGGGGCAGCTCCGGCAGACCATGGCTCATCCACACATTGAACAGCACGTAGCCCAGCGAGAAGAGCGTGAAGGCCAGCATCTGGAAGCGCAGGATGTCGAACTCGCCGGTCTCGGCATCGGTGACCAGGTCCCTGCCCTTGGGGGCCGCGGTGGCATCTACGGGCGCGGGCTTGCCGGCTTCGACGGCCCGCGTCAGCACATGCGAGCCGCCCACGATGCCCAGCAGCTGCAGCACGTCGGGCCGCAGCTCCAGCAGCACGCCGCTGCAATACCAGGAGAAGCACAGCGCGAACAACACCACCAGCGTCCAGCACAGCGTCTGGAAGCTCGTCAGGCTGAGGCGCCCGGTCTTGCCATGCTTGACGAGCTGATCGAACAGCTTGATGGGCCGCAACGTGCCCCAGAGACGCCCTGCGACGAGGTAGATCACCAGCAACATCCCCACGCCGAACACCGCCCCGGCCACGCGCTGGGTGAGCAGCACCTCCTGCCGCAGCTCCAGCGCCGGCTGGCCATCGACCCAGGCCAGCAGCTTCAACCGCACCGGTTCGCCCCAGACGGCCTCCCACCCGTTGGGCGAATCGCTCAAGCGCCTGCGCAGGTCGCCCGGCAGCGTGGCGCTCAGCTGGATGCCGTCGTTCGCGTCGCCCACGCGCCGGGTGGGCAAGTCCACCACCTTGGCGCCGTTGGCCAGGCAGAGCCGGAAGTTCGCATTGCCCAGGGCCGGACCGGTGCCGCGCACCAGCAAGGGCACGGTGGCGCCGGCCGAGAGGCGGGCGCTGGCAAGTTCGACGGAGGCCGCGGGCATGTCGGGCGCCGCCTGCGGCAGCAGGACCGAGTTCAGCAGCACGATGCGCAGCGGCTGCTGCACCGAGGCCACCCACTCCAGCCTCGCGTCGCGACCGAGCGTCCAGGTGCCGTCCGAGCCCTGCGTCAGCGTCGCGCCGCGCTTCACGAGCATGGGCTGGGCGGGCGAGAACACGGGGCGCACGCTCAGGCCATTCCTGCCCTCGGGCAGCCTGCCGTTCACCAGCTCCAGGCGATAGCGGCGGTTCTCCCGGGTCGCCACGAGGGCCGCGTGGGACTCGGCCGAGTGCAGGCTGGCCTCGTCGCCGACGAGGTCGCCGAACTGCAGGCTGGGCGAGGAAACCGGCAGGTCCTCCGCCAGCGTGCTGCCGTCCATGCGCGGCTTGACAGGGCCCAGCGCCAGCGAGCGTGCCGTCGTGGCCTGCAGCACGAGGTCGGCGGGCGCATCCGCCACGCTGATCTCCAGGATGGCGTTTTCACGGGCCGCAACCTGCGGACTGCAACGGTCGGCGCCGGCGTGGGCAAGGCTGGCGCCAAGCAGCAGGCCGAGCACGGCCAGGATGGGGCGGCATGGCATGGCGGTCAGGCTTTCAGAAGCTTCCAGAAGCTGGGGGCCCCGCCCGCGAGGTCGGGCGGGGTGCTGTCGAAATAGGCGAAGCAGTCGTTGAACCACTCGATGAAGCTGTCCACATGGGCGCGCGAACCGACGTGCTGCGCGAAGCGCCAGCGGTTGTCATAAGCCGGTCGCAGACTGCCCGCGTTGTAGATCGCCGCCACCTGCGGCGGATCGAGATCGGAGTGGCGCCGTTCGTTGGCGATGTAGGAGGTGCCGGCATCGATGGAGTTCTCGGGTCGGGTCAGCCAGGCGGCGTCTATCGAGGGGTCGCGCATGACCGTGCGTGCCGTGCCGATCAGCGTCTGCATCAGCCCCACCGACATGCGCCCGTCGGGCTCGACCCGTGTGGCCTCGGGGTCGCCGTGGCTCTCGGTGCAGATGGTGGCGACGATCAGCTCCACCGGCACCTTGTTGCTGCGGGCCGACCGGCAGATGGCGCTTGCGAACTGCGTCCAGACGCGTGCGACGGTCAGCGGCTGGCCACCCGTGCGCGGCAGCTCGGCGCCGAGCATGACGCCCCGGGGCGTCAGCTGCCAGCTCGCGCCGCCGTTGTAGTTGTGCGGCGCCAGCAGCGGCAGGATGCGCACGCCCAGCGCCACCCGGGCGGCCTCGGACAGCGTGTCGGTCGTCGGTGCCGCAGGCGCCGACGCTGCGAAGCTGCCGCCACCGGCGGGGGTGGCCGAGCCCAGGCCTGTATCCAGCACCAGGCCGAACTTGTCCAGGATGCGCTGCATCGGCGTGCAGACGCTGACGTTGAGCTCGGCCGTGGCACTCGTGCTGCCGATGTGCAGGCCCACGGCCCGCCCCTGGGCGTCCACCACCAGCGCACCGCTGTCTCCCCCCTGGGTGACCGATCGCCAGCCGCCCAGGTTGCGGCCATAGAAGATCTGCCCTCGCACCTTCATCGCAAACAGCGGCAGGCCGGATTGCTCCAACCGGTAGTCCAGCAGGATAGCGCCGCCGCTGGAGTGCACCTCGGCTTCGACCAGTTGCTGGGTCAGCGCTCCATAGACGCGCAAATCCATGCCGCTGAAGACGGGCGGCGCCATGCCGACAGGCCGCGTCGCCGACGCCACGGGCTGCCAGCCGGTGGCGAACTCGGGCCGCAGTTGGGCGATGGCGGCGTCGATCAACAGGCCATCGGGCAGCAGGCCGTTGATGGCGGTCCAGTCCGCCAGTTCGGCGATCGCCTGCCAGGCACCGGCCCCGTCCGCGGCCTCGATCACGTCGCCCCGGTCGCCGAAGCCGCCGGGGTTGAGCACGTGCGCGGCGCTGAGCAGATAGCGCCTGGGGTCTGCCGGGTCAGGCTTGCGCAGCACACAGCCCAGCGTGCCGATCTCCTGCAGCTGGGCGTGACGGATGCGGGTGCCGGGGCCGACCTGCATGGCTCAGGCGCATTTGCGCTTTTCCTGCAGCCGCTTGACCTCGGCCGCCGTGAACACGCCGTTGGTGCTGGGGCAATTGCTGGCCCGCTGGTTGGCCGTCAAGGCCTCTCTGAGCTGCCCGAGATCGGTGACGGGCTCCTGGCCCAGCAGCCCGGCCAGCGCGCGGACCTGGTCGGCGCTGAGATCGGCGTCCTTGCCGTGGGCGGCGCTGGCCGCCTTGCCATCGTCACGCGCCGCCTTCTTGCTGAGCGCGGTGCGGCAGCTTTGCAGCGCCAGCCCCCCGAGGCGGTTCATGTAGGCCTCATCGGGCGAGAGGACCTGGAGATTGCCCTGCCGGGCGACGATTGCGAACCCCTCTGCCGCCGAACTGGCCTTGTCGCCCAGCGCCCTGTTGAACGCCTCGCAGGTCTGCGGCCCGACCTGCCCATCGACGTGGATGCCCAGCTGCTGCTGCAGGTAGCAGGTGCGCGCATGGCCGAGCTGCTCCAGGCCGTTGCAGAGGTTGGGGCGAGCCAGGCGCACACTCTCCTTGTCGGCGCCTAGGGGCGGCGCGTCACCACCGGTCTTGGCGGCCTCGACCGTCACCATCACCGTCAGCGTGACACTCTGGTTGGCCGCGTCACGCACCTTGAAGCGATAGCTGCCGGCCTCGGTCTTGGCGTCCGCCGTCACCAGCACCGCGCCGCCCTCGGCAGACAGCTTCACCGCCAGCCCCGGGACGGTCGACACGTCCACCCTGAAGGGCCTGGTGCCGCTCTTGATGAGGATCTCGGCCGGCCCCGTCTGGCCCGCCTTGATCTGCAACGTGGCCTCCTCCAGCGCCAGCCCGGTCGAGAACTTGCTGGTGTCCACGCCGCAGCCCCCGAGGCTGGCGGCAACACCCTCGAACTGCCGGTCTATCGTGCCCTTGAGCTCGGCGACGGCGCTCTGCACCTCGATGCGCGCACCGCTGACGGCGCCCAGCGCTTCGCCCAGGCTTGCCTCGACCTTGTCCGCGCGTACTGCTGGGTCCTTGAGGCTTTCCGGTCTGGCAAGGTCGACACCAGCGCCCTTCTTCGGCGCGATCAGCGCCTCGGCAATCGCCAGGCTCCCCGCCGAGACATCGGTGTTGAACTGCGTCGCGTAGGCCGCGATGCCCTGGATGGCCACGCGCAGGTTGGCCGGGTCGGCCTGCGTGGCCAGCAGGGCCGCGTCGAGGATGGTGCGGATGTCGTCGACCTTCTGCTGCAGCATGGCGCCGGCGCCATCGGCGCGCTGCTCCACGCTGGCGGCGCGCTGCTGCTGCTTGCGGGCTTCCTCCAGATCGCTCTGCAGCCCCAGCAACTCGGTCTGCAGGGTCTGCAGGCCGCTGCCCTCACCCGGGGTCACCCGCGCCGGCCCTGCCAGCTTCATCGCCTCGGCCGCGACCTTCACCGCTGCGTTCAGCTGCCCGCGCGCCGTGCGCACCAGAGCCCTGGCCTCCGTGCTCATGCGCAGCGGCTGCACCGCCGCCTTGGCGCAGACCAGCGCCTTCATGCCGTCTATGTAGATGCTCAGCCGCTTGGGATTGCTGTTCCAGCTGCCCAGCTGGTACGCCGTGGCGCTGCCCAGCCCCAGCGCCTTGAACACGTCGCGGTGCGCGTCGGCAAGACCCGCCCCTATGGCCAGGGCGCCGACGCCGATCAATGCGGTGGACAGCCCCTGCTGGCGGCGCCACTCCTCGACGATCTTGGCCTCGTAGGCGTCGTAGCTGCGGTCCGCGTAGCCGATGGCGTCTTCCAGCGATCCCTTGGAGGCCTGATACGGCGGCGCATGCCGGGTCGGTTCGATGTAGGGCAGATTGACGCAGCCGGACAAGCCGACCGCCACCAGAACCATGGCCAGTCTCGTGCGATGCGAACCCATAACTCGTTCCCCTGGCGTGATCGCCGTTCATGCGCGAAACGGGTTGTAACGACGGATCAGTCCGCGGACATCGTCAATCGTGATGAATGGCTGCGGGAGGCATGGGCGCCAATGTGGGCGGATCGACGCAATGTAGTCGAGTACATTACGAAAGTGCCCACCGATCTCTGGACCCAGTTCGACGCCGCGCCGCTGACACTCACGCTGCGCGTTGCCGTCGTCGCGACGGGCATCGCGCTGGTGCTGGGCGTCGCGCTGGGCTGGGTGTTTGCGCGCACCCGGCTTCCGGGCCGCGGCGTGCTGGAGGCCGTCTGCATGCTGCCGCTGGTGCTGCCGCCCACGGTGCTGGGCTACGGCCTGCTGGTGCTGATGGGCCGGCGCAGCGCCCTGGGCGGCTGGCTGCGCGAGCACTTCGACTACACCATCATCTTCAACTGGCACGGCGCAGTCATCGCGTCGGCGCTGGTGGCGCTGCCGCTGGTGCTCAAAGGCGCCAGCAGCGCCTTCGCGCAGGTGGACCGCAACCTGGAGGCCGCCGCGCGCACGCTGCGCCAGTCGCGCTGGAGCAGCTTCGTGCGCGTGACGCTGCCGCTGGCCTGGCCCGGCATCCTGGCCGGCACGCTGCTGGCCTTCGCCCGCGCCATGGGCGAGTTCGGCGCGTCGCTGATGGTGGCCGGCTCCATCCCTGGCCAGACGCAGACCGCGTCCATGGCCATCTACGACGCCGTGCAGGCCGGGCGCGACGACCTGGCGCTGATGCTCGCCCTCGTCGTGTCGGCCGTGTCGGTCGC
>CAMLKW010000078.1 GCA_946480605.1 uncultured Roseateles sp. | reverse complement strand
GTCGTGCCCTACTACAACAAGCCGTCGCAGGAAGGCATCTACCAGCACTTCAAGGCCATCGCCGAGGCCGTGGACATCCCCATGATGCTCTACAACGTGCCCGGCCGTACCGTGGCCGATATGACGCCCGAGACGGCCTTGCGCTGCGCCTCGCTGCCCGGCGTGTTCGGCATCAAGGAGGCCAGCGGCAACATCGAACGTGCCGCCTTCCTGATCAAGCATGCGCCCGCTGGTTTCCACATCTATTCCGGGGATGACGGCACGGCCGTGGCGCTGATGCTGCTGGGCGGCCATGGCAATGTCAGCGTGACGGCCAACGTGGCCCCCGCCGAAATGGCCGAGCTGTGCCGCCTGGCGCTTGACGGCAATGCCATCGAGGCCCGCAAGGTCCACCTGAAGCTGCTGGGCCTGCACAAGCAACTGTTCTGCGAGCCCAGCCCAGGACCGGCCAAGTGGGCGCTGTCGCGCCTGGGTCGCTGCGGCGGTGCGCTGCGCCTGCCCATCACCCCGCTGACGGCGGCGGGCCAGGCCAGCGTGGGCCAGGCCATGGTCGAAGCCGGACTGCTCTGAGTCCTCTGGTCTAATGCGCGGCTGCCCGCCACGGCGGGCAAACAGTTCCCTCGGAGATTTCCAGCGTGACGTCCCTTTCCCCGCTTCGCCCCACGGCGACCCGTCTGGCCTGCACGGCCTTTGTCCTGTCGCTCGCCGGCTGCAGTTCCCTCGACATCTTCTCGTCGGACAAGGTCGACTACCGCACCCAGTCCAAGCAGACCCAGGGCCTGGATGTTCCGCCGGACCTGACCCAACTGGCCAAGGACAGCCGCGCGCAGGTGCAAGGCGGCTCCATCACCGCATCGGCACTGAACGCCAACCGGCCCGTCGCCGCGCCTGTCGCCACGGGTGCCGCGAACACGGTGGCGCTGAACGCCGCCGGTGAGGTCCGCATCGAGCGCAGCGGCACCGACCGCTGGCTGCACACCAAGGCCACGCCCGAGCAGCTGTGGCCCGCGCTGCGCGCCTTCTGGGAAGAGCGCGGCCTGCAGGTCGTCAAGGAACAGCCCGAACTGGGCATCATGGAAACCAACTGGGCCGAGAACCGCGCCAAGCTGCCGCAGGACTTCATCCGCCAGACCATCGGCAAGGTGTTCGAAAACCTGTACTCGACCGGCGAGCGCGACATGTACCGCACCCGCATCGAGCGCAGCACCAACGGCACCGACGTCTTCATCAGCCACCGCGGCATGCAGGAGGTCTACACCTCGCAGAGCCGCGACTCGACCTCCTGGCAGCCACGCCCCAGCGACGCCTCGCTGGAAGCCGAGATGCTGTCGCGACTGATGCTGAAACTGGGCGGCCACGAGGCCGCGGCCAAGGCCGTCGTCGCCGAGACGCCAGCCCAGCCTGCAACACAGGCCTCCAAGCTGGCCGTGGGCGCCGAGCCCAACCGCCCGCGCCGCGCGCTGTCCGAAGTGCCAGAGAGCCTCAGCGTCGCCGACGGTTTCGACCGCGCCTGGCGCCGTGTGGGCCTGTCGCTGGACCGCCATGGCTTCACCATCGAAGACCGCGACCGCGCCGCCGGGCTGTTCTACCTGCGCTACGCCGACCCCGAGAAGGCCGGCCAGGAAGAACCCAACTTCTTCCAGCGCCTGTTCGGCGCCAAGGCCTCGGAGCCGGTGCGTTACCGCGTGTCGGTCAAGTCCGAAGGCGCGAAGAGCACGGTGCGGGTGCTGGACGATCGTGGTCAGACCGTTGCAGACGACAACGCCAAGCGCATCCTGTCGCTGCTGATGGACGACCTGAAGTAAGCCTCTCTCTGCAGGTCAGGTCGCTGCCGTGATGCGGTTCTGCAGCCTCGGCAGCGGCAGCAGCGGCAATTCGACGCTGGTCGAGGCCAGCCAGGGCATCACGACCACCCGCGTCCTCATCGACGCGGGTTTCAGCGAGCGCGAGCTGACGCGCCGCCTGGCGAGGGCCGGCTGCGCGCCGGCGGATGTCGATGCCATCTTCGTCACGCACGAGCATGGCGACCACGTCGGTTGCGCGTTGAAGTTCGCGGGGCGGCATCGCATCCCGCTGCTCACCAGCCGCGGCACCTGGCGCGCCATCGCCGGCAAAGCCGATCTCGACGTCGATCTGCTGCGCTTTGCGCGGAGCGATGAGGTCCTCGCGGTGGGCGACATCGAACTGGCGCCGTTCGCCGTTCCGCACGACGCCAACGAACCGCTGCAGCTATGCCTGAGCGATGGCGAGGTGCGGCTGGGCGTCATCACCGACCTGGGCAGTGCGCCCTCAGCGGTTTCTAATGCCTTGCAGGCCTGCCAGGCCCTGCTGCTGGAGTGCAATCACGACGAGACGCTGCTGCGCAGCGGTCCCTATCCGCCCATGCTGCAGAGACGCATCCTCGGCACGCATGGTCACCTGTCCAACACGGCCGCCGCGGAACTGCTGTCGCGCTGTCGGCATGCCGGCTTGGGTATCGTCGTCGCCGCACATCTGAGCGAGCGCAACAACACGCCGGCTCTGGCACGAGAGGCGCTGGCTGCCGTGCTGGGCACGCGGCCCGACGACATCCGCGTGGCAGACCCTCTGCAAGGCTTCGACTGGCTGCCCGTGGCCAGCTGAGTCGAGCGCAAAGTTCTACAATTTGCGGAGTGCCAGCCGGCTTGAAGCGGTCGACACAAAGAAAAAAGCCGCCGCTGCTTGCGCAGCGACGGCTCTTTCCGTGGGGACGAAGCGATTACTTCGAAGCGGCCGAAGCGGCGTCGACGGCCGAAGCGGCGGCGTCCACAGCGCTGGCAGCGGCCGAGGCGGCTTCCGAAGCGGCAGGAGCCGGAGCGGCGACGGGGGCCTCAACCTTGGGTTCTTCCTTCTTGCTGCAAGCGGTCAGAGCAGCAGCAGCCAGCAGGGAAGCCAACAGGATCGACTTGTTCATTACTTGTCCTCAAACGTTTAAACGACGGTGCACACCATAACTTTGGGGTCGTGCGCCAGTGTTTCTTGATCACCGGCGGCCGACCCCGACAGAACAGACGCGGAAAACCTCGAGCGCTTCCCTCGCCTAGCCGACGATTATAGGGCTACCAAATACACAAACCCTCACAGCCCTAAAGTCGTCGGCGCAAATGATTCGCTGGACCGTTGCGCCAGGGCATCAAACCACTCCAGCGCACGGAGCCGATCGCCTGGTTCGACGGCCAGTTCACCACGCCAGAGGTGGCGATCGAACAGGCGCAGGCTGAGCTGGACCTGCGGCGCGGCGACCAGCAGCAAGGCCTCGGGGGCGGACTCCAGGCGCAGTTCGGGTTCGACGGCGCGCGCCGCCACGCAGTGCGCGTAATCGCGCCGCCAGCGCACGAAGCGCGGGTGACGACGCTGCAGGTCGTCGTACTGCAAAGCCAGCAGGTGCAGTTGCCGCCCTTGCCGGGCCCAGGTACCCAGCGACGCCAGCAGCGCCACATCGGACAACGGCCAGTCGACGAAGCTGGCATCCCAGGCGTGCAACTCGCGAGCGCCCTGCTCCGTGGCCCACGACAGCATCTCGACCACCAGCCGCTGAAACTCCGCGCGGCCGCTGAAGCCCTGCGCGTTCACGAGCCCAGCGGCTGCACCCAGCCGTCCTCGGTCCATTGATCGAGCAGTTCACGCGCATCGGCCGACAAGCGCGCCACTTCGGCGGCGGTCAGCGTGCGGCAGTCGGCCAGCCGGCGCATCAGCACGGCGTCGCGGCCTCCGGCGCGAAAGCTCTCGCCGTTCAGGAAGACCTGGCTCTCGTCATAAAGCATGCGGCTGCGGCGATCCAGCGCGCAGCCCAGGCCGGGCGGCAGCTGATCGCCGGGCTCGAACCAGACGTGGGCCTTGGGCTCGGTCAGGGCCTCGCCCAACGCCCGCTCCAGCGCCAGCGGCTTCTGCACGGCCGCCTCCACGGCCCGGCGTGCGAAGTCCAGCAAGGCGGCGGGCACGCGCGCCGGCTCGTTGACCGCCTCCTGGCGCGGGTCGGTGTAGAGCTTGCCGGCGCTTTCGACATCGTCGAACAGGCGCGGCAGCAGTTCGGCCGCCAGGCCCTCGCCGGTCGACGCGCGAAAGCCCACCGAGCCGGTGATGCAGCCGCCGCCCACCGCCACGCCGTCGTGCGCCCAGCCGGGCGGCAGG
Source organism: uncultured Roseateles sp. (assembly GCA_946480605.1). The sequence goes on along the minus strand of CAMLKW010000078.1, from coordinate 13,253 downwards.
TAGAGCATGTCGCCCGGGTCCAGCACGAACTCTTGCTCGGGCTTGAAGTTGGCGATGATCTTCAGCGACACGTCGTCGCGCAGCACGGCGTCGCGCTGGGCGCCGATGCGCCAGCGGCGCTGGCCGGCGAGCTGGATCAGGAAGACGTCATAGGAATCAAAGTGCGGGCCGACGCCGCCGCCGTCGCTGGCGACGGACAGCATCAGGTCGTCCAACCGCGCATCGGGGATGAAGCGGAACAGGTCCAGCAGCACGCGGGCCTCGACCAGATGCTGGTCCAGCCCCTGCACGAGCAACGTCCAGCCCGGCTTGCTCATGGCCGGCAGCCGGGCGATGGGGCCGTGCTTGAGCTTCCAGTCGCCGTCGAAGGCCGTGACGAGGCGCGACTCGACGTCGTCGCGTGCCGCCAATGCCGCCAACTCCTTGAGCGAGGCTGGAGGCCGGACGGGATCAAAGGCCTGGCGCACCAGCAGCGGTTTCTTCTGCCAGTGCTTGCGCATGAACTGCGCCGGGCTGAGGCCGGCGAGCATGGGGGTCGGGAGGTCAATCTGCATGCTGCCATTGTCACCAGGGCTGCATGCGAAAATCACTCCCATGCAAGTGACCCGCCCCTGTGTCGTCTCCCTGCGCTGGAGACTCGACGATGCCCAGGGCCAGCTCATCGACGAGCTGGCCGAGCCTATGGAATTCCTGCTGGGGGGCGATGACCTCTTCGCCAAGGTGGAAGCCGCGCTGGAAGGCCAGGAGATCGGCTTCGAGACCGACCTCGCGCTGCAGCCCGAAGAAGCCTTTGGCGACTACGACTCCGGCCTCGTCTGTTTCGAGGCCCGCGGCCTGTTCCCATCGGACGTGGAGCCGGGCATGCAGTTCGAGGGCCTGCCGGAAGGCGCCGTCACGGAAGGCATGCCAGAGGCCGTTTACACGGTCACCGAGGTCTACCCGGAGCACGTGGTGCTGGACGGCAACCACCCGCTGGCGGGTATCGGCCTGCGCATGCACCTGACGCTGCTGGACGTGCGGCCGGCAACGGAAGCCGAAATCCAGGCCGGCTCGGTCGGCGAGCCCATTTTCATGGTGCAGACCGGCGCGCCGCCGGACGAGTCGCTGCACTGAACGCAAAAGGCGCCGCACGGCGCCTCTGCTTTTATGCCTTGCCGGTGGAGCCGAAGCCGCCGGTGCCGCGCGACGAGCTGTCGAAGCTGTCCACGCGGCGGAAGGCCGCCTGCACCACAGGCACGATGACCAGTTGCGCGATGCGCTCGAAGGGCTGAACGGTGAACTCGGCCTGGCCGCGGTTCCAGCAGCTGACCATCAGTTGCCCCTGGTAGTCGCTGTCGATCAGCCCGACCAGGTTGCCGAGCACGATGCCGTGCTTGTGGCCCAGACCCGAGCGCGGCAGGATGATGGCCGCCAGGCCCGGGTCGGCGATGTGGATGGCCAGGCCCGTCGGGATCAGCGTCGTCTGGCCGGGCCCCAGCGTGACGGGCGCATCCAGGCAGGCGCGCAGGTCGAGGCCGGCACTGCCAGGGGTCGCGTAGGCGGGAAGCTGCTCGGCCATGCGGGCGTCGAGCACTTGCAAGTCGATCTGGTGCATTGATTACAGGCGTTTGGAAAGTTCGGCGATCAGCTCGCGCGCCAGGCTGAGCTTGTCGGCGCGGGACAACTCGCGCTGGCCCTGCTCGTCGATGAGCAGCAGCGCGTTGTCGTCACGGCCGAAGGTGGCCGGGCCCAGGTTGGCGACGATGAGCGGGATGCCCTTGCGGCGGCGCTTTGCCTCGGCGTGCTCGGCGAGCTTCTCGCTCTCGGCGGCAAAGCCCACGCAGTACGGCGGCGAGTGCAGCCGCGCCACATCCGCGAGGATGTCCGGGTTCTCGGCCATGGCGATGGTCGGGGCCGACACGCCGCCCTCGGCCTTCTTGAGCTTGTGCTCGTGCACCTCCGCCGGCCGCCAGTCGGCCACGGCCGCCGTGGCGATGAAGGCATGCTGCCCCGGCGCGAGCAGCATGACGTTGTCGTGCATCTGGCGGGCGCTCTGCACGTCGATGCGGCGCACGCCGCGCGGCGTCGGCAGGTGCACCGGACCGGCCACCAGCGTGACCTCGGCGCCGGCCTCGGCCGCCGCGCGGGCGATGGCGAAGCCCATCTTGCCGCTGCTGTGGTTGGTGATGCCGCGCACCGGGTCTATGGGCTCGAAGGTGGGGCCGGCCGTGACGAGCAGGTTCTTGCCGCGCAGCGTCTTGGGTGCGAGGCGCGACTCGACGTCGTCGAAGATCTCCTGCGGCTCCAGCATGCGGCCGTCACCGGTCTCGCCACAGGCCTGGTCGCCGCTGGCCGGGCCGATCAGCTTCGCGCCGTCGGCCTGGATCTGCGCGACGTTGCGCTGAGTGGCCGGGTGGGCCCACATCTCGCGGTTCATCGCCGGCACGACGAGCAGCGGGCATTCGTCGATGCGGCGGGCCAGCGCGGTCAGGCTGACCAGGTCGTCCGCCCTGCCCTGCGCCAGCGCGGCGATCGCGTCGGCGCTGGCGGGCGCCACCAGCATCACGTCGGCCTCGCGGCTGAGGTTGATGTGGGCCATGTTGTTGTCGGGCCGGGCATCCCACTGACTTGTGTAGACCGGGCGACCGGACAGTGCCTGCATCGTCACCGCGGTGATGAACTGCTCGGCAGCCTCGGTCATCAGGACCTGCACGGTCGCGCCGGCCTTCACGAACAGCCGCGTCAGCTCGGCGATCTTGTAGCCGGCGATGCCGCCGGTCATGGCCAGAAGAATGTGTTTGCCGTGCAGTGGACTCATCAGCGTTTCCTGAACACCAGGTCCCACACGCCATGTCCGAGCTTGATGCCGCGGTTCTCGAACTTGGTGAGGGGCCGGTAGGCGGGCTTTTCAGCATAGCCGGCGGCACTGTTCTGCAGCCGGGCCTCGGCCGACAGCACCTCCAGCATCTGCTCGGCATACGGCTGCCAGTCGGTCGCGCAGTGCAGATAGCCGCCGGGGGCCAGGTGTTGCACCAGCTGGGCGACGAAGGCAGGCTGGATCAGGCGGCGCTTGTTGTGGCGCTTCTTGTGCCAGGGGTCGGGGAAGAAGATGTGCACGCCGGCCAGCAGCTCGGGGCCAATCATGTCGCGCAGCACCTCCACCGCGTCGTGCTGGACGATGCGGATGTTGCTCAGCTGCTTCTCATCGATCAGCTTCAGCAGCGCGCCGACGCCGGGCTCGTGCACCTCGCAGCCGATGAAGTCGTGGTCGGGCAGCGTCTGCGCGATCTCGGCGGTGGCGCCGCCCATGCCAAAGCCGATCTCCAGCACCAGCGGCGCCTGGCGGCCGAACACGGCGGCGCTGTCCAGACGCTCGGCCTTGTAGGGCAGCACGAACTTGGGGCCCAGCTCGGCCAGCGCGTTGTTGGGGCCCGGGCCCTTGGGGCGGGCGCGGGTGACGAAGCTCTTGATGGCCCGGCGTGGCGAATCCTGGGGTGGGTACTGGGGTGGGTTGCTGTTCTGTTCGTCCATCAGCCGATTGTCGCCATGACCATGGGCGTGGCGGCGATGTCGGCATCGCCGAGGCCGACGGCAGCGAGGTAGGACGCGACGGCGCGCTCGGCCGCGGCGCTATCGGCCGCATGGATCAGTGCCAGCGGCTCGCCGGCCGCAACCCGCGTGCCGATGGGCTTCACGGCGGAGAAACCGACGCGCATGTCGATGGCGTCACCCGCTTTGCGGCGACCGCCGCCCAGCTCGACGATGGCCACGCCGAGGTCGCGGGTCGCCATGGTCGTGATGACGCCGGCGCGCGGCGCGGCGACCGGTTTCACGACCGGTGCGGCAGCCAGATAGGCGGACGGGCGCTCCATCAGGTCGGCCGGGCCGCCGAGCGCCACCACCATCTTGGCGAACTTCTCGGCGGCGGCGCCGGAGTCCAGTGCCGCCTGCAGCTTCACGCGGGCGGCGGCGGTGTCGGCGGCGAGGCCGCCCAGCACCAGCATCTCGGCGCACAGCGCCAGCGTGACCTCGTGCAGCCGCGGCTCGCGGTGCTTGCCGGTCAGGTAGTGGATGGTCTCGATGACTTCCAGCGAGTTGCCGACATCGGTGCCCAGGATCTGGTTCATGTCGGTGATCAGCGCACGGGTCTTCAGGCCCGCGCCGCCGGCGACCGCGACGATGCTCTCGGCCAGTTCCTTCGCGAACTCGGGCGTGGACGCGAAGGCGCCGTTGCCGCACTTGATGTCCATGGCCAGGCCTTCGAGGCCGGCGGCCAGCTTCTTGGACAGGATGCTGGCGGTGATCAGCGGCACGCTCTCGACCGTGGCCGTCACGTCGCGCGTCGCGTAGAAGCGCTTGTCGGCCGGAGCCAGATCAGCGGTCTGGCCGATGATGGCGCAGCCAAGGGATCGGACGATCTGGTCGAACTTCGCCGGGTCGGGCGTGGTCGTGTAGCCCGGGATGGCTTCGAGCTTGTCGACCGTGCCGCCGGTGTGGCCCAGGCCGCGGCCGGCGATCATCGGCACATAGCCACCGCAGGCAGCCACCATGGGCGCCAGCATCAGGCTGACCTTGTCGCCCACGCCGCCACTGCTGTGCTTGTCCAGCACCGGGCCGGGCATGTAGTCCCAGCGCATCACGCGGCCGGAGTTCATCATCGCGCGGGTCAGCAGCACGGCCTCGTCGCGGCCCATGCCGCGCAGGAAAACGGCCATGCCGAGCGCGGCGACCTGGCCTTCGCTCCAGGTATTGTGCGTCAGGCCGTCGACGAAGTTCCGGATCTGCGCTTCGTTGAGCGCGTGGCCGTCGCGCTTGGCGCGGATGATTTCTTGGGCAAGCATGGGTCAGTAGGCCGTCGTGAGGGCCGCAGGTTCGGTACCGGAGAGCACGGCTTCGATGTCGGTGAGCAGGCCGCTGGCGCCAAAGCGCAGGCGTTGCGGATTCAGGGCTTCGGCGCCCAGGACGGCTTCGGCCTGGGCGATGTAGCCGGCGGCGTCCGCCACCGAGCGCACGCCGCCCGACGCCTTGAAGCCGGCGGAGGAAAGACCGCTCGCGGCGATCTCTTTCAGCATCACCGTGGCGGCAGCGGGCGTGGCGCCCACCTTCGTCTTGCCGGTGCTGGTCTTCACGAAGTCGGCGCCGGCGGCCAGCGCCAGGCGCGTGGCCTGGGCGATGCGCTCGGGCGTGGCCAGTTCGCCGGATTCGATGATGACCTTCAGCGTCAGCGGGCGGCTGGCAAAGCGGACTTCGGAGAGGAACTCGGCCACCTCCGTGGCGTCGCCGGCCATCAACGCGCGGTAAGGCAGCACGACATCGACTTCATCGCCCCCAGCCTGCGCAATCTCGGCCACGTCAGCCAAAGCGCGCGGCACGTCGAGGGCACCGTCGGGGAAGTTGGCGACCGCAGCCACCTTGATGGTCGCAGGCAGCGCGGCACGCGCCTGAGCGACAAAGCGCGGCCAGACGCACACGGCAGCCACGGGGCCATGCGCCGTCTGCGCGCGGCGGCACAGCGCGGCGATGTCGGCAGCCGTGTCGCCGTCGTTGAGGCTGGTCAGGTCCAGGCAGGCCAGCGCCGTGCGGGCCGCGGCATGCAGGTCGGTCACAGCGCCACGTCCTTGAAGCTGGCCACCAGCGCGGCCAGGAAGCCGGCAGCGCGCTCGCCGGACATCTGCGCCTGCTTCAGCGTCAGGTCATGCGTCAACGCCTCGGCGGACAGGCCGGCGGCCATGTTGGTCATCAGCGCAATGCCCATCACCTTCAGGCCGGCATGCCGGGCCAGGATGGTCTCGGGCACGGTACTCATGCCGACGGCATCGGCGCCCCAGGCCGCGAACATGCGGATCTCGGCCGGCGTCTCGAACTGCGGGCCCAGCGCCCAGCAGTAGGTGCCCTCGCCCAGCATCAGGTTCTCGTGCTTGGCCAGCGCCAGCGCATGCTTGCGCAGGTCGCCGTCGTAGGCGTTGACCATGTCCACGAAGCGGTGGCTGCCCTGCTCGCCGACCAGCGGGCTGCGCTGCGGCGCGTTGATGTGGTCGGAGATCAGCATCAGGCTGCCGGGCGGCATGTGGCTGCGCAGCGAGCCGGAGGCGTTGGTCTGCAGCAGCAGCTTGACGCCCCAGCGCTTCAGCGTGCGGATGGCGCCGGCCATACCGGTGCAGTCGCCGCTCTCGTAGGTGTGGGCGCGGCCGCGCAGGAACACCACGCGCTGCCCGCCGATGTGGCCCACGACGATCTCGTTGACGTGGCCTTCGACCTTGGGCTGCGGGAAGGCCGGCAGCTCGGTGTACGGCAGGTTCTTCGCGTCCTGCACATGGCTGACGGCACCGGCCCAACCAGAGCCGAGCACGACAGCGACTTCGGGCGCGTGGCCGAACAGGGATTGCAGCTTCTCGACGCTCGCGGTGATGGCGACGTCGAGGGTCTTGTTGTCGATCATGGGGAACCTCAGAAATTCAGATGGGATGGCCCGAAGCTGTGGGGCAGCAGCTCGGCCAGGGTCCAGCGTTGGCGGATGCCGCCAGGATCGCCGGCGATGATGACAAGCTCCTCGGGCACGGAGAACTCCCGCAGCTTCTGGCGGCAGCCGCCGCAGGGCGTGATGATGTCCGGGCCGGGGCCCGTGACCAGCGCCACTCTGGCCTGCTTGCCGCCGGCCATGAGCATGGCCGTCAGCGCCGACGGTTCCGCGCACCAGCCCTGCGGGTAGGACGCGTTCTCGATGTTGGCGCCGATGTGGATGCGGCCCTGCTCGTCCAGGAGGGCGACGCCGACCTTGTACTTCGAGTACGGCGCATGCGAGAACTCGCGGGCGCGCAGGGATTCGGCCAGCAAGCGGTCCAGCAGGTCCTGGCTCAGTTCCACCTCAGCGCTCCTTCACGTAAGGCCGGCCCAGCGCCTTCGGGGCGATCGCCGAGCCAATGAAGCCAGCCAACAGAACGACCGTCAAGATGTACGGCAAAGCCTGGATCAGCTGCACGGGAACCTCGCCGACGCCGGGCAGCGCAACACCCTGCATGCGGATGGCCACCGCGTCCAGAAAGCCGAACAACAGGCAGGCGCCCATCGTCGGCAACGGCTTCCACTTGCCGAAGATCATCGCGGCCAGCGCGATGAAGCCGCGGCCTGCCGTCATGTTGGGCGAGAAGGACGCGTTCTGCGCCAGCGTGAGATACGCGCCAGCCAGGCCGCACAGCACGCCGTTCATCAGCAGGGCCTGGTAGCGCAGGCCTTGCACGGACATGCCCGCGGCTTCGACCATCGCCGGGTTCTCGCCCACCGCGCGCAGGCGCAGGCCCGGGCGGGTGCGCTCCAGGAAGAACCACACGGCGCCGACCATCAGGAAGGCCGCGTAGACCAGCACGTTGTGGCTCAGGAAGCCGTGGCCGAACACCGAAGCGAACCAGTGACCGGGCTGCGGCTCGGCAAAGCCAGGCACGACGGCCGTCAGGCGCACGTCGGAGGCGATGGGCGGCGTCTGCCCGCCTTGCTGGAACCAGGCGATGCCCAGCACGACCGTGAGGCCGGCGGCGATCATGTTCAGCGCCACGCCCGAGACGACCTGGTCGCCCCGGTTGGACACGCAGGCGAAGCCATGCAAGAGGGACGCAAGGCAGGCCACGGCGATGCCCGCCAGCAGGCCATAGGCCGTGGAATGCGTGACCGAGGCTGCGGCCGCCGCAGCGAAGGCCGCGAACAGCATCTTGCCCTCCAGGCCCAGGTCCACGACGCCGGCGCGCTCGGACAGCACGCCCGCCATCGCGCACAGCAACAGCGGCGCGCTGACGCGCAGCGTGGACGCCAGCACCGAGGCGATCAGCACGTCATCCATCAGCGGCCTCCCTTGATGGCCGCATAGGCCTTGGCGAACAGCGGCGCGCTGACGGTGGCCATCGCACCGGAGAACAGCACGATCAGGCCCTGCGCCGTGACGACCATCTCGCGGCTGAAGCCTTGCAGCTCGAACGACACCTCGACGCCACCCTGGTACAGCACGCCGAACAACAGCGACGCGAGGATGATGCCAACCGGATGGTTGCGCCCCATCAGCGACACGGCGATGCCGGTGAAGCCGGCGCCGGCGACGAAGTCCAGCGTCAGCTTGCCCTGTACGCCGGAGATCTCGTTGACGCCCACCATGCCGGCCAGCGCGCCGGAAATGGCCATGGCCAGCAGCACCTGCAGGCGCGGGTGGATGCCGGCGTAGTGCGCGGCGCGCGGTGCACTGCCCACCGCACGCACGGCATAGCCGGCGGCGCTCTTCCACAGGAACCAGCCGACGAACACGCAGGCCAGCAGCGCGATGACGAGGCTGAGGTTCAGCGGCGACGACGGCAGCTCGACCCCGAAGGCCGCGGCGATCTGGTGCAGCGCCGGCATGCGTGCGCTCTCGGAAAACTCCGCCGACTCCACCGCCATGCTGCCGGCCGGCCGCAGCCAGTTCACCAGCAGGTAGCTGTTCAGGCTCGCCGAGAGGAAATTGAACATGATCGTCGTGATGACGATGTGGCTGCCGCGCCAGGCCTGCAGATAGGCTGGCACGGCGGCCCACAGCATGCCGAAGAGCGCGGCGGCGACGATCAGCAGCGGCAGCATGACGACCGCCGGCAGCGAGGCACCCAGCCACAGCGCCACCAGCGCCACGCCCACGCCGCCCAGCGTCGCCTGGCCCTCGCCGCCGATGTTGAACAGGCCGGCATGAATGGCCACCGCCACCGCCAGGCCCGTGAAGATGAAAGTGGTCGCGTAATACAGCGAGTAGCCCAGCCCGCGGGCGCTGCCCAGCGCGCCATTCAGCAACACGGTCAGCGCCTGCCAGGGGCTGTGGCCGATGACCTTGACCACGAGGCCGGCCACCAGCAGCGCGACGGCAAGGTTCCACAGCGGCAGCAGGCCGATGTCGATCCAGCGGGGAAGTTGTGTCGGCTGGCTCATGCGGCCACTCGTTCTTCTTGTGCAGCCATCAGCAGACCCAATCGCTTCTCGTCGCAGTCTTCAATGGCCAGCTCACCAGTGATGCGGCCGCAGTTCATGACCACCACGCGGTCGGCCAGCGCCAGGATCTCGTCCAGCTCGCTGCTGACCAGCAGCACCGCGCAGCCGGCGTCGCGCAGCGCGCGCAGTTGGTTGTGGATGAACTCGATGGCGCCGATGTCCACGCCGCGCGTGGGCTGGCCCACCAGCAGCACGGTGGGCTGCTCGCCGATCTCGCGCGCGAGGATCAGCTTCTGCTGGTTGCCGCCGGAGAACTTGGAGGAGCCCAGGTGCTCGTCGCGCGGACGCACGTCGAAGCGCTCCTGCATCTGCCTTGTCGCGTCGCGCATCGCCGCGTGGTTCATCGCTGCACCCTTGCGGTACTTGGGCAGGTCTTGATAGCCCAGCACGGCGGACTCCCAGGCCGGAAAGCTCATGACCAGGCCCACCGCATGCCGGTCTTCCGGCACGTGCGCCAGGCGCAGCGGGCGGGCCTGTGCGGTGTCCAGCCAGGCCTCCGGCGTGAAGGTCTGCCCGGCCAGTTCCATGCGGCCGCCCTCGGGCGCACGCAGGCCGGACAACACCTCCAGCAGCTCGCTCTGGCCATTGCCGGACACGCCGGCCACGCCGACGATCTCGCCGGCCTTCAGCGTCAGGCGCACATCCTTCAGCGCCGGCACGCCGTTGGCGTGCTTCAGGTGCAGGCCGCTGGCCTGCAGGCGTACCTCGCCGGCATGGACCTGCAGGCCCGCGGGCCGGCCCAACGTGACCTTGCGGCCCACCATGGACTCGGCCAGCGCCTCCTCGCTCCACGAGGCGATGTCGCGCGTCTCCACGACCTGGCCCCCGCGCATCACCGTGACGGCGCTGCACAGGCTCATGACCTCGCGCAGCTTGTGCGTGATGAGGATGAGAGTGGTGCCCAGTTGCTGCAGCCGGCGCAGCGTGACGAAGAGCTGGTCGGTCTCCTGCGGGGTCAGCACCGCGGTGGGCTCGTCCAGGATCAGGATCTTGGCGCCGCGGTACAGCGCCTTCAGGATCTCCAGGCGCTGCAACTCGCCCACGGGCAGGTCGGCCACGAAGGCATCGAGCTGCACATGCAGGCCGGTCTCCTGCATCAGCGCTTCGAGCTTGGCCCGCACCTTGGCCTTGGAGGCGCCGAGGAAGAAGCCACCCTCGGCGCCCAGCATGATGTTCTCCAGGCAGGTCAGCGTCTCGACCAGCATGAAGTGCTGGTGAACCATGCCGATGCCCAGCTGGATCGCCTGCTGCGAGTTGTCGATGCTGACGCGCTGGCCGTTGACCTCGATGTGGCCCGAGTCGGCGTGGTAGTAGCCGTACAGGATGGCCATCAGCGTGCTCTTGCCGGCGCCGTTCTCGCCGACGAGGCCATGCACGCTGCCGGCCGCGATGTCGAAGCTGACGTCGCGGTTCGCTTGGACGGCGCCGAAGCGCTTGGAAATGCCCTGAAGGCGGACGGCGGGCGTACCCACGCTGTCGCTCAGAACTTGCAGGCGTTGTCCGCCATGTAGTCGGCCACCTTGACCTTGCCGGCAATGATGTCGGCCTTGACCGCGTCGACCTTGGCCTTCAGCGCCGGGGTCAGCAGCTTGGCGTTGTGCTCGTCGGCGGCGTAGTCCACGCCGCCTTCCTTCAGGCCCAGCACCTGCACACCGGGCTTCCAGCCCTTCAGCACGTTGTAGACGGCCACGTCCACGCGCTTGACCATGGAGGTCAGCATGGTGCCGGGCTGCAGGTGGTTCTGGTTGCTGTCCACGCCGATGGCCAGCTTGCCGGCGTCCTTGGCGGCCTGGTAGACGCCCACGCCGGTGCCGCCGGCGGCGGCGAAGACGATGTCCGAGCCCTTGGCGAACTGCGCCTTGGCCAGCTCACCGCCGCGGGTGGGGTCGTTCCACGCGGTGGACGTGGTGCCGGTCATGTTGGAGAAGACCTCGATCTTCGGATTGGTCTTCTTGGCGCCCTGCTCGTAGCCGCACTGGAACTTGCGGATCAGCGGGATGTCCATGCCGCCGACAAAGCCGACCTTGCCGGTCTTGCTGACCATGGCCGCCATCGCGCCGACGACGTAGCTGCCCTCGTGCTCCTTGAACAGCACGGACTGCACATTGGGCAGGTTCACCTGGGCATCGATGATGGCGAACTGGGTCTTGGGGAAATCCTTGGCCACCTGCTGCAGCGCGGACGCCTGGGCAAAGCCGATGCTGATGATGGGGTTGGCACCCTTCTCGGCCATGCGCCGGATGGCCTGCACGCGCTGGGTGTCGTTGCTGATCTCGAATTCGAGATAGGCCTTGCCGGATTCCTTCTTCCACGCTTCAGCGCCCTGGTAGCCGGCCTGGTTGAAGGATTTGTCGAACTTGCCGCCCATGTCGAAGATCACCGCGGGCTGCTGGGCCTGGGCCAGGGACGAGCCGGCTGCCAGGGCCAGCACTGCGAGACGGGGCAGGAAAGACATCATGGGCGTGCTTGTGACGGGGCGAAAGGGGCGCATTGTAGAAAACATCCCTCAAGTTTTACTGACTAGGAAAACACTGATTCACCCGGCTTTGGCCAGACGCAGCTTGCGGTGCGCGGCCCGGGCATGGGGCAGCCAGCCCAGTGTCGCCCAGCGGCGCCACATCAGCAGGCCTCGAATCCATTCGTCCGCAGCATAAGCAATCCACACGCCAACCAGGCCCCAGCCCAGGTGCACGCCCAGGAACCAGCTGCCGCCCGCCAGCACGATGGCCATGGACGCCGCCCCCGCGATGACGGGGTAGCGCGCGTCGCCCGCCGCCCGCAGCGCGTTGATGACGACCATGTTGAACACCCGCCCCGGCTCCACCAGCACCGTCCACCACAGCAGCGTGCAGCCGAGCTGGATGATGTGCGGGTCGGCCGTGAAGCGGGTCAGCAGCCAGGGGCCTGACAGCGCGAACGCGCCGGACACCACCAGGGCCACCACCACGCCCAGCCCCAGCGACTTGCGCACCAGCTTGTGCGCCGCGTGCAGCTCGCCCGCCCCGATCATGTGCCCGACCAGGATCTCCACCGCGAACGCAATGGCCAGGCCGAAGATCAGGATCACGTGCAGGAACTGCATCGTGTAGGCATGCGTCGCCAGCGCCAACGCGCCCAACTGAGCGACGGCGGCCAGGCTGGTCATGAAGGCCAGGCGCCATGAGATGTTCTCGGCCGCGCCCGGAATGCCGATGTGCAGCACGGTGGCCAGCGGTGGGCGCACGATGCGCCACCAGTCCTGCGCGGTGAGCCGCAGGCTCAGCCGGCCGCGCCACAGCACGATGTGCAGCGCCAGGCCCACGCCGCGCCCGCACAGGCAGGCGAGCGCGTAGCCCGGCAACCCCAGGTGGGGCATGGCCAGCAAGGCCACCACGAGCGTGACCACCTGGATGGCGATGACCACCACCAGCGCCTCGCGGCTGCGCAGATGCGCGCGCATGACGCTGGCCATGGTCGCGTTCCAGGCATCCAGCATCAGTGCCGGGGCCAGGGTTTGCAGCAGCATGGCGGCCAGTGGCGCCACCTCGGGCGGCGCATTGACCATGTGCAGCAGCGGCCCCGCGGCCAGCAGCGCGGCCGCGGCGCCGCCGATGCCCAGCCAGGTGCTGGCGCCGACGGTGGCACGGGCCACGGCGTCGGCCTGGTCGCGCCGGCCGGCGCCCAGCGCCTGGGTGACGGCCACGCTGACGCCGGCGCCGATGACCCGGAACAGCACGAACAACGCGGCGAACACCTGGTTGGCCAGACCGAAGGCGGCGCCGGCGTCGTCCGACAGGCGGGCGGCCAACAGCGTGCCGATGACGCCGATGCCTATGCCCAGCAGCAGCTCCAGCAGCAGCGGCCAGGTCAAGGGAAAGAGACGGGGGCGAGCGGAGGAGGAAGTCATGGCCACTTCCTAAGGCCAGGTTTCACACAAGTCACGACAAGCTCGCCAGAATGGCCCGGAATCGTAAAGGAGTAACCATGCCGAAACTGCCTGCCCGCGCATTTGCCAGCACCGAATCCCGGTTCACGACCGCTTCCGGGAAGTCCGGCCGTTTCTACTCGCTGCCCGAGCTGGCCAAGGCCTTCCCGAACGTGGCCCGCATGCCGGTGTCCCTGCGCATCGTGCTGGAGAGCGTGCTGCGCAACTGCGACGGCAAGAAGGTGACGCCCGAGCATGTGCAGCAGCTCGCCAACTGGCAGCCCAACGCCACCCGCGTGGACGAGATTCCCTTCGTCGTGGCCCGCGTCGTGCTGCAGGACTTCACCGGCGTGCCGCTGCTGGCCGACCTGGCCGC
>CAMLKW010000077.1 GCA_946480605.1 uncultured Roseateles sp. | reverse complement strand
AGGGCAACACGTTGGTGGTGGTGGAGCACGACGAGGACACCATCCGCCGCGCCGATCACATCATCGACATCGGCCCCGGCGCCGGCAAACGCGGTGGCCGCGTCGTCGCACAGGGCACGGCGGCGGAGCTGGCCGCGGTGGCCGATTCGACGACCGGCCGCATGCTGGCCAAGCCACTGATCCACCCGCTGCAGGAACGCCGCGCGATCGACCCCGAAGCGCCCAAGCTGACGGTGCTGAATGCGTCGCTGCACAACCTGCAGGGCGTGACGGTGGACGTGCCGCTGCACCGGCTGGTGGCCGTGACCGGCGTGTCGGGCTCCGGCAAGTCCACGCTGGCGCGCGACGTGCTGCTGGCCAACATGGCCGTCGCGGTGCCGCTGCGCAAGGCGCCGGCCCGCTGGACCGGCTGTGACGGCATCGAAGGCCACGCGCAGGTGGACCGCGTGCTGGAGGTCGACCAGACCCCCATCGGCAAGACGCCGCGTTCCTGCCCGGCCACCTACATCGGCTTCTGGGACGCCATCCGCAAGCTGTTCGCCGAGACGCTGGAGTCCAAGGCGCGTGGCTACACGCCGGCGCGCTTCAGCTTCAACACCGGCGCGGGCCGCTGCCCGGGCTGCGAGGGGCAGGGCATGAAGACCATAGAGATGAGCTTCCTGCCCGACGTCAAGGTGCCCTGCGACCAGTGCCACGGCCAGCGCTTCAACCCCGAGACGCTGGGTGTCAGCTGGCGCGGCAAGAGCATCGGCGACGTGCTGGCGATGGAGGTGGACGAGGCGGTCGAGTTCTTCGCGTCCATGCCGTCCATCGCGCATCCGCTGCAGCTGCTGAAGGACGTGGGCCTGGGCTATCTGACGCTGGGCCAGCCGTCGCCGACGCTGTCGGGCGGCGAGGCGCAGCGCATCAAGCTGGTCAGCGAACTGGTCAAGGTGCGCGACGACGTGACCCGCCGCGGCCAGAAGGCACCGCACACGCTGTACGTGCTGGACGAGCCCACGGTGGGCCTGCATATGGCCGACGTGGAGAAGCTGATCCGCGTGCTGCACCGGCTGGTGGCGGGCGGGCACTCGGTCGTCGTCATCGAGCACGACCTCGATGTGATCGCCGAGGCCGACTGGGTGCTGGACCTGGGCCCCGAGGGCGGCACGGCCGGCGGCCGTGTCGTCATCGAAGGCACGCCGGAGGCGGTGGTGGCCAGCGGCAGCCACACCGGTGTGGCGCTGGCGCCGGTGCTCAACCGGTCCTGATCACCAGTGCCCCAGCACGCCCAGCCGGCGTGCGCGGCGCTCCAGTGCGCGGAACAGCAGCAGCCCGGCCGCCAGCCAGGCGGCCGAGTTGGCGGCGATCAGCGCGTAGGTGCGCGCGTCGATCACCGAGCCGCCAGCGGCCGCCTTGGCTGCTGCGGCGCCCAGCGCATAGGGCAGCAGCGCGAAGCCGTTGGCGGGGAAGGCCGGCAGCGCGACCAGGCTGATCAGCGCAAAGTACATGAGGCCATGCGTCAGTTCGGCCCGCTTGGCCAGCAGCAGCACGCCGGCCATGGCATAGCCCACGCCCACCATGGACGGTGCCGCCAGCAGCGTGGCCGCCAGCAATGGTCCCAGGTCGGATTGCAGCCGGCCATCGGTCAGCCATTGCAGCGCGGTCATCGCCACCAGCAGGGTCACGGTGCCACCCAGCAGGTGCAGCGCGGCGCGCAGGCCCAGCAGGCGGTCCAGCCCCATCGGCACGATGCAGAGCTGTTCGATGGTGCGCTGGCGGGTCTCCTCGGCGATGTCGTTGGAGGCGCTGGCGTAGCTGACCGCGGCGAAGTGCCACAGCACGGCGCCGACGATCAAGGTGTCCAGCGCGCCGGTGTCGAACGACTTGCCACCGACGGTGACGACCGCATAGACCAGGGCCGCACCCAGACCCAGCAGGAACAGCAGGCCCAGCACGGTCTCGTACCAGTAGCGCCGCTTGAGATACAGCATGAGTCGCAGCTCGTTGAGCAGATGGTGCATTGCGCGGTTCATGCGCAATCCTCCGAGGCGCTGACCAGCGCCTGGTATTTCTCGCGCAGCGTGACACGCTCGATCTGCAGGTCGCTGGCCGCGGGCAGCGCCGGCATCAGGTGGGCCATCACCGCGCACAGCTCGGCGTGGTCGCGCAGCGTCAGGCGCAGCATGCCCGCGCCCTGCGGCTGCCAGCGCAGGTCGTCCCGCCCGGGTGGCAGTGACGGCCAGCGGTCATCGCGCACGCCTAGGCTCAGCGCGTAGGCGTGCTCCACCTTCAGGAAGTCGTGCTTGGGGCCGTCGAACACCTTGCGGCCACGCCGTATGCAGGCGATGCGCATGGCCAGCCTCTCAACGAACTGCAGGTCGTGCGAACTGATCATCACGGCGCCGCCTTGCGCGGCCATGTAGCGGATGAGCGCCTCTAGCTTTTCCACGCCGAACAGGTCCAGGCCTATGGTCGGCTCGTCCAGCAGCACGACGGCCGGACGGTGGATGAGGCTCAGCAGCAGGCCGCTCTTGAGCTTGTTGCCGGTGGACAGCAGCCGCACCGGAGCGCGCGGGTCGGGCAGCGCCAACAGTTCGGCCATCGCGTCGAAATGCTGGCGGTCGAAGGCCGCTTCGCGAAGCGCGCAGAAGTAGTTGGCGTTCTCCCACGTGGACAGGCGCTCGTTGAGCGCACCGCGGCCCTCCAGCAAGACGCCCAACTGCCCCAGGTAGCGCTTGCCCTGCACCGGCGTGCCGCGCCACAACAGTGCGCCCTGGTCGGGCTCGCACAGCTGCGTCATGACCTTGATCGCAGTCGTCTTGCCCGCGCCGTTGGGGCCCAGCAGGCCCAGCACTTCGCCGCCGTGCAGCGCCAGCGAGAAGTCGCTCAAGGCCGGTACCGTCGCGCCGACCCGTTGATAACTCTTCGCGACGCCGCGCATCTCCAGCACTGCTGCCGTCATCGGTCCTCCCCGTCCGTGTTGTTGGCGGCGGCGCAGTATCTGGATACGCCGCGCGTCATTTCAATCCCTGCGCGGGTGGCTGAGGTGGTGTGGCGAAACCCCTCGTTTTCTCGAAACCAGCCTGCGGGTCAAACTGTTCAGTCGCCGCAGCGCTTGCGGCCACACTGGCGCCTACTCATCTCCTGGAGACCGCTTGTGATGTTCATCGCCGTGTGGGCCATCGTGCTGGCCCTGCTGGCCTGCTGGACGGGCTTCGTCTGGGCTGCGCAAGCGTTGCTGGACGTCATGCTGGCCCAGGCCGGCAAGCTGGGCACGGGGGACTGGAGCCTGCCGGAACCGCTGGCGGCCTGGCTGCCCACCGTTGCGGCCGAGTGGCTGGCCGGCACGCTGGAAACCTGGGCGCCCCAGCTGCAGGCGCTGATCGGCTGGCTGCCGTCGCTGTCGGGCGGTGTCACGGTGCTGGCCTGGGTGGCCTGGCTGCTCGGGGCGCTGCCGCTGCTGGTGCTGGGCATTGCCTGCCATGTGGCCGTGGCGGTCTACCTCCGATCGCGCCGGCCGGTCGGCGCCGTGGCCGCGGGCTGACACGATGGACGGCCTGACTGCTTGGCTGCAGGCCGACTTCCTCGGCACCGCCGTCTGGCTGTGGGTGGCCTTTCTGGCCATCGTCGCGGCGCTGCTGGCCTTCGACCTCGGCGTGCTGCACAAGGACGACCACGAGATCGGCGTGCGCGAGAGCCTGCTGCTGTCGGCCGGCTACGTCAGCGCGGCACTGCTGTTCGGCGCCTGGGTGTGGTGGCGGCTGGGCAGCGACAGCGGCATGGACTTCTACACCGGCTTCCTGATCGAGCAGTCGCTGTCCATCGACAACGTGTTCGTCATCGCCCTCATCCTGGGCATGTTCAACATCCCGCGCCAGTACCAGCACCGCGTGCTGTTCTGGGGCGTGCTGGGCGTCATCGTGCTGCGCGCGATCATGATCGGGCTGGGCGTGACGCTGGTCACCCGGTTCAGCTGGGTGCTCTACCTGTTCGGCGTCTTCCTCGTCATCACCGGCGTGAAGATGTGGTTCGCGGCGGAGAGCACGCCCGACATTGCCAACAACCGGCTGCTGAACTGGGTGAGGCGGCATGTGCGCGTGACCGAGGGCCTGCGCGGTCACGCCTTTCTCGTGCGAGAACCCGACCCCGCCACCGGCCGCGTGCGGCTGCACGCCACGCCGCTGCTGCTGGCGCTGATGGTCATCGAGTTCGTGGACCTGATCTTCGCGGTGGACTCCGTGCCGGCCATCTTTGCCATCACGACCGACCCCTTCATCGTCTACACGAGCAACATCTTCGCCATCCTGGGCCTGCGGGCGCTGTACTTCGCGCTGGCGGCCATGATCCACCGCTTCAAGTACCTGAAGTACGCGCTGGCGCTGGTGCTGGTGTTCATCGGCGGCAAGATCTTCCTGGTGGGCTTCATCGGCAAGGTGCCGGCGGTCGTGTCGCTCAGCGTGACCTTCACGCTGCTGGCCGGCGGGGTGCTGCTGTCGCTGTGGAAGACGCGCGCTGAGGCGGCGACCCCGCCGTGACGAATGGGCCGTGCCGGTCGATTTCCTAGAATTCGCCGCCCCTAACCCTAGGGGGCGTGTTCAGGAGACCCCTTGAAGCCCGTCACTTTCGCTGCCGCCGGCAGCCTGGCCCTTGCCCTGGCCTTCGCGGCCGCCATGCCGCTGCAGGCGCAGACCGCGTCCGGCGCCCAGTCCGTTCCCACCCTCGAACAGATCTTTCGCGCCCAGCCCTACCGTGGCGAGAACGCAAAGGACGCCGCCTTCAGCCGCAGCGGTCGCTACCTGGCCTACCTGTGGAGCCCGTTCGGCGAGCCCGGCACCGACCTGTGGGTGCACGACACCAAGACCAACAAGACCGTGCGTGTCACGTCGCCGCAGGTCATGGCCGCGTTCGACGCGCCCGAGGAGCTGGAGCGCTTCGACAAGAAGCTGCAGCAGCGCAACAGCGAATGGGCGGAGCGCCAGGCCCGCGAGGTCGCGCAGCAGGCCTATCTGCGCGGCGAGAAGGTCGACCTGTCGCAGTGGGAGGCCGCGCAGTTGGCCGTGCTGAAGAAGGAGCTGGCCGACAAGAAGGCCAAGGACGAGACCCAGAAGGCCGCCGACAAGGCCGAGGCCGATGCCGAGAAGTACGCCGCCGCCGTGCTGGCCGCCAAGCGTGCCGGCAAGCCCGCGCCGGCCGTGCCCGCGGCGGCGTCGGCGCCCGAGAAGAAGGCCGAGGACAAGGAGCTCTGGGAGCTGCGCGACGAACTGAAGAAGAAGCTCGCGCGCGACAAGCTCAAGCCGACCGACCTCTACCCCGGCGCGGCCCAGTTCGCGTGGGCGCGCAAGGCCGACGAGCTGGTGTTCCAGTATCGCGGCGGCCTCTACCGCTGGAAGCCGGACGACAAGGCGCCGACCGCGCTGGTGGCCACGCAGCGCGAGCTGCGCCTGGTGGGCTACACGGCCGACGACAGCGGCGTGCTCTACACCGACGAGACCCGCGTGCTGCGCACCGGCTTCAAGCAGGCCGGCGTGCAGGTGGTCAACCGCGAGCTGATCCACCCGGACGACGCGCAGAAGAAATACAAGATCGCCGAGACCGCCGTCAGCGAAGACGGCCGCTGGATGTCGCTGGTCGCCCGCGCGCCGCTGCGCACCGCCGACGACAAGCCCGCGCCGCCGCCCAAGCAGGTCGAGATCATGAACTACGGCGAGCGCTGGGCCACGGCCAAGAAGGTCAACCGCGAGGTGTCCGACGACAAGCGCAGCATCCCCGCCATGGCGCTGTACATCCGTCAGCTGCCTGTGGCCGGCGAGGCGCCGCGCAAGCAGCCCGCGCCGGTGTTCACGAACAACGGCGGCGACGTCTGGTTCGAGATGAGCGACGTGGCCTGGGCCAAGGACGGCAGCCGCTACGCGTTCACGACCTGGGAGCGCGAGAAGGAGCTGCTGCGCGTCTACGTCGGCAACGCGGACGAATCTGCCAAGCCCGAGGTCTTGCTGGAGCGCCGCGGCGACGTGGGCCACGAGGTCGTCAGCGTCATCAAGCCGCGCTTCACGCCGGACGGCAAGACGCTGGTGCTCGCGCTGGACGAGGCCGGCTGGCGCCAGCCCTATGCGATCGACGTGGCCACCAAGGCGCTGCGCCCGCTGGTGGGCGGTGATTTCGAAGCGCATCAGGTCGTCGGCTTCACGGCCGATAGCAAGGCCATGTTCGTGCTGGCCAACAAGGGCGACAGCGCCGCGATGAACCTGTTCCGCGTCGACCTGACCAGCGGTGCGCTGCAGGCGCTGGGGGCGCCGGGCGAGTACCACCGCGCGGCCGCCGCGTCGGAGGACGGCCGCTGGGTGGCCGCCAACGCCGGCAACTGGGCGCAGCGCCCCGAGCTGAAGCTGCTGGCCACCGACGGCAAGACCGCGTCACGCACGCTGACCGGCAGCACCGACAAGGCCTGGAGCGAGCTGAAGCTGCTGCAGCCCGAGCGCTTCGCCTACCCCAACCGGCATGGCGACCGCATCGAGGCCTATGTCTTCAAGCCGGCCGGCTGGAAGGCGAGCGACAAGCGCCCGGCCATCGTCTACGTCTACGGCGGCCCGTTGAACGACCGCCACATCGTGGAGGTGGACAGCTTCCAGAACACCGCCTATCTGTTCGGCCAGTACATGGCGGCCAAGCACGGCTTCGTGACCATCGCCGTGGACCCGCGCGGCCACAGCAACTACGGCCGCAAATTCTCCGGCGCCAACTGGGAGCGCGTCGGCGAGCCGCAGTCCGAGGACCTGGAAGACCTGGTCAAGCTGCTGCCCGCGCAGTTCGGCGTGGACGCCTCGCGCGTGGGCCTGAACGGCTGGAGCTTTGGCGGCTTCCAGACGCAGTACACGATGTACACCAAGCCCGAGCTGTTCGCCGCCGGCATTGCCGGGGCGGGCCCCACGGAATGGGAGAACTACAACAGCTGGTACAGCGGCCGCACCATCGGCAGGGTCGACCGGACCAAGCCCGTGCTGCGCAAGTACTCGCTGCTGCCGCTGGCGCGTGGCCTGAAGAAGCCGCTGCTGCTGGTGCACGGCATGCAGGACCCCAACGTGCTGTACCAGGACACGGTCAACGTCTACCGCGCGCTGCTGGAGTCGGGCAAGGAATCGCTGGTCGAGCTGTTCCTGGACCCGGATGGCGAGCACGCGATGGGCGGCGCCGTGAAGCCGGCCGGCTGGCACCGCAAGTACGAAGCCTTCTGGTTGAGGACGTTGGCCCCTCGCCCGGTCGAGCCACGCTGAACGCGGGCTCGCCCATTCGGTCCCCCGAGGGAGCGGCGATGCATGCCGGATTGACCGGCATGCACATCGCCTGACGGGCCGGCTTGGGGCGGCCCGGCGCTCGGCCCGAAGATTCCGGCGACTCAGACTTTCCTGCGTCGCGCCATCCAGCCCACCAGGCCCAGGCCGCCCAGCAGCAGCGCGTAGGTGCTGGGTTCCGGCACCGGGGCCAGCGCGAACAGCGCCGTGCCGGCGCCCACGCCGTCGGCGCCCTCGGCCGACACGGCCAGATAGTGCATGCCGTCCATCGTGAAGCCGGTCAGGCCTTCGGGCGCGATCTGGCCGTTCATCGTCAGCATGCGCACGAAGCTGGTCTTGCTGGGGTCCAGCACATCGATCTCGAACACGGCCACCGCACCGGTGGTCGTGCGCTCCAGCCCGATGAAGGCGAAGGTCTTGCCGGCTATCTCCATCAGCGCCACACCCTCGGGCTCCACGCCCTTGTCGCGGCTGCGGCCGTCGTTGTAGAGGCCGGCCAGGTTGGCCTGCACGTCGAGGATGTTGCCGCTGTCGTAGACCAGGTTGCCGTCCGCGTCGCGGATGGAGAACGAGCGCGCGCCGGCGGCGTAGAGGTTGCCGGCCGACGAGTCGGTGTTGGACACGCGCAGGTTGGCCAGCGTGCCGCTGGCCCCCAGGCTGCTGGCGGCCGAGCGATCGCCGTCGTCCTCGCGGAAGTCGCCCTCGTTGGCCATCACCACATAGGTCTTGCCGCCCTGCGTGAAGCTGGCCATGCCGTCGGGCATGTACAGGCCCTGGGCCGCCACGTTCTGGAAGCTGACCGTGCCATTGTTCAGCGTGTCGATGGCGTTGCCGGGCGCGGAGAAGTCCTTGGCGCCCAGGCCCACGACCTTGGTGAACTGGCCGCTCTGCAGGTCCAGCACGCCCATCGCGTTGGCTTCCTGCAGACTCACGTAGGCCTGGGTGCCGGCCTTGTTGACGGCGATGTACTCGGGCTCGAAGTCCATGCCCGTGTTGGTGCGGATGCGGCTGCCGGTCTGCGCCACGCCGGCCAGCGTGGCGGTGGAGACGACCGAGCGGCTGGCCATGTCGATGATGCTGACGCTGCCGACCGGGTCGTTGGCGCTGGCGCCGTAGTTGCGCGGCGTGGTGCTGCCGATGCGGGCGCCATAGACGTCGGGCGTGCCCTCATTGGCCACCAGCAGGCGGCTGCCGTCCGGCGTGAAGGTCAGCATGTCGGGCAGCGCGCCCACCGTGATGGTGCTGTTGCCGGCCAGCAGGCTGCGGCTGGTCGTGTCGTACAGCTGCACGACGCCAGCCTGGGTGCGGTTGGTCGATTCGATGGCGAAGGCCGCCACGCCGTTGTGGATCGCCACGCTGTTGATGGAGCCCCAGGCACTGGTGTCGATGAAGCTCAGCGACGCACCGGTCTTGGCGTCCAGCACGTTGACGCCGGTCACGCCCGAGACCCACAGCGTCTTCGTCGCCGCGTCGAAGGCCACGATCTCGGACAGGAAGCCGGTGGGCGCGCTGGTCCAGACCTGGGTGGCGCCATCCAGCAGGCCGGCGTGCGCGCTGCCGGCGGCCAGGGCGAGGGAGGCGGCGAGCGCCTGGAGCTTGAGCTTGGTTGTCATGGCGGGGGGCGGGCGGACCAAAACCGCGCATGCTCGGCATCCGCCATGACAAAGCCGTGACCGTGGGGGCCGTGTCGCCCCCCCATTCGGGCGGTCAACCGGCCGGCTTCATCTCAGCAGCGCCAGCAGCAGCAGCCGGGCCTTGTCCCAGTCGCGCCGCACGGTGCGCTCGGTCAGGCCCAGCACCTCGCCGATCTCGGCCTCGGTGTAGCCGCCGAAGTAGCGCATCTCGACCACCTGGGCCAGCCGCGGTTCGGCCACCTGCAGCGCGCCCAGCGCCTCGTGCACGCGCAGCACCATGTCGGCCTCGGCCGGCAGCCCGGCCTCCATCTGCGTGTCCAGCGTCAGCGCGTCGTTGCCGGCGGGGCGGCGCAGCGTCTCGACGATGACCTCGCGCATCACCCGCGACGCATGGCCGAGGAACTCGCGCCGGTTGCCGGGGTGCAGGCTGTGGCGGCCTGCCAGGCGCAGATAGCTCTCGTGCACCAGCTGGGTGGTGTGCAGTCCGTCGGCGGCGCTGTCGCGCAGCCGGCCGCGCGCCAGCTCGCGCAGCGCCGGGTAGGCGGTGGCGAACAGCGCATCCCGGGCGCCGGCATCGCCGGCGTTGACTCGCGCAATCAGCGCTTCGACCTCGTCGTCCTGCATGGCGGCATCTTCCCTCATCTGAGACCTGCTCCCGTGGCGTTGACAGGCCCTAAGCTCTCATCCATGGAGACCCTCGCCCCGCCGCCCGACGAAGACCGGCGCCTTGCCCGCCTCGCGGCGCTGCAGGTCATGGATACCGAGCCCGAGCCGCTGTTCGACCACCTGGCCGCGCTGGCCGCGCAGATCTGCCAGACGCCCGTGGCGCTGCTGGGCCTCATCGACGAGGGCCGCCAGTGGTTCAAGGCCAGCGTGGGCTTTGGCCGTGCCGAGACGCTGCGCGCCCAGGCCTTCTGTGCCCACACGCTGCTGTCCGACGGTCTGTTCGAGGTGGTCGATGCGCGCCTGGACGAGCGCTTTGCCGACCACCCGGACGTGCGGGCCGACCCGCCGCTGCGCTTCTATGCCGGCGTGCCGATACGGCTGGACGATGGCAGCCACCCGGGCACGCTGTGCGTGGTGGACTTCCGGCCGCGCGAACTCACCGAGGCCCAGCGCGAGGCGCTGACGCGCCTGGCCGGCGCAGCCGCCGAGGCGCTGATGATGCGCGAGCGCGTGCAGGCCGGGGCCGGTGCGCAGGAGCAGCCCTTTAGGCTGCTGGCCGAGACGGCGCCGCTGGGCGTCTTCCGCACCGACGCGGCGGGCCAGGTCATCTACACCAACTCCAGCTGGCGGCGCATCTGCGGGCAGGACGCGCGGGCCGCGCTGGGCGAGGGCTGGCTCGCCGTGCTGGCAGCGGAGGATGCCGCCTCGGTGCGCGGCCATTGGCAGCGCTGCGTGGCGCGCGGCCAGCCCTTCGAGATGCGCTACCGGCTGCATCACCCCGGCCAGGTCGAGGCGCGCCAGGTCTGGGCCCGTGCGCGGCCGCTGCTGAGCGCCGAGGGCGGTCTGCTGGGCTATGTGGGCATCGCCGAGGACGTGACCGACCGCCTCAGCGCGGAGCGTGAGCTCAGCGAGAGCAAGGCCTTGCTGGACCGCACCGGCCGTGTGGCCGGCATCGGTGGCTGGAGCATGGACCTGCAGACGCAGGAGATTGTCTGGAGTGACCAGACCTGTCGCATCCATGACCTGCAGCCCGGCCACCGGCCCACGCTGGAGGAGGCCATCGGCTACTACCGGCCCGAGGCTCGCGTCGCCATCGAGGCGGCCGTGCAGCGCGGCATCAGCCACGGCGAGCCCTGGAGCCTGGAGCTGCCGCTGGTGACGGCCACCGGCCGCGACATCTGGGTGCTGGCCCAGGGCCAGGTGGACTGGCAGGACGGTGTGCCGGTGCGGCTGGTGGGAGCCTTCCAGGACGTCACCGAGCACCACCGCGCCGCCGTGGAGCTGGAACACAGCCGGCAGCGGCTGCGGGCGCTGTACGAGTCCACGCCGGCGCTGATGCATTCGGTGGACGCGCAGGGCCGGCTGCTCAGCGTGTCGGACCGCTGGCTGGACAGCCTGGGCTTCCGGCGCGAGCAGGTGCTGGGGCGCAGCATCGACGACTTCCTGACGCCCGAGTCCAGCGCCCAGGTGCGCGAGGTCTACCGCCCCGCGCTGTGGCGGGACGGCCATGTGGACGACTGCCCCACGCAGTTCATCCGCGCCGACGGCAGCCTGCGCGAGACCCTGGTGTCGGCGGTGGCCGAGTACGGCGCCGACGGCCGGCCGCTGCGCGCGCTGGCTCTGGTGGACGACATCACCGAGGAACTGCAGCGCCGCGCCGAGCTGGCCGACGAGCAGCAGCGGCGCCGCCAGACCGAGCGCCACGTGCAGGAACTGGACCGGCTGCTGCGCGAGCGCTCAGAGATGCTGGACGTGCTGGCCCACGAAGTGCGCCAGCCGCTGAACAACGCCAGCGCCGCGCTGCAGAGCGCGGCCGGCAGCCTGGCTGGCCGCGGCGAGCAGCAGGCGCAGCAGCGGCTGATGCGCGCCCAGGCCGTGCTGGGCCAGGTGCTGGCCGGCGTGGACAACACGCTGGCCGCCGCCAGCCTGCTGGCCGGCGCCGCCAGCATCGCGCGGGTGGACACCGACATCGACACGCTGATCGCCGTCACCATCGCCGACCTGCCGCGCGAGCAGCGCGACCGCGTGGCCGTGCACCGCCACACGGCCACGCGCACGGCGCTGATGGACATGAGCCTGCTGCGGCTGGCGCTGCGCAACCTGCTGTCCAACGCGCTGAAGTACGCGCCGGGCGTCAGCCCCGTGACCCTGCATGTCATCGATTTCGACGAGCCCGCCGCGCTGCAGTTCGAGGTGGCCGACGCCGGCCCCGGCATCCCGCGCGAGCTGCTGCCGCGACTGTTCACGCGCGGTGCGCGCGGCGCCGGCGCCGAGTCGGCCCATGGCCTGGGCCTCTACATCGTCCGCCGCGTGATGGATTTGCACGGCGGCAGTGCCGAATTGCTGCGCACGGGCCCCCTGGGCACCGTGATGCGGCTTACGCTGCCGCAGGCCGGCTGATGGCCGAGGATCGACCCCCGATGATCGACACCCAAGACGCTCCTCCATCGTTCGTCCAGGCCGCTGCCGTCGCGCCGCCGTCGCGCCGCCTGCCCACGCTGCGCAGCCAGCTCAGCCTGTGGCTGGGCGGCCTGTCGCTGGCCATCCTGGCCCTGGTGGGCGGCTATCTGGGCAAGGTGGCGACCGACGAGCTGTTCACGGCCCAGCAGGCCGCCGTGCGCGCCACCGCCCAGGCCGCGGCCGAGCTGCTGGCCATGCAGCTGCGCGACCGCGAGCGCCAGATCGAGCTGCTCAGCGTGTCGCCGACCCTGGTCGACGGCCCGCTGGACTCGCCGCGCGTGCGCGCCTCGCTGGACCGCCGCCAGGCCTTGCACGACGAGTTCGCCTGGCTGGGCGTGGTCGCGGCCGACGGCACCGTCATGCAGGCCACCGGCGGCATGCTGGCCGGCCGCTCCGTCGCGCAGCGCGACTGGTTCATCGCCGCGCGCGAGCGCGTCTTCGTGGGCGACGTGCACGAGGCCAAGCTGCTGGCCACCATGCTGCCGGCACTGCCCAACGGCGAGCCCACGCGCTTCATCGACTTCGCCGCGCCCATCCGCGACGTCGAGGGCCGGCTGCTGGGCGTGGTGGGCGCGCATGCGCACTGGCGCTGGGTCACGGGTCTGGTGGACGGCGTGGTGCGGCGTCAGCAGCCTGGCAGCGGCATCGACGCGCTGATCCTGGACCGCCAGGGCCGCGTGCTCTACCCCGAGGCGCTGAAGGTCGCGCAGAACGCCGGCACCGCCGTGTTGCCCAAGACCGAGAACGGCCGCTTCGACGGCGAGCTGGTGTTCGACGGCAAGTCCTATCTGACCAGCGAGGCTGCGCTGCAGGCCCGCACCAACGCCGAGCTGGGCTGGCGCATCGTGGCGCGCCAGCCGATGGAGCAGGCGCTGGGCCCGGTCGTGGCGCTGCGTCGCGAGCTGGTGCTGCTGGGCGCGCTGGCCGCGACCGCGCTGACGCTGGCCGCGCTGCTGCTGGCGCGGCGCTTCAGCCGCCCGGTCGAGCAGCTGGCGCGCATCGCCGCGCGCGTGGAGAGCGAGCGCCGCGTGCCCGAGTTTCCGTCGCAGCCGGGCGTGCGCGAGCTGGACGGGCTCAGCCAGGCCATGCAGTCCATGGCCCGGGCGCTGCTGCAGACCGAGCACGAGCTGCAGCAGGCCAACGCCACGCTGGAGAGCCAGGTGCAGCAGCGCACGGCCGAGCTGCAGGCTGCCAACGCCAAGCTCGAACACCTGGCCACGCGCGACCCGCTGACCGGGCTGCACAACCGCCGCAGCCTGGACGCCCGGCTGGCCGAGGCCCAGGCGCTGGACCGCCGCTACGGCGCCGGCAACGGGCGCGTGCACGGCCTGTTGCTGGTGGACGTGGACCATTTCAAGCGCATCAACGACAACCACGGCCACCCGGCTGGCGACGCGGTGCTGAGCCAGTTGGGGCAGTTGCTGCAGGCCTCGGCGCGCGTGACCGACGTGGTGGCGCGCTTCGGCGGCGAGGAGTTCGCGGTGCTGTTGCCCGAGCTGGCCGGCCCGCTGGAGGCGGTCATGGCGGCCGAGAAGATACGCAGGGCGGTGGAGGCAGCCACCTTCCCCGAGGTGGGCAAGCTGACCATCAGCGTCGGCGTCAGCCTGGCGTCGCTGGACGATGCCGATGTGCGCCCGCTGATCGAGCGCGCCGACGCGGCGCTCTACGAGGCCAAGCGCGGCGGCCGCAACGCCGTGGTGTTGAAAGAAGCCGCGGCTTAAAGCAGTTGCAGAGGCGCGCGGAACACGTAGCCGACGCGAGACTTGCTCTGCAGCGGCACCAGCGTGGGCGTGGCGCGCTCGATGCGGCGGCGCAGCCGGTAGATGGTGGCCGACAGGCCGTCGTCGCTCTCGCCCTCGATCACCTCGCGGCCCAGCCTGTTCAGCAGCGCCTCGCGCGTGACCGGCTCGCCGTTGGCCTGGGCAAAGCACTCCAGCAGCTGGCGGTCGGCCTCGCTGAGCTGGATGCGCGTGCCGTCCGGCACGATCAGCTCGCCGCTGGCGCGGTCCAGCTTCCAGACCGCGTCGGCCGCCGTGGGTTTGGCCACGCGGCGCTGCACGGCGGCGATGGCGAGCGCGACCTGCTCGAACTGCACCGGCTTGACCAGGTACATGTCGGCCCCGGCCGTGATGACCTCGCGGAACACCTCGGGGCCGAGGCGTCCTGAAACGACCACCACGCCCGCATCGGTGCGGCGGCGCAGGATCTTGATCAGCTCCACGCCGTTGACGCCCGGCAGCATCAGGTCCACCAGGTAGAAGTCGAACGAGAAAGCATCGGGCGCGGCCAGCAAGGCGTTGCTGTCGTCGAAACGGCTGACCGCAATGCCCTGCTGCTCCTGCAGGAACTGGGTCAGGAACTCCGAATACTCGGCGTCGTCGTCGATGAGGGCAAGGGTCTTGGGCTGCATGGCGGCAGGGGGCGTCAGAGCAGGCGCGGAGTTTGCCGCAGGACTGAGGCGTCAGCACCCATTTTGGCGGCGCAATTCGTGAGTTAATGCGCAAGCCTGCGGTCAGCCAGGGTTGACACGGGGAGCGCACAGTGCCACACCGAAAGGCGTGACGGCCCACCGAGGAGACAGAAGATGGCCGATGAAGCCCCAGACGAAGGTGCCGAGGACGATGGGCTGGCCTGGCTGCTGCCGGGTCATCGTGCGGCGCCGGCCGAGGCGCTGGCTCGCATCCAGCGGCTGTGCGCCGCCTGGCCCGACCTGCATGCCGCGATGTTCATCGTGCTTGCCACGAACCAGGACCTGCCGCGCGACATGCTGGCCGCGGCGATCAAACAGTTCCGCGCCGACCTGGACCCTTACACGCGCGAGGACGTGGTCAGCCTGCTGACGGCGGTCTGGAATGGCGGCAAGAGCGGCTTCGACGCCGTGCTGCGCACGCGCGCCAATTCCCCCAAGAAAGGGGCCGGCGGCTTCTCCTGGGTGAAGGAGTGAGCCGCCCCTCGTCCGGTCGCGCGCCGCTGAAGGCGGGTGCGCCTGATCGGTCCCCAAGGGGACGGCTTGGGGCGGCCCGGCGCTCGGCCCGAAGACTCCTCAGCGCTTGAGGCCCAGCGCCGCCCAGCCCTCGTGGCCCAGCTTGTCCAGCGTCTCAAGATTGTTCTCGTAGATGGACGCGGTGTCCGGCATGGACTCGACCGCGCGCTCGATGCTGTCCTCGCGCAGGATGTGCAGCGTGGGGTAGGGCGAGCGGTTGCTGTAGTTCGCGATGTCGTCGGGCTCGCTGCCTTCGAACTGGTAGCCGGGGTGGAAGTCGGCGATCTGCAGGATGCCGTCCAGCTTCAGGTCCTCGATCAGCGCGTCGGCCGCGTCCAGGAAGTCGTTGAAGTCCAGGAAGTCGGTCAGCACCTGGGGGTGGATCACCAGCGTCGTGTCCACCTCGTCCGGGTCGGCGCGGTTCAGCGCCAGCAGCTCGCGCGCCAGGTCCTTCAGCAGCGCCTCGGGCTCGGTCGCGTCGCTGACGACGTAGCGGATGCGCTCGTTGACGTGCACGGCCTTGGCGAAGGGGCACAGGTTCAGGCCGATGACGGCCTTGACGACCCAGTCGCGGGTGTCGGCGATGACTTGATCGTGGTTCATGGCTTGGGGCTGTTCAGCCACTGTTCAGCGAGGCGAACCCACATCGAGCCGCCCAGCGGGATCAGCTCGTCGTTGAAGTCGTAGCTGGGGTTGTGCAGCGTGCAAGGCCCCAGGCCATGGCCGCCGGTGCGGTGCTCGCCATCGCCGTTGCCGATCAGGAAGTAGCAGCCGGGCTTGTCCAGCAGGTAGTAGCTGAAGTCCTCGGCGCCCATCGTGGGCTCGAACTCCTGCACGTTGTCGGCGCCCACCATGTCGGTCAGCACGCGGCGCACGAAGTCGGTCTCGGCGGGGTGGTTGATGGTCGGTGGGTAGTTGCGGCGGAACTCGAACTCGGCCGTCAGCTCGAAGGCGCCGGCCAGTTGCTCGGTCATGGCCTTCATGCGCTGCTCCAGCAGGTCCAGCAGCTCCAGCGTGAAGGTGCGCACCGTGCCTTCCATGACGACCGAGTCCGGCACGACGTTGGTCGCCTCGCCGGCATGGATCATCGTGACCGAGATGACGCCCGGGTCGATGGGCCGCTTGTTGCGGCTGATGATGGTCTGGAAGGCGGTGACCAGCTGGCAGGCGGCCGGCACCGGGTCCACGCCCAGGTGCGGCATGGCCGCATGCGAGCCCTTGCCGCGCAGCGTGATCCTGAACTCGTTGCTGCTCGCAAACACCGGGCCGGTCTTCACGGCGAACTGGCCGGCCTTCATGCCGGGCCAGTTGTGGGCGCCGAACATGGCCTCCATCGGGAACTTCTCGAACAGGCCGTCCTTGATCATCTCGCGCGCGCCGCCGCCGCCTTCCTCGGCGGGCTGGAACACCAGGTAGACCGTGCCGTCGAAGTTGCGGTTCGTGGCCAGGTGCTTGGCCGCAGCCAGCAGCATGGCGGTGTGGCCGTCATGCCCGCAGGCGTGCATGCGGCCCAGATACGAGCTCGCATGCGGGAACTGGTTGCGCTCGGTCATGGGCAGTGCGTCGATGTCGGCGCGCAGGCCGACGGCACGGTCCGAGCTGCCGTTCTTGACGATGCCCACCACGCCGGTCTTGCCAAGTCCGCGGTGGATGGGGATGCCCCAGTCGGTCAGGGCCTTGGCGATGACGTCGGCGGTGCGTTCTTCGTGGAAGCAGAGTTCCGGGTGCTTGTGCAGGTCGCGGCGGATGGCCGTGAGGGCTGGCGCGTCGGCCAGGATGGTGTCGATGAGCTTCATGGGCGGGTGACTTCCAGGCGCTGTAAGGGGCCGAGTTTAGGATTGCGGCCGTGAACTTCCGTCGCGCTGCCCGCGGCTGGCTCCTGTGGCTGGCCTTGATCCTGCCCATCGCCCAGGCCATGGCGGGTGTGCATGCGTTGTCGCATGCCGGCGAGCGTGGCGATGACGGGCTGGTTCACCTGGTCGATTGCGACCTGTGCCTGGTGGCCGCCCACCTGGGCGCCGGTGCGCCGGCGGCCCCGCCACCACCGCTGCCGACCTGCCCGGTCGCCCATGCGGCACCGCTGACGGTCGGCGCCTGCACGCGCGGCTTGGCCGACCCGGGCCTGCCGCCCGCCCGCGCCCCGCCCGCTTCCGTCTGAATCCCAAGACCTGTCGCGCCCGCCGCACCCGGCGGCGCGCGCTTTGCGTTTTCAGATTTCGGAAGTCTCCTCCATGCGTTTGCACGTCTTGGCGCCCATCGCGGCTGCCTGCTTCACCCTGGCCGCCCAGGCCCAATCCCCCGCCCCCACCGAGTCGCTCGACAAGGTCGTCGTCACGGGCAACCCGCTGAAGAGCCAGGTGCTGGCCCAGCCCAGCGATTCGCTGAGCGGCGACCAGCTCG
>CAMLKW010000076.1 GCA_946480605.1 uncultured Roseateles sp. | reverse complement strand
GAACACGCCGAACAGCCGCTCGGCGAAGCGCATGTCGAAGCCGGCGCCGTTGTCGGACACGACGTAGGTGAGCCGCCCGCCCTGCTCCACGCTGCCGAAGCGGATCTGCGTGCAAGGCACCTTGGCGCTGTACTTCCAGGCGTTGCCCAGCAGGTTCTCCAGCACCATGCGCAGCAGCGTGGGGTCGCCCTGCACGATCAGGTCGGGCTCGATGTCCAGCTGCAGCTCGCGCAGCGGCGCGGTGCGGCGCAACTCCTCCAACACGTAGCCGGCCTGCTGCGACAAATTGACCGGCTGGCGCGCCAGCGGGCGCGTGGACAGCTGGCTCAGCGACAGCAGCGCGTCGATCATGCAGTTCATGCGCGCCGCTGCGCTCATGACGCGGTCCAGGTGGTCGTTGCCGACGCGGTCCAGCCGCGCGCCGTAGTCTTCCTTCAGGATGCGCGCAAAGCCCTCCACGACCCGCAGCGGCGCACGCAGGTCGTGCGACACCGTGTAGCTGAAGGATTCGTGCTCGGCCGCCAGGTCGGCCACCGCGGGCGCGGGCGCCGCCGCCGAGGCCACCACGGCCTCCTGCTCGGGTCGCGCGGTGCCCGCGTAGCCAGCGAAATGCCCCTGGCCATCCATGACGGGCAGGCCGCGCAGCCGCCAGCGCACATCGGCGTCCTCGATCAGCAGCTCGGCGAAGGGCTGGTGGGCCTGCACGCGTTCGCGCAGCTCGACAGCCTGCCCGGCCGCCGCGAACTTCTCCCACAGCAGTTGGGTGCCGACGCCCGATCCCACCCAGCTGGACGACGGCGCGCCCTGCGGCGCCTGCCAGCGCACCAGGTGATGCTGCGCGTCGGTGGCCCACTGCCAGTCGCGCTGCAGCTGGTGCTGCAGGTGCAGTTGCTGACGCACCTCGCGCAGCGGTTCGGCCAGGCGCTGGCGGGTCAGACGCACGCCCACATGCCAGCCCAGCGCGGCCGCCACCAGCAGCATCAGTCCGGTGAAGAAGGCCGTCAGCACCAGTGCCGCATGCACCAGGCCCACCTCGCCGCCCCAGACGCGCACCAGCGCCAGCACGACGAGCACACCCAGCACCAGCATCAGCAGCGCGGCGGCTGCCAGACCCAGGACCAGCAGGCGCATCGGCATCCGACGCTCCGGGCGGCGCGGCGGCGCGCTGTCGTCGCTGAGACTCTTCATGGGCGGGCATTGTAGGCAGCGCCCACCGCGCCCCTTGTGCATATGCACCACCGCGCCGACGGCGTGCAAAGCGTGCATTTCTTCGCGCGGCCCCCCCCACCCAGCCGCGCTACATTTGCGAACAGCCCTGCCAAGCCGCCCATGACAGCCCCCTCCCCCGCAGCCCTGCTCGATCCCGAGGCGATTGCTCGCTTGCGCGAGCTCGACCCGGGCGGCAGCAACAAGCTGCTGGAGCGCGTGGTCGCCGCGTTCTCGACCTCGCTGGACCGCCTGCTGCCCGACCTGGCCCGTGCCCGCGCGGGCGCCTCCATCGACCTCGCCGTCGTCCGCCACGTGAGCCACACGCTGAAATCATCTTCCGCAAGCCTGGGCGCCCAGACGCTGTCAACACGTTGCTCGGACATTGAATCCATGGTGCGCGAAGGCCGCACCGAGGGGCTGTCCGAGCAACTGGACGCTATGCTCCAGGACATCCAACAGGTCCGCACGGCCCTGGCCGCGCTGCTTTGACGTCCCGCCCCATGCCGTCCATCGGTCCAGCCATCGACGATCTGCCCGCGCGCCCGCGCGTCCTGCTCGTCGATGACGACGAGGTCAACCTGCTGCTCACGGCGGCGGCGCTGCGTGAGCGCGGCTTCGAGGTGGCCGAAGCGGCCAGCGGCAGCGCGGCGCTGGCCCAGCTGTCCCTGCACGCGCCGGACGTGGTCGTGCTGGACGCGCTGATGCCCGAGCTGGACGGCTTCGAGACCTGCTCGCTGCTGCGCGCCACGCCCGGCTTCGAATCGCTGCCGGTGCTGATGCTGACCGGCCTGGACGACGAGGCCTCCATCAACCGCGCCTACCAGGCGGGCGCGACCGACTTCTTCGTCAAGTCGTCGCAGTGGAGCCTGCTGGACGGCCGGCTGCGCTACCTGCTGCGCAGCTCGCGCACGCGCCTGGAGCTGGAGCGCAGCAAGGCCCGCCTGGCACGCGCCCAGGATCTGGCCCGCATGGGCAGCTTCGAATGGAAGCGCGGCACTTCCGGCAGCTTCCTGATCTCGGCCGAGGGCCTGCGCGTGTTCGGCCGCGGCCCGCAGGACCGGCTGGACTTCGTCGGCGTCCTGCGCATGGTGCCGGCGGACGACCGCCATGTGTTCCTGCGCCTGCTGCGCGACGTCATCGCCCACACCTCCGTGCTGATCACCGACCTGCCGCTGACGCTGCCCGACGGCCGCCAGCGCGTCGTCCACATCGAGGCCGAGCCCGAGTTCAGCGAACAGGGCACGGTCAGCGGCTACACCGGCATCCTGCAGGACGTGACCGACCGCCGCCAGGCCGAGGACCGCATCCGCCAGCTGGCGCATTTCGACGCGCTGACCGGCCTGCCCAACCGCCGCCAGCTGATCTGGCGCGTGGAGCGCGCCATCGAGAGCGCGCGCCGCGGCGGCCACGAGGTGGGCCTGCTGCTGATCGACCTGGACCGCTTCAAGGTCATCAACGACACGCTGGGCCATGCGGCCGGCGACGAGCTGCTGATCGAGGTCGGCCGGCGCCTGCGCAGCTGCGTGCGCCACTCCGACCAGATCATGGAAGGCGTGCTCGAAGGCCTGGGCAGCCGCAGCCACCGCGGCCTGGAGGCCGTGGGCCGGCTGGGCGGCGACGAGTTCGTCGCGCTGCTGCCCGAGGTGGCCGACGAGCGCGATGCCGAGCGCGTGGCGCAGCGCGTGCTGGACGCGATGCGCGAGCCCATCTTCGTGGGCGGCCAGGAGTGCTTCGTGACCGCCAGCGTGGGCATCGCGCTGTACCCGCGCGACGGCCAGACCATGGCCGACCTGTTGCGCAACTCCGACGTGGCGATGTACGCGGTCAAGAGCCAGGGCCGCAACGCCTCGGCCGTCTACTCGCCGCAGCTGGCCGGCCACGGCAAGCAGAAACTGGAGCTGGAAAGCGCACTGCACAAGGCGCTGGAGCGCAACGAGATCGTGCTGCACTACCAGCCCAAGATCGACGTGCGCGCCGCCCGCATGGTGGGCGCCGAGGCGCTGATGCGCTGGCAGCGCGGCAACGTGCTGGTGCCGCCGGCCGACTTCATCCCGCTGGCCGAGGAGACCGGCCTCATCGTGCCGCTGTCCGAATGGGCGCTGAAGGAAGCGGCCCGCCAGGCCAAGCTGTGGTCGCTGCAGTTCGGCTTCGCCGACTCCATCGCGGTGAACCTGCCCAGCCGGCTGTTCGAGCGCACTGATCTCGTCGAGCACATCCACCAGTGCGTCAGCGCCTATGGCGTGCCGCACCGGTCCATCCAGCTGGAGATCACCGAGAACAACCTGATGAAGGATCTGCAGAACGTCATCCCGTCTCTGCACCGTCTGAACGAGGTCGGCGTCGAGATCTCCATCGACGACTTCGGCACCGGCTACTCGTCGCTCGCCTACCTGACGACGCTGCCGATCTCCGAGGTCAAGATCGACCGCACCTTCGTGCGCGACCTGGGCATCACGCCGCAGAGCTCCGCCGTCGTCACGGCCATCATCGCGCTGGCGCGGGCGCTGGGCCTGCGCGTCATCGCCGAGGGCGTCGAGACGCTGCGCCAGATGGAGGTGCTGCACCGCCTGGGCTGCTCGCTGATGCAGGGCTTCCTGTTCAGCAAGCCGCTGCCGCCGGACGAACTGGAGCGCTGGATCGCCCAGACCGTGCTGCCGCGCAAGGCGCCGTGGATCACCCAGGCCGATGGCGGCCAGGACCTGGCCCGCGGCCAACGCTAACCCTGCTTCGCTGAACGATGCGCTCCACGCTTGCGCCGGCCCAGCTCGCCAAGGCGGCGCTGCAGCGCCTGGCCCAGGCGAGGCTGGAGCCCACCCCCGAGAACTACGCCCGCGCCTACGCCATCGAGGCGGGGGGCGAAGCGGCCCCTGCCGCCAACACCGCCGTGCCCGAGCGGCTGCAGCAGCTGATGTCCAAGCTGATCAGCCTGGCCCTGCCCTCCGGCAGCGCGCGCCAGGACCTGCAGACCGCGCTGCGCGAGCAGCGCCTGGACGAGTTGCAACGCCAGGTCGACAGGCTGCTGGACAGCGCCGGCCCCGGCGCGCAGGCCGAGGCGCTGGCGCAGGCCATCGAGCGCCTGGTGCGCGGCCTCGAACGCGGTGGCAAGCACTGGACGCTGGCGCGCAAGAAGGACGGCATCAGCCGCGTGCTGGAGCTGGGCCGCAGCGACAGCGGCCGACTGGTCAAGCGCCTGTCGCAGCTGATCGCCAGTTGGGACAAGGACGGCGACGGCAGCGGCGTCGAGACGGATGACGAGGGCGGCACGCCCAGCCAGTTCTTCGACGAGAGCGCGTTCGCCGACACGGGCTTCCGCGAGTCCAGCGGCTTTGGCGACCTCGGCCGCATCGGCGCGCGCGACAGCGGCAGCACTCCGTTCGACGCGACGCCCTGGCAGGACATCGGCGCCGAGCTGAACGGCACCGTGCGCCACGCCCTGCGCTCGCCGCAGGCCGAGGCCACGCCGGCCGACGCGCTGATGCGCGAGCTGGACGCGGCGCAGGCCGAGTTGAAGGCCGGCGGCGCCAGCCCCGAGCGCGCCGCGCAGATGGCTGCGCTGTGCCTGCGCGCCCGCCACCTGCTGGATCACCGCCGCCACCTGTTCGACGAGCTGGGCGGCCTGTGCCGCGAGCTGTCGGCCAGCCTGGTGGACCTGGCCGAGGACGACTCCTGGGCGCGCGGCCAGGCAGAGGCGATGAACAACACGCTGGCGCAAGGCCTGTCGGGCCGCGGCGTGCGCACCGTGTCCGAGCTGCTGACCGGCACGCGCGAGCGCCAGCGGGCACTGCGCGACGAGCGCTCCAGGGCGCGCGACGCGCTGAAGGGCCTGATCCAGCGCATGCTGGCCGAGCTGGGCGAGCTGGGCCAGCACACCGACCGCTTCCAGAACAGCGTGGGCCGCTACGCCGATGCCATCGAGCAGGCCGACTCGCTGGAAAGCCTGGCCGGCACCGTGCGCGAGATGGTCGAGGAAAGCCGCAGCGTGCAGGGCCTGGTGGCCCAGACGCAGCAGCGCCTGACGCTGGAGCACGACCGCGCCGCCGCGCTGACGCAGCGCGTGGACGAGCTGGAGGGCGAGCTGCGCCGCCTGTCCAGCGAGGTCCACACCGACCAGCTGACCCAGGTGGCCAACCGCCGCGGCCTGATCCAGGCCTTCGGCATCGAGCAGGCCAAGGCCGAGCGCGAGTCCACCCGCATGGCGCTGGCGCTGCTGGACATCGACAACTTCAAGAAGCTCAACGACAGCCTGGGCCACCATGCCGGCGACATCGCGCTGAAGTCGCTGGCCGAGCGCACGCAGGCCTCGCTGCGGCCCGGCGACATGGTGGCGCGCTATGGCGGCGAGGAATTCGTGCTGATGCTGCCCAACACGCCGCTGGACGAGGCCCAGGCCGTGCTGGTGCGGCTGCAGCGCTCGCTGTCGTCGGCGCTGTTCAACCACGACGGCAAGGACGTGTTCGTGACCTTCTCGGCCGGCGTGACGCTGTACCGGCCCGGCGAGACGCTGGAGGCCGCGCTGGACCGTGCGGACGTGGCGCTCTACGAGGCCAAGCACACCGGCAAAAACCGCGCTTGCATCGCCGAATGAAGTGGTGGGTCGCGCTGCTGGCAGGCGCCGGCGGCATGGCTGCCGCCCAGGAGCCCGTGCGGCTGTGCATCACCGACTTCCCGCCCTACGTCAGCGCCGAGGCGCCTGAAGGCGGCAGCATCACGGCGCTGGCGCGGCGCGCCTTCTCGGCCGCCCGGCTGCCGATCGAGACGGTGCAGGTGCCCTGGGTGCGGGCCCTCTCCATGGCCAAGAAAGGCGAATGCCTGCTGCTGACGCTGTGGCGCGACCGTGAGCGCGATGCCTGGTTCCAGTACTCGCTGCCGGTCGCCCGCATGGAGCTTGGATTCTTCGTGCGCGCCGATCGCCCGTCGCCGCTGCCCGCCGACGCGCGGGTGGCCTTGCAGCGCGGCTCCTACCTGCCGCCGGCGCTGGCCAGCGGCGGCTACCGGATCCATGAGCTGGTGGACCCGCGACCCGGCCTGGAGATGCTCAAACGCGGCCGCGTCGATGCCGTGTTTTCCGAGCGGGCCAGCCTGGAGTACCTGCTGCGGCGGCTGCCGCCGGATCAGGCCGACGACTTCCGCTGGCAGGCCCCGCCGCTGGAAGTGAAGCCCACCTTCATGGCCATCAGCAAGTTCCACCCGCAGGCCCAGGCCTGGCTGGAACTGCTGAACCGCGAGATCCGGCGCAGCGTCAGAAATTGAAGTCGCCCTCGCCGCACCAATACCCCACGGGCCAAGCACACGGCAAGAACAGCGCTTGCGTCACCGAATGAGACACCGGACCACCGGCCAAGCGTTCGCGGCGCCGCAAGCGATTCTCGGGTTTGTCCGGAGTCGGGCCGCCTTACACATCACACGCAACAGCGCGAACTCGTCGACGTGAACAATGCGCGCGACGGTCGGCAACCCCCATGTCAAGGGGTCAGAGTGCATCCAGCGTGCGCTTTGGCACAACTCGTGCGTCACTGTGTCCTGCGCCGCCGTGCGGAGACAAGGTCCGTCCCGGCGGCCCAACTATCTTCACCTGATTGAGGGCCCAGAGATGAATACACAACCGTTCGGCCGGCTGACACGCCTGCCGCAAATCCTGGCCGTCGCCGCCGTTGCGGCGCTTGGCGCGACCTCCAGCCACGCCGGCCTCGTCCACACCGAAAGCCCAGACGCCGGCGAACTGCGCGTTTCGGCTCAGACGGTCAGCGGCTCCGGCGCCATCGACGCCGTGCGAGGCACGACGAGTGCGGGCGATCTGGCCGACCTGTTTGCGTTCAAGCTGACCGCGGGCACGGCGTTCCAGGCCTCCACGCAAGATTCCAGCATCGACTGGAACAATTTCGACACGGTGCTCTACCTCTTCGACGCAGCCGGCGCACAGGTGGCGGTCAATGACGACGGTGACTTCGGTGCGCAATCGCTGCTGAGCTATCTGCCCACGCTGTCCGGGCTGTACTACCTCGCCATCACCGGCGCGAGCTATGAGCCGACCTTCAGCAGCGGCTCACTGTCGGGTTGGTCCAGCCTGACCAACGAGTTCGAAGCCTACGAGATCCAGCTGCAGGGCGCGCTTGCCGTCTCCGCCGACACGGGCAGGCTGCCCGAGCCGGGCAGCCTGTTGCTTGCCGGCCTGGGCTTTGCCGCCGCCGGCGCGGCACGCCGCCGCGCTGCCCGCTGAAGCCCGCCGGCGCTCGTCATCACCCAATCGAACCTGGCCGCGCCGATGGCCGGCCCACTTTCACCGATGGAGATATATCCATGAATCAACATCAACGTCTGCGCCTGCTGGCTGGCCTGCTGGCACTGGGCGCGGCAAGCGTCAGCCACGCACAGCACGCAAAGCTGGACAGCCGGCTGTCCGACTTCGTCGACAAGATGCAGCAGGCCAGCAGCCGCAGCATCGCGCGCAGCGCGGCCACTGACACGCCGACCGCCATCATCAATCCCATGACCGATGCGGCCGGGCGCATCCTGGTCGACATCTATCTCGACGGCAACAGCACCATCGAGCAGTTCAGGGCGCTGATCGTGAGCGTGGGCGGCGAAGTCACGGGCGCCAATCCGGCATTCGGCCGCGGCGCGATTTCGGCGTATCTGCCGGCCTCTGCCATAGGCTCGGTGGCGGGCTTCAACGGCCTGCAACTGATGAAGATGACCGCACGCCCGAAACGCAATGTCGGCGCCACCACGTCCCAGGGTGCCGCCGTCATGCGCACCAACGTGGCCAATGCCGCCGGCTGGACCGGCGCCGGCATCACCGTGGGCGTGCTGTCCGACTCCTATGACAGCTCGCCGCTCAGTTTCACGACCATCCGGGCAGCCAACGACATCGCCAGCGGCGACCTGAAGCCACCGAAGTTCGTCATCGACCTGGGTGCCGATCCCTCGAACTCCGACGAAGGCCGGGCGATGATGCAGATCGTCACCGACGTCGCGCCCGCCGCCGATCTGTGTTTCGCGACGGCCTTCGCCGGCGAGGCCGCCTTTGCCAACAACATCCGCACGCTGCGAACCAACCCCGCCTGCAACGCCGACGTCATCGTCGACGACGTCTTCTACTACGACGAGCCCTTCTTCTCCGACGGGCAGGTGGCCCAGGCTGTCAACGACGTGGCCACCAGCACCTCGCTGCCGGGCAAGCTCGTCGCCTACTTCTCTTCGGCGGGCAATCAGGGCTCGGCGGGCGGCGGCGGTTCCATCGACGTGCCGAACGCAACGTTCTCCACCACGCCCACCAACCTCGGCAATGTCAACCTCGCGTCACTGGCCACCTGCAACGGCTCACCCGCCAGCGGCAGCACCAAAGCCAACGTGGCCGGTGGCTTCCTGGACTTCGGCAGCGGCACCTATGCACTGCCGGTGACCTACAACGGGGCCGGCTCCACGATGCTGATGCAGTGGGACGACCTGTTCTACCAGGGCAAGGTGACGACCGACCTGAACTTCTACATGATCAATGCGGCCGGCAACTGCGTCTTCACCTTCGCCGCGAACAACATAAGCGGAGACTACGCCACGGAGATCATCGGCCTGGCGGGCGGAGCCAGCGGCACCTATCGCATCATGATCGGTCGCACCGGCGCCGGCACCCAGCAGGCCAAACGCGTCCGCATCGTCAGCCTTGAAGGCTGGGGCGGCGCGCCCTTCCAGGTGCGATCGAGCCCGACGACCTTCGGCCACAGTGCCGCATCTGGCGCGAACAGCGTGGCCGCGTACCGCTACACCTTCCCGGCCACGCAGCAGGTGCCGTTCATCCCGGCATTCGAGTCCTTCAGCAGCCCGGGTCCGGTGACCATCGTGTTCGATGCAGCGGGCAATCGCCTGGCCGTGCCCGAAACGCGCAAGAAGCCCGACTTCGCAGCCCCGGATGGCGCCAACACGACCTTCTTCTATCCGACCTCGGACTATGAAGGCGATGGTTTCAAGAACTTCTTCGGCACCAGCGCCGCAGCCCCGCATGCCGCCGGCGTCGCTGCACTGATGCTGCAGAAGGCGGGCGGCCCCGGCAAGCTGACACCCAAGCAGATCAAGACCATCCTGCAAGGCACGCCGGCTGCACGGCCCGTCCCGTTCTCCGGTGGTGCGGCGGCCAAGGGTTGGAACGCGTTCGACGGCTTCGGCCTCATCGACGCGGTCAACGCGCTGAACAGGCTGCCCTGAGCGGGACGCGCTCCACATGACGGCCACCGCCCTCGGCGGTGGCCGTTTTTTCGTGGCGCCTGCGGCGTCAGAAATTGAAGGCCAGGCGCAGGCCGCCCCAATGCCGGCCCTTGACCAGGATGGGCGCGGACACCTCCTTCAGCAGCACGAAACGGCCACC
Organism: uncultured Roseateles sp.; assembly: GCA_946480605.1. The sequence goes on along the minus strand of CAMLKW010000076.1, from coordinate 7,928 downwards.
GCCCATGTCGCGGCGGTAGGTCTGCAGCAGGAAGGGCCGGGTATTGCGCGCTGACGCGAGGCCCGTGCGGTCGTTGAAGATGCGGCGGTAGCGGCTGTTGGCCGTATTCCAGACCGTGTCGCCGGGCCGCTGCGGCTGGCAGTACTTGCGGTTGTGCGTCGCGATGTAGCCGTTGCGGTCGGCCGAGATGCAGAAGACGATCTTGTCGCTGAAGGCCAGCGCCTTCTCCTGCACCGGCGGCAGCAGCCGGTCGGTGAGCTGGCAAAAGCGCGTGGTGTGCTGTTGCGGGTTCGTGCCGTCGATGGGCCGGTAGCCCTCGTCGAACAGGTCGGCCTCGCTGATCTGGCCGTCGCGCAACGCCCCCTCCAGCAGCTCGGCAATCTCGGCCGCGGCCGCCTGCGCGGTGCGGATGATGGGCATGTCGTCGACCTCGACGCCGCTCTCGGCGATCTGCTCGATCAGGTCTTCCGACATGCGCAGGAAGCGGTCGCTGCCGTCGAAGGCCACCTTGAGGCTGTGCGAGGCATCGGACACCTCGCGCTCCAGCTCGTGCGCGCGCTCGTTGAGCAGGCTCATCTGCTGGCCGCTGTCCGCCGCCGAGGCGGCGATGCGCTGCACGTCCTGCTCGACCTCGTGGAAGGCGGCGTGGATCTGGCTGGGCCTGGCAGGGTTCTCGGTCAGTTCGGCGCTGAAGCGGTCGATACGCTCCTGCAGCGTCGCGATGGCACTGACGATGGCCTTGGACGAGGCCTCGACCTGGCCGGCCAGCGCCTTCACGGCCTCGGCGACGACGGCGAAGCCACGGCCGGCGTCGCCGGCATGCTTGGCCTCCACCGCCGCGTTGAACGCGACGAGGCGGGTCTGCAGCGAGATCTTGGTGATCTCGGCGGCGGCCTCGGACACCTGGGCCAGCGTGCCGGCCATGCCCACCACCTCACCGCCCGCCACGCCCAGCGCGCCGCGGGCACGCTGCACGGCGGCGGCGCTCTGGGCGGTGGCGGTCGCGATGGCCGCCTGTGCCTGGCTGATCTGGTTGAGCTGCTGGGCCAGCGCCTGCATCGCCTGGCCTTGGGCCTGCACGACGCGCTGCGTGTCTTCCAGCGCGCCGCGCACCTCGGCAGCGTCCTTGCCGACGGTGGAGATGGAACGGGACAGCTTCTTGACGACGTTCAGCGCCCCGCTGTCGTCACGCCGGACGGGTTCCTCGCGCGCAGGCGATGAAGACGCCGAGACTCCGACCTTGGGCCATCTGAGCATGCGTTTGTCCCCTCGTTATGTGGTCGGGGACACCACCATCAGCGCCCCGCCATTACCAATCGCGCAGCTTAACGCGCAACCTTGCAATGGACTGACTGTGCAACTGGCACACGCGGGACTCCGTGACCTTGAGCACGGCGGCAATCTCTTTCAGATTCATGTCGTGCTCGTAGTACATGCTCATCACGTACTGCTCGCGCTCGGGCAGGTTCTTGATGGCTTCCACCAGCGCCTCGCGCATGCGGTGGTCCTGCAGCTGCGCCATCGGGTTGGCGCTCTCATCGGCGACGTGGCGGTCGAGATAGTCGTTGTCGCCGTCGTCGCCGGACATGTCCTCCAGGTAGACCAGCTGCGTGCCGCGCACCTTGCCCAGCAGCTCCTGGTAGTCGGACAGCGTGAGCCCCATCTCGGCGGCGATCTCGTCCTCGCGGGGCGCGCGGCCCAGGCGCTGCTCGACCTTGTGCACCGCGACCTCGATCTCGCGCTGCTGGCGGCGCGTGCCGCGGCTCATCCAGTCGCCGCCGCGCAGCTCGTCGAGCATGGCGCCACGGATGCGCTGCGTGGCGAAGGTCTCGAACTGCACGCCCTGCTCGGCGTCGAAGCGCGACAGCGCATCGGTCAGGCCGATGAGGCCGACCTGGATCAGGTCGTCCACCTCCACGTTGGCCGGCAGCTTGGCGATCATCTGGTGCGCCAGGCGTCGGACCAGCGGGCTGTACTGCTTGATCAGCGTGCTGTTGTCGAGGCGGCCTTTGGGCGTGTACATAGCGGCTCCCGGCGGAGGTCAATGCGTCGCAGCAATCAGGGGGGATGACACTGCGCGCGCCGGGCGCAGCAGGGTCGCGTGGGAGGCGGCGTCGAGAGCCGCGCCCGGGGGCGCCGCCAGCAGCAGCTCGCGGGCCAGGTGGCGCAGTTCGGGCGACAGCGGCGCGTTGTGGGTGCGGGGGTCCAGGCAGGCCCAGTCGCGCAGCACCGCGCCGAGGAAGCCGTCGGCGCAGGAATGAAGCTGTTGCGCGATGCGGGTGGCCACGCGCAGCTGGGGTTGGCAGGCCATGAGCAGACTGTAGACCAACAGCCCCGCCCGTTGCGTGAGCCATTTCATGCCGGCATAGGCTTCCGTGACGCTGCGCGGATCGGTATCCGCCAGCAGCAATGGGCGCACCTCGCGCAGCGCGACGACGCGGGCCAGCTCGGCAGCCGGCGCATGCAGCAGGATGACGTCGGCCTCAGGAGCAGCCTCGACCACCGCCGCCAGGAAGGCCGCGGCCGAACCCTGGGCGTTGATGTAGCGCAGCGGCAGCCCGCGCGCCGCGAGATACGACACGCGCGGCGACAGCCGCTCGATGCAGTTGGACAGGTCCACCTGCGCCAGCTCGGACGGCTGCGGCGACAGCTCGCCGGCGTCCACCACGAGCGTGTGCAGGTTCAGCTCGGCGAACGCGGCGCACAGGCCTTCGAGCATGATGCCGGCGCCCATCACGCGCGGGTTGCTGACCACCGGCACGAAGCGGGTCTTGTTGGCCGCGAACAGGCGGCGCAGGCCATGGGCTTGATCTGGAGGCATGGTGCTGCGCGACATTCAGTGGACGGCCCTCATGCCATCGATCAGCGGGGCGCCGGCGAAGATGAGGTTGACGTCGGTGTTGTCCATGCGCCAGGCGCCGGCCGCCGGGCTCTTCAGCGCGCGCTGCACCAGCGCGACGCTGGGCAGGCGGTGCCAGTCTTCCGGCACGCGCTGGCCGTTGGCCACGCCCAGCACCTTGAGCTTGTGGCGGATCAGCGTGTCCAGCGCCGGAGCCAGCTTGACGGCCTCGTCGATCTTGCTGAGCACCACGCCCTCGCAGGCGGCGGCCTTCCAGGCATTGACGACGTCCTCGATGGTCTCGCCCTGCTGGGCGGCGTTGATGACCAGCAGCTTCTTGATGCTGGGGTGGGCCAGCATCTCCAGCAGCTCCTGCGTGCGGCTGTCGCGCTGGGCCATGCCGGCGGTGTCGATGAGGATGAGCTTCTTGCTGGACAGCAGGTCCAGCAGATCGTCCAGCGACGCGCGGTCGTGCGCGGTGTGCACCGGCACACCGAGGATGCGGCCATAGGCGCGCAGCTGCTCGTGGGCGCCGACGCGGTAGGCATCCAGCGTGATGAGGCCCAGCTGGCCGGCGCCGTACTTGGTCGCGAAGTGGGCGGCCAGCTTGGCGGTGGTGGTGGTCTTGCCGACGCCGGTGGAGCCGATCAGCGCGAACACGCCGCCGCGGTCCTCGATGGCCGGTGCGGCCTCGTCGGTCTGCAGGTTGCGCGACAGCACATGGGCGGCCCAGGCGCTCTCGTCGGCGGGGTCCTGGGGCGAGCCGGCCTTGAAGTCGGCCGGGCAGCTCTCGGCCAGCTTGCGCACCAGCGCCGGCGAGAAGCCCAGCTCCAGCAGCTTCTGCGTCAGCCGCGCCTGCACGGGCTGGCGCTGCAGCTTCTCCATGAAGGCCAGCGACGAGAAACGCTCCTCGATGAGACCGCGCATCTGGCGCAGCTCGGAGGCCATGTCCATCTGGCTGCGCTGCGTGGCGGTGGGCTGGCCGGGCAGCGGCAGGGGCTCGGTGGCGGTGGCGATGTCGCCGAGCTGCGGCATGGCACGCGCCGCAGTGGCTGGCGGAATGCGGATCTCGTCGCGCAGCACCGGCGGCGCGGGGCGCGGCTGCGGCTGGGCCGGCGCGGCGGCACGGCGCGGCGCCAGCGCGGCCATGGCCTCGGCGGCACGGCGCTCGCGCTGTGCGCGGGCCGCATCCAGCGACAGCGCAGCGGCTTGCGGCTGCGGCGTGGGTGCAGCCGCCGCGACGGGATCGGGCTGGCCGGCCATCTCGGCCTGGCGGCGGCGCAGCACGCGCTCGCGCACATAGTCCTGGAAGCTCAGCGTGCTCATGGCCAGCTGCGCCACGTCGCCGCCCACGCCGGCGCCCTTGAAGCTGGGCTCCTGGCGGTCCGCACGCTCGGCAAAGCTGGCGCGCTGCGGTGGCAGCGCGGCCTGCTGCGGCGCCGGCGGGCGGGCCACCGTGCGCGGGGCGGCGGCGGCGATCTGCTCGATCTGGCCCATGCCTTCGGGCGCCATGGCCAGCACCTCGACACCGCCCGGAACCGGCTTGTTGGACAGCACCACCGCATCGCCTCCGAAGGCCTGCTTGACCAGGGCGAGCGCCTCGCGCGACGTGGGCGCGTTGAACTTACGGACATTCATGCTGTGCCTCCGATGATGGAGCCGATGCGGATGGTGTGGGTTTCAGGGATCTCGCTGTGGCCGAGGACCTTGAGCCGGGGCGCGGCGCGCTTGAGCAGCCGGGCCATGGGGGCGCGGATCAGGTCGGGCACCAGCAGCGTGGCAGGCACGCCGCGGTCTTCCTGCTTCTGGGCCGTCTCGGCGGCGCTGCGGGCCAGCGTGTCGGCCACGCCGGGGTCCAGCGCGGCGCCGTGCGGCGAGTTCAGCGCCTGCGTGACCAGGCGCTCCAGCTCGGGCTCCAGCGCGATGACGTCCAGCTCCTTGGTCGAGCCGTAGATCTGCTGCACGATGGCCGGTGCGATGTGGGTGCGGATGCGGCGGGCCAGCTCGCCGGGGTCGGTCACGGCGACGGCGTTCTCGGCCAGGCATTCGACGATGGAGCGCATGTCGCGCACGTGCACGCCCTCTTCCAGCAGCAGCTGGAGGACTCGTTGCAGGGTGGCGATGCTGACCATCTTGGGAATCACGTCTTCGATCAATTGCGGAGCCTGCTTGGTGAGGTGCTCCACCAGCGACTGCGTCTCCACGCGGCCCAACAGCTTGGCCGCGTGCACTTGCATCAAGTGTGAAAGGTGGGTGGCCACGACGGTCGAGCAATCAACGACCGTAAACCCGCTCATTTGGGCCATCTCCCGCTGGCGGTCCTCGATCCACACGGCCGGCAGGCCGAAGGCGGGGTCGGTCGTCGCGGTGCCGATGAGCTTCTGCGTCGCATGGCCCGGGTTGATGGCCAGCCACATGCCCGGGAAGGCCTCGGCCTCACCGACGACGGCGCCGCGCAGCGAGATGCGGTACTGGCTGGGGCGCAGCTCCAGGTTGTCGCGGATGTGCACCGGCGGCGGCAGGAAGCCGACCTCCTGCGCGAACTTTCGGCGCACCCCTTTGATGCGGCTCAGCAGGTCGCCCTCCTTGGTCTTGTCCACCAGCGTGATGAGGCGGTAGCCGACCTCCAGGCCCAGCGTGTCCACCGGCACCAGGTCGGACCAGCTCGCCTCGCCCGAGCCCTCAGCAGGCGGCATGATGGGCTTGACCGCCTTGGCCGCCTCGGCGGCCTGCTCCCGGCTGCGCAGCCACCAGGCCAGGTAGCCCAGCGCGGCGGCAATCAGCAGGAACACCACGTGCGGCATGCCCGGGATCAGGCCCAGTGCGGCGATGACGCCGGCCGTGATGGCAATGCTCTTGGCCGAGCCGAACACCTGCTTGCCGATCTGGCTGCCGATGGCCTTGTCCGTGCCCACGCGCGACACCACCATGGCGGCCGCGACCGAGATCAGCAGCGCCGGGATCTGCGCCACCAGCGCGTCGCCCACCGCCAGCAGGATGTAGCTGTTGGCGGCCTGACCGGCGCTCAGCCCATGCTGGGCCACGCCGATGATGAAGCCGCCCACGATGTTGATGACCAGGATCAGCATGCCGGCGATGGCGTCGCCGCGCACGAACTTGCTGGCGCCGTCCATGGAGCCGAAGAAGTCGGCCTCGTCGCTCAGCTCGGCGCGGCGGCGCTTGGCCTCGGCCTCGTTGATGAGGCCGGCGTTCAGGTCGGCGTCCACGGCCATCTGCTTGCCGGGCATGGCGTCCAGCGTGAAGCGCGCGCCGACCTCGGCGATGCGCTCGGCGCCCTTGGTGACGACGATGAAGTTGATGACCACCAGGATCGCGAACACGATCAGGCCGACCGCGAAGTTGCCGCCGATCAGGAAGTGGCCGAAGGCCTCGATGACCTTGCCGGCCGCGCCGGTGCCTGTGTGGCCCTCCAGCAGCACGACACGGGTGGAGGCGACGTTCAGCGACAGCCGCATCAGCGTGGTCAGCAGCAGCACGGTCGGGAAGGCGGCGAAATCCAGCGGCCGGATCATGTTGGCGGCCACCATGGTGACCATCACCGCCATCGCGATGTTGAAGGTGAACAGCAGGTCCAGCACGAAGGGCGGCAGCGGCAGCACCATCATGGCCAGCACCAGCAGCACGGCGATGGGCGCGCCCAGGGCGGCGATGACGCCTGCGCGCGGGCCGAGCAGGGCCTGGAGTTTGGCGATCAGGGGGTTCATGCGGCGGGGCGGGCGAGAAACGGTCCGGTGACGGACGCATTTTTCGCGGCGGCCGAAGAAACTTGAGCCGGAGAAGCGGGGCGAAACCCGCGCTGTTCCGGCCCTGGTGCAGCGCTAGGCAGACCGCGGCGGCGCGGCGCGCAGGGCCGCCATGAGGCCCAAGCTGCCCAGCCGGGTGGCGCTCACTCCGCGAAGTCCTCGTCGGGCTCCGGCGCCCAGCCCGGCTTGTTGTGCGGGTCCAGCTCCGGCGGCACATGCGGCCTTGGCATGTCCGGCGTGTTCAGGTTGCGCGACTTCATCGCCGCGCGCAGCTGGTAGACGTAGGCCAGCACCTGGGCCACGGCCCCGAACAGCGCGGCGGGGATCTCGTGGTCGACCTTGGCGTGGGCGTACAGCGCGCGGGCCAGCGCGGGCTGCTGCAGCACCGGCACCTTGCTCTCCTTGGCCAGGTCGCGGATCTTCATGGCCAGCAGGTCGGCGCCCTTGGCCACGACCTTGGGCGCGCCCATCTTGCCCTCGTCGTACTTCAGCGCGACGGCGTAGTGGGTGGGGTTCATGACCACCAGGTCGGCCTGGGGCACGGCGGCCAGCATGCGGCGCTTGGCCATCTCGCGCATGCGGGCACGCACCTTGGCCTTGATCTCCAGGTTGCCCTCGACCTCCTTCAACTCCTGCTTGGCCTCTTCGCGGCTCATGCGCAGGCGGCGCAGCCACAGCTGGCGCTGCAGCGGCACGTCGATGGCGGCGAACACGGCCAGAGCAATGGCCAGCAGGCCCAGTCCGCCCATCAGCTGCTGGCCCGCATAGGCCAGCGCCGACGGCAGCGGCACGGACATGATGCTCACGTAGGCCGCCAGCCTGTCCTTCAGCACCATCGCGCCGACGATGCCCAGCACCAGCGCCAGCAGCACGGCCTTCATCGCCGTGCCCAGGCCCTGGCCCGTGAACAGCCGCTTCAGGCCTGAGAGCGGATTCAGGTGCGTGAACTTGGGCGCCAGCGGCTTCATGGTCCAGTTCAAGCCACCGCTGGCCAGGTTGCTGGCGATGCCAACGAAGGCCAGCAACAGGCCGACCGGCAGCGCGACGATGGCGAAGGCGAGTGTCATCTCGACCAGGCGCTCGCCCATGAAGCCGGGCCGGGCCAGCAGGCTGGCGTCGAAGCGCAGGCCGGTGATCAAGGTCTGACGCAGCTTCTCGATGATCTGCGGTCCCGCCGCGGCCAGCACCGCACCGCCCGCAACCATCATGGCGAAATGCGGCAGGTCGCGCGAGCGCGGCACCTGGCCTTCCGCCCGCGATCTTTCGATCTTCTTGGGCGAGGCGGGTAAGTTGCGGTCCTGTGCGTCCTGGTCGGCCATGGCGTG
>CAMLKW010000075.1 GCA_946480605.1 uncultured Roseateles sp. | reverse complement strand
ACCGAGGAGCAGGCGTCCAACCTGCAGCAGACCGCCGCCTCGATGGAGCAGCTGACCGTCACCGTGCAGCAGAACGCCGACACGGCGCGCCAGGCCACCCAGCTGTCGGCCACGGCGTCGGCCGTGGCGGCCCGCGGCGGCGAGGTGGTGGGCCAGGTCGTCGAGGTGATGGGCCGCGTGTCGGCCAGCTCCAAGAAGATCGGCGACATCATCGGCGTCATCGACGGCATCGCCTTCCAGACCAACATCCTGGCGCTGAACGCGGCGGTCGAGGCCGCGCGGGCCGGCGAGCAGGGCCGCGGCTTCGCGGTCGTCGCGTCCGAGGTGCGCGCGCTGGCCAGCCGTTCGGCCGACGCGGCCAAGGAGATCAAGGTGCTGATCGGCCAGAGCGTGGAAACCGTCGAGGAGGGCGGCGGCCTCGTCGATGCCGCGGGCCGCACCATGGCCGAGATCCAGGACCAGGTGCGCCGCGTCAGCGACCTGATGGGCGAGATCGGCGCGGCCAGCCACGAGCAGTCGCAGGGCATAGGCCAGGTCGGTGATGCCGTCCAGCAGCTGGACCAGGTCACGCAGCAGAACGCCGCCCTCGTGGAGGAGAGCGCCGCCGCGGCCGACAGCCTGAACCAGCAGGCCCAGCTGCTGACGCAGGCCGTGTCGGTGTTCCGCATCGATCAATCCCTGGCCACGGCCTGAGGTGGCCATGCATGCCTTGATCGAGGCGCCCGCGCCCGCCACCACCCCGGTCGCGCCGGTCGAATACCTGAGCTTCCGCCTGGGCGACGAGGAGTACGGCATTGCCATCCGCCAGGTGCAGGAGATCCGCTCCTACGAGCCGCCGGTGGCCATCCCCAACGCGCCGGCCGTGCTGCGCGGCGTCATCGACCTGCGCGGCGTCATCACGCCCATCGTGGACCTGCGTCTGGCCTTCGGCCAGGCGGCCCCCTGCACGCCGCAGACCGGCGTCATCGTGCTGAACCTGGGCGAGCGCGTGCTGGGCGTCGTCGTGGACGCGGTGTCCGACGTGCTGGAGCTGGGCGCGACGCACATCCGCCCCGCGCCGCGCCTGAGCAGCCCCGGCTTCGACACCGGCTTCGTCACCGGCATCGCCGCTGTCGAGCGGCGCATGCTGATCCTGATGGACATCGAGCGTCTGCTGGCCAACCCCGCACTCGGCCTGGCCGGCGCGCTGCAAGCCGCGGCCTGAGAAGCTGTTCGCGGCCTTGCTGCCGCGACGTGATCCGCTGTACCGGGTGGAACAGGTCCTAGAGTGGCGGCATGTCACTGGACCTGACCCCCGACGGCCTGCCCACCTGGCAGGCCGCGCCGCTGTTCCTGCCGCCCAAGGAAAGCGCCGTGCTGGCGCTGATGATCCGCGCCCAGCCGCACGCGGTCAGCAAGGCCGACCTCGTCGAGCAGGCCTGGAGCGGCTCGGCCGTGTCCGACGACAGCCTGGCCCGCTGCATCAGCCAGCTGCGCCGGGCGCTGCCCGACGTGAGGATCGAGGCCGTCTACGGCTTCGGCTACCGGCTGGTGCAGCCCGAGCCCGTCGTGCACAGCCGCCTGCAGGCCGTGGTCAAGGCGCCGCCCGACGTCGTCGAGGCCTACCTGCACGCCTGGGAGCTGGCCCAGCACGGCACGCCGCGCGGCATGGGCCGGGCGCTGACGGTGCTGCGCGCCATCGTGGCCGAATACCCCGACTACGCCCCCGCCCGCGTATCGCTGGCCGCCACCATCGGCGCGGCCGTGGGCTGGGGCATGGCGGCTGAGCTGGGCGTGAGCGTGGCCGACGGCCAGGCCCAGCTGGACGCCGCCGAGCACCACGACGCGCACGCGCCGGGCCTGCGCGTGGCGCGCGCGTGGCTGGCCGACATGGACTGGCGCTTCGACGATGCGGAGGCGCTGTTCCGCGCCGCCTACCGAGAGCAGCCCGACGATGCCGAGCTGCTGCCGCTGTTCGGCTGGCACCTGCTGGCCACCGGCCGCAGCGGCGAGGCGGTGCAGGTGCTGCGCCGCGCGGTCGCGCAGCGGCCGTTCGCCGTCTACCCGCGCGTGATGCTGGTGCGCGCGCTGGGCTACGACGGCCAGCCCGAGGCGGCGCTGCACGAGGCCGAGCGCGCCGAGCTGGACCACCCCGACAACGCGCTGGCCATCAGCCAGCACCTGCTGTGGCGCGCCCAGCTGCACCCCGGCCCCGAGCTGGTCGAGCCGGCGCTGCGGCTGCACGCGCGCGCCGATGCGCCGTCCTACGTGCGCGCCACCCAGCCCATCGTGCTGGCGCGCTGCGGCGAGGCCGCCCGGGCGCTGGCGCTGATCGACGCGGCGCTGGGCGGCGAGCAGCACAACGCAGCCAGCAACGTGATGTTCGCGCCCGCGCTGGCGGCGCTGGGCCAGGTGGAGCGCGCGGCGGGCCTGATCGACACCGCCTTCAAGGCCCGCTGCGGGTTGTTGCCGCTGGTGCTGAACGCCCCGCTGAAGCTGCTGGCCGCCCACCCCGCGGTGCAGCAGCTGCGCAGCCGCTTCATGTGGGGGGCAGCCTCTGTGCCCGGCTGAGCCGGCATCGGCCGATACCATGCCCGGCATGGGAGATGCGGGCATGGATGAGGACCTGGAGGCGCCGACGGTGCGCGCGGCCGAGCCCGCCCGGGGCGGCACCGCCTGGCTGGGCGAGGGCGCGCGCGTGCTGGCCCTGAGGCCGCCGTGCTGGCAGGGCCTGGAGGCTCGCCCCGCAACGCTGGCGCGGCTGGTCGCGGCCGGTTACGCGCTTGCGTTCCTGCTGCAGCGTGCGACGACCGAAGGCAGCCCCAGCCCGGTCTGGAGCGGGTTCTGGCTGGGCGGCTGGGCCGCGCTGGCGCTCACGGCCTGGCTGTGCTGGCTGGTCGCGCGCTCGGCGCCCGCGCTGGCGCCTGCGGCGGCCACGCTGTTCGCGCTGGCCTGCTCGGCCGGGCTGGTGCTGGGCGTCGTTGCCGGTGGCGCGATGCTGGCCTTGCTGCGCCTGTCGGGGCCGCAGGAAGCCTGGCCCGAAACGCTGCAATGGCTGGTCTTGCTGCTGCCACTGGCCTGGGCCGGGTTGGCGCTGCTGGTGCTGCTGTGGCGCGTGGCCGGCACACGGCTGGCGCGCTGGGCGGTGCTGCTGCTGGCACCCGTGCCGCTGCTGCTGCAGGGCTGGCTGGCGCCGCCGCTGTTCTGGTGGTCCGAGCCGCCGGCCGACCCGGACGCCTACGCGGGCCTGCCGCTGAGCGAGAACATCCTGGACACTCAGGCGCGGCTCATCCGCGACGCGCTGGCCGCCGTGCAGCCGCCGCAGCCCGGGCGGGTCAACGTCTATGCGCTGACCTATGCGCCCTACGCGGCGGAGAACGTCTTCATGCGCGAGAGCGCCGTGGTGGCCAGGACCCTGGGCGAGCGCTTCGGCGCGAGCGGCCGCACCGTGGAACTGGTGGCCAACCCGGCGACGGTCACGACGCTGCCCTGGGCCACGCCACGCAACCTGCACCGGGCCATCGCCCATGCCGCCGCTGTCATGGACCGCGAGCGCGACCTGCTGTTTCTGCACCTCACGTCGCACGGCGGCGCCGATGGCCGGCTGGCCGCCGACACCTCGCCGCTGCACAGCGAGCCGATGACGCCCGGCCTGTTGAAACGCTGGCTGGACGAGGCCGGCGTGCGCTGGCGCGTGATCTCCGTGTCGGCCTGCTATTCGGGCAGCTGGATAGAGCCGCTGGCCGGCGACGGCACGCTGGTGATGACGGCGGCGGACGCCGACCACACCTCCTACGGCTGCGGCCGGCGCTCGGAGCTGACCTTCTTCGGCCGTGCGATGTACGAGGAGGCGCTGCGCAAGACCTGGTCCTTCACCGAGGCCCACGCCGCCGCGCGCCGGCTCATCGAGGTGCGCGAGCAGCAGGCCGGCAAGAGCGACGGCTACTCCAACCCGCAGATCCGCGAGGGCGCGGGCGTGCGCGCGGTGCTTCAGCGGCTGGCGCTGGAGCGCGGGTCGCCGTAGAGCACGCCGCGCCCGTGCGTGCCGACGTAGACGCGGCCGAACACCTTGGGGTCGCCGCTGATCTGCAGGATCAGCCCCCACTGGCGGGTGTCGTCGTTGATGCGCTGCCACTGCTTGCCGCCGTCCGTGGAGCGGAAGATGCCGTATTGGCCGGCGACGGTGCCGACGAGGTAGAGCGCCGGGTCCGACGACCCCGGCGCCGCGCGGCCGAAGCCGAAGGCGTGGATCTGCGACACGGCAGGCAGGCGCTGCATCGCCTGGCCGTCGCCGCCGCGGTACAAGCCGTGGAAGGCCGCCAGCCACAGCCCGCCCTCGCGGCCGGGCGCCGCGTACAGCCGGTCCTGGCCGCCGCGGTCGTCGCCGCGGTTGCTGTGGTTGTGCACGCCCGCGGCGGGCCGCGTGGCCGGGCCGTCCGGCAGCGCCAGCGGGCGGGCGCTGAACGTGAGGCCGGCGTCGTCGCTGCCGAACAGCCGGTCGTCGAACAGCGCCATCGCGTGGAAGCGCCTGGGGTTCACGCGGTCGGCCACCACGCGGGTGCCGGCGGGCAGGCCCTTGACGGGCGTCCAGGTGTCGCCGCGGTCGTGGCTGACGTGGGGCTGCTGGCCTTTGGGCGCCCACACCCAGGCGCGGCCGTCGGCCGACACGGCGACGAAGCCGTCGCTGGACTTGGGGTCGGGCGCGCTGGCGGCGTTGTGCCAGGTCTTGCCGCCGTCGAGTGAGTAGCCGAGGTTGCTGCCGACGCGCGCCTTGCCGATGCGCACCATGACCTCGGGCGCGGCCTCGGCGCCTGTCACGTCGTGGGTGTTGCCGAAAAAGGGCGGCTTTGGGTTGCCGGGCGCGGGGGTGTCGAGGGCGGCGTGCACGAAGCCGGAGTAGTCGCCGATGGCCGTCACCAGCGGCACGCCCTTCGTGGGGCTGTGCAGCGCCAGCGCGACGGTCTCTTCGATGCCCGTGCTCATGACGCGCCAGGTCGTGGGCTTGCCGGCATCGGCGCTGCGCAGGTCCAGCGTCTCCCAGCCGCCGTAGCCGGTCGTGAAGATGGCGTGGTCGGGGTTGGCGGGGTTGATCTTGACGTCGTAGAGCCAGTGCAGGTGGGTGTCGGCCACGTAGGGCGCGGCCGAGGCGTCGAACTTCGCCGTGGTGAACAGCGGCGTCCACGTCGCACCGGCGTCGGTGCTGCGGAACAGCTCGTCGCCCCGGCCGCGGCCGGCGGTGCTGGCCAGCAGACGCTGCGGGTCGCGCGGGTCCACGGCGACGGTGGCGTAGCCGAAGGGGTCGGTGGCGCTCGGCCGGGCCGGCGTGATGTCGGTCCAGCTGCCGCTGCGCGGGTCCAGCCGCCAGACGCTGCCGTCCTTCATGCGGTGCGGGCCGGGTTCGCTGGCGTAGGCGATGTAGAGCTTGCCGTCGCTGGCCAGCGCGGCGCGCATGGGGCGGTGTGCGGGGGGGCCGCCGGGCACGGGCTGCCAGCTGGCGCCGGCGTCCGTGCTGCGCCACAGGCCGGGCCGGCCGACGACGGACACGCCCGCGTAGAGCGTGCGGCTGGGCTGGCCGCGCGTGCCGCTGGCGGGGTCGAAGACGATGAAGTTGATCGTGGCCTTGCCGTCGCTGCCGCCCCAGGATGGGGGCGGGCCGTCCGACGCGTCGCGGCGCCAGGCGGCGTCGGGGAAGGCGTCCACGCGCTGCCAGCTCGCGGCGCGGTCGGTGCTGCGCCACAGGCCGGCGTGGCGGGTGCCCAGATAGAGCACGCGGCCGTCGCTCGGGTCCACCATCAGCCGCTCGCCGTTGCCGCGCCCGCCTTCGTTGGCGCCCAGCTTGAAGGGCAGGTCCACGCGCTGGAAGGTCTTGCCGCGGTCCGCCGAGCGCAGCAGCGCGCCGTTGGGCGTGGCGGGGCTGGTGTAGGTGCCGCAGGCCAGGTAGACGGCGTCGGCGTCGTTGGGGTCCACCGCCAGGCTCTCGACGCCCATCAGGTTCACGTCGGCCAGCGGCAGCCAGTCCAGCAGCGGCTGCCAGCGGCCGGTGGCCGAGTCGCGGCGGTAGGCGCCGCCCATGTCGGTGCGGGCGTAGGCCAGGCCCGGCGTGGCGGGGTGGAAGACGATGCCGTCCACGAAACCGCCGCCGACGATCTGGACGGGTTTCCAGTCGTAGCGCGTGGCGGCCGGGGCTTGCGCCACGGCGGCGGCGCTGGCCAGCGCCAGCAGCGCCCCCAGCAGGGGCTTGAGGGTGTTCATGTCTGTCGGCACCGTCTTGTTCGAGTGCCGGCATGCTAGTTTGTTCGCGTGGCGAACAAATAAGGCAAACCCGCGGAAACCGGCTGTGGTTGGGGCGGGAGCCGCGGCAAGTGCGCGAGGCGCAGCCCATCGCGCATTCGTGTCGTACTTCGCGTTTCGCGGACTTGGACGGGTGGATCGCAGTTCGAGAATTTCGGCATGAGTCGATCCATCACCTTGTTCACGCAGGCAAGCCGCTCGGCGTCAGAGGCATTCAGGCGTTTGGTCCAGGACACGTCGTCGGCAGTTCATCCCTCCCGGGCCCTGCTGCAGACCGTGCTGCAGGTGACCGTCGTCCTGTTGGGCATGGCGTTGTTCACGGGAGTGCTGCTTGTGCGATGGCTGGATTTCGTCGGCGATCGGGATGGGCTTCGCATGGCGACCTTGGTTGGCGTGGCTGCCATCTACGCGGGGCTCTACGTCACGATGCTGCGGCGGCAGGCAGGGGTGCCGAACGCGTGGGGCAGCGTTGCTCTGCTGGTGCTGGAGTTCGCACTGCTGTCGCTGATGCTGCCCATGCTGGTCCACCAGGCCACCCTCCTTCTGCCTCGCGGCCTGCTGGTGGCCTTTGCCCAACCCGACCACCTCGGGCTGGAGTTGCTGGTGTTCGTGGCGGTGCTGATCTTTGCCCTTCGTGGCTGGACCCGGCATGCGGCGAAGGCGCGGGAGGCCGCGATCATCGAGGTCCGTGCGCAAACATTTCGGCGGATGGCGATGGAAGACCAGCTGACGGGGCTGCCCAACCGCCGCAGCTTTGAGGAGCGGGTGAACGATCTGTTGAAGCCGGCGCGCACGCCACGGCGCTTCTGCCTGTTGATGATCGACGTCAATCGATTCAAGTGGATCAACGATACGTTCTCGCACAACACCGGCGATGCCGTGCTTCGCGAGATCGGCAGCCTGCTTCGGCAGTGCGCGGCGGAGGGCGACTTCCCGGCCAGGCTCGCAGGTGATGAGTTTGTCGTCCTGTTGCAGGCCGCTGCCGATGAAGCCCAGGTCCTGCGCGTGTCCCGCCAACTGGAAGCCGCGGTTGAGGGCTTCGATTGGACGTCGCTCGCCCCAGGCTTGGAGGTCTCCATCAGTGTGGGCGCCGCCCGGTCGCGCGACGGGGATTCCCTGTTGTCGCTGCTTCAGCGCAGCGACCAGCAGATGTACGACCGCAAGCGAGCACTCAAGCGTCGTTGAGAACGGGTCGAGCCGGCCTCGTCGGAGCCCATCTGCCCAGGGTTCCCGGCAGGTTCCAAGATGGGCGGAAGTGGGATACTTATTTGCCGGAACGGCAGGCCGCAAAAAATGGAACGGCCGTCCATTTTTAGAAAGAGCAGCGAGACATGAGCAGACCGATCACGATGAAGCACACGCTGGCCTACGGCAGTGCGAACCTGCTGGGCAGCGGCGCCCTGGCCATCGCGTCGGCCTGGCTGCTCTATTTCTACACGACCTTCTGCGGCCTGACGGTGGTCGAGGCGGCCACGATCTTCGCGATCGCCAACATCGTCGATGCCATCAGCAACCCGATCATTGGGTATATCAGCGACAACTTCTACAACACGCGGCTGGGCCGGAAATTCGGGCGGCGGCGGTTTTTCATCCTGCTCGGCATACCCGCCGTGCTGCTGTATCCGCTGATGTGGGTGGAGGGTTTCGGGTTCTGGTATTACCTGAGCATGTACATCCTGTTCGAGCTGGTGTACACGATGATCATGGTGCCGTATGAAACCCTGGCCACCGAGATGACCGACGATTTCTCGGTGCGTACCAAGCTGACGGGTTCCAAGGCCATGTTCGGCAAGGCGGCCAACTTCCTGGCCGCCTTCATCCCGGCCCAGCTGTTCCTGATCTACAGCAAGGAATCGGCCGTGCCCTTCCTGCTGACCGGCATCATCTACGCCGGCATCATGTGCGCCGCCATGACGGCCCTGTACTTCACATCCTGGGAGCGGCCGGCGCACGAGGTGGTGCAGGAACGTGCCGGCGGCCTGTGGAAGGCACTCAGGAAACTCGTGGCGGACATGATGTCCACCTTCCACCTGAAGATTTTCCGCAAGCACCTGGGCATGTATCTGTGGGGTTTCGGCGCGGAATGGCTGTTTGCCTCGATCTTCACCTACTTCATCATTTTCTGCATCGGGCAGGACAAGGCCACGGTGGGTTATCTGAACAGTTTCAGTTCGGTGATGCAGCTGATCTCGACGATGGCTTTCATCGGTTTCTGCATCAAGTTCGGTTTCGCACGGCCGTATCGCATTGCGCTGCTGGTGGTGTGCGGCAGCGTGCTGGCCTATGCGGGCCTTTATTACCTGGGCTGGTCCAAGGAGACCACCGTCATCGCGCTGTTCGCCGTGACGGCCGTGTTCGGCCTGGGCACGGGCGGCGTGTACTACATCCCCTGGACGGTCTACACCTTCCTGGCCGACGTGGATGAAGTGCTGACCGGCCGGCGCCGTGAGGGCATCTATGCCGGCGCGATGACCTTCGCCGGCAAGATCACCCGCTCGGCCATCGTGTTCGCGATGGGCTGGATCCTGGGCCAGTTCGGCTTCCTGTCCGGCCAGGCCACGCAGCCGGAAACGGCGGTCAACGCCATCCTCGGCATCTTCACCCTCGGCGTGATCGGCCTGGGCCTGGGCGGGGTGTACTACACCTACCAGATGAAGCTGGACCGCAAGAACCATGCGGTGCTGCTGAAGGAGATCGCGCGCGTCAAGGCGGGCGGCAGCATCGCCGATGCGCCGCCCGAGGCCCGCGCCGTGGCCGAGGAGCTGACCGGCTGGAAGTACGAGCAGTGCTGGGGCAACAACAAGCTGGCCCCGCAGGGCACCGAGGTGCCGGCGCGGGCCTGACGGCCTGCACCGGCTGCCTGAAGCGCTGGCCGCGGAAGCGCAGCACCAGCTCGCGCGGGCCGATCTGCTCCAGCAGCAGGTCAGGGCCCAGCTTGGCGCCCTCGCGCTGCACTTCGCCATTGATGATGACGAAGCGGCCGGCTGGATCCTCCGAGTAGACCGAGCCGCTGATTGCCAGCCGGGGCAACTCGCGCCGGATGTTCTCGGGCAGCTCGGCCAGGCGTGGCGGGGCGGCTTCAGCTGGGCGGCCAGCCAGTCGCGCAGCGGAGCGCCGTCGTCGGCGCGCTGCAGATAGCTCGGCGGCACGCGCCAGAAGGTCGTGAACTCGCCGCGCCAGGCGCTTGCTCCATGAACGGCGTGAAGACCACGGTCTGGACTCCGCGCTGATGGACAAGCTGGTGGCTTTCTACCGCCGCGCGGTCGTCGACTGGCGCGGGCCGCTCGCGGCGGGCACGCTGGATCGATCGCCCGGCATCGCACGGGTGGCGCTGCACCATGCCATCGCCACCGATGACGCCGGTCTGGTGGCCGAACTCGCCGCCGCTGGGGTCGACCTGCAGGGCTGGCTGCTGCACCGCTGATCCCGGCGGCGCGCAGTCTCAGCGCGTGCGCAGCGTGGTGACAAGCCCGTCGCAGGCCGCTTCCACCAGGTCCAGCACCTCCTCGAACCCCGCAGCGCCGCCGTAGTAAGGATCGGGCACATGGCGCTTGCCCATGTGCGGCGCGTAGTCCAACAGCAGCTTCAGCCGGTGCCGCTGGCTGGGCGGGCACAGCGCCTCGGCGTGGGCGAGGTTGTCGGCGTCCATCGCCAGCACGAGGTCGAAGCGCTCGAAGTCCTGCGCGATGAGCTTGCGCGCGCGCAGCGTGCTGAGGTCGTAGCCGCGCTTGGCCGCATGCGCCTGGCTGCGCTCGTCCGGCGGCGCGCCGACGTGGTAGCCGTGCGTGCCGGCCGAATCGACTTCGATGTCCAGGCCGGCGGCCTTGAGCTTGGCGCGCATGACGCCGTCGGCCGTCGGGCTGCGGCAGATGTTGCCCATGCAGAAGAAGAGGATGCGGCGTGTCATGGCCGCATTCTCTCCAGCCCTCAAAAGCGCATGTCCGCGCGCAGAGAAATGACCCGGAAGGTCTTGTTGCGCGACCAGCTCTCGGTCAGGTATTCGCGCAGCGTGCTGCTGTTGGTGCTGAGGCCTTCGGAGCGCGACTCGGCGTCGCGCGGCGTCAGGTTGGCCACGGACAGGCGCCAGTTGATGCCGTCGCGCACGGCGCCGCTGCTCCAGGACAGGTAGGCGTCGAACTGGCGCCGGGCTGTTTCCTCGCGGCGCAGCGTCTCGGTCTGCTGCACCTTGGTGGCCGGTACGTAGTTGGCGTTGAAGCCGCTGCCGAACTTCTGGCCCCAGGCGGTCCAGCGGTGGTCCAGGCCGGCATTGAAGCTGCCGCGCGGCTGCTGGTCGAGGCGGTTGTTGCGGCCCGGGATGCCCTGGACCTCGCTCTTGAAGACGGCGGCGTTGAAGCGCAGCAGCATCATCTGCAGCTCGGCCGGCGCGTCCTCCCACAACTCGTCCATGCGGGCCTTGAACTCGAACTCCAGCCCCATGGTGCGGGCGCTGCCCGTGTTGCGCGGCCGGCTGACCCAGCGCTGGGCGGTGTCCCAGCTCACCGTTTCCAGCAGGACCTGGCGGTTGACCACACCGCTGATGTTGCGCAGGAAGGCGCTGCCGGAAATGATGCCGCCGGTGGGCAGCCAGTGTTCCAGGCTGAGGTCCACGCCGGTGGCCAGTTCGGGCTTGAGGTCGGGGTTGCCGGCGCGGTCGGCATGGGTCTGGTAGTTGGGGCCGTCGGGGTAGGTGGTGTTGATGCTGGGCCGGGCGGCCAGGTCGTTCAGGTTGGGGGCGCGGTAGCTGCGCGTCAGCGCCAGCCGCACCTGGTCCTTGGGGAAGGCGGCGGGTTTCCACAGCACGTGGAACAGAGGCGACGTGACCTGCGAGACGTTGCGTGTCTCGGGCAGGGCGCCGGCGGCCGCGACGGTGGTCTCGATGCGCTCGTAGCGGATGCCGGCATAGAACGACCACTGCTTGCTGGGGCTCCACTCGTCCTGCGTGAAGGCGGCGAAGCGCTGGTTGCGCGTGGCCAGCGTGTTGCCGAAGCGCACCAGGCCCGGCAGCACGGCACCGTTGACCAGCGTGTCGACCACCTGCGAGCGCTGGCTGCGCTCGGCCTCCAGGCCGCTGACCCACTGGTGCTCCTGGGCCGTCTTCAGGCTCCAGCGACCGCTGAGGCTGGTCTGGTCTTCCTCCACCGAGCTGTGGTCGTCCTGGACGCGTTCGGTGGTGACGCCGCCGATGGTCATCGTGTCGCGGCGCTCGCTGTTGCGGGTGTTCTTGGAGGTGCCGGTGCCCAGCCGGAGGCTGAAGCTCTCGCCCGGCTGCGGCCGGTAGTCGGCCGACAGGTTCAGGCGCAGGTTGTGGTTCTTTGCGTCGTTCTCGCCGTGCACGTCGCGAAAGCGCGTGCCCTCGGAGTTGTACTGGCTGCTGCCCTCGTTCTGCGACAGGAAGAACGACGGCATGAAGTTGAAGCTCAGCGTGTCGCTGTACTTCCAGCGCAGCCGTGCATTGCCGTTGAGGCTGGTGTTCTGGCTCTCGCTGGTGCCGATCTGCGTGTTCTGCTCGGTGACCTCGCCGGTGGCGATGTCGGTGATGCGGTTGCCCGAGTCGACGTTGTTGTAGAAGCGGCGCACGGCGCCGTTGGTGGAGATGGCCCCCACGAACTCGTCGCCGTTGGGGCCGCCCCACTTCAGGTTGCGCGTCCAGCTGGCGTCGACCTGGGGTTCGTTGCGGTCCCAGCCCACGCCCAGGCGGACCTCGTGGTTGGACTTCTGCAGCGGCTCGCGCAGCACGATGTTGATGGTGCCGGCAATGGCCCGCGTGCCGGTGGCGGCGGTGGGCGCGCGGTAGATCTCGATGCGCTCGATCTGGTCGGGCGGCAGCTCTTCCACCGCGAAGCCCGGCGGCGGGCGCTCTTCGTCGATGAGGATCTGCGTGAAGCCGCTGCCCATGCCGCGCATGCGGATGTCTCCGCCGCGGCCGGCCCGGCCGCCGATGGTGACGCCCGGCAGGCGGCGCAGCACGTCGCCCAGCACGACGTCGCCGTACTTCTCCAGGTCTTCGCGCTCGATGACGATCTTGCTGGCCGTGCTGTTGCGGCGGCGGCTGTTGGCCGTCGGGCCGCTGCTGACCTCCACGCGGTCCAGCTTGTTGCCCGTTGCGTTGGCCGCGGGCGGCGGGGCCGGGGTCTTGGCGGCGGCCGGCTCGCCGGGGGTGTCGGCGGGCTTGGGGGCGGCTTGGGCCGCGGCCAGGCCGGTGGCACCCAGCAGGGCGAGCGGAAAGAGCAGACGTTGCATGGCGCGGATTCTGGGCCGCGACCCGTGGCAAGCCCATGGCGGAACGCTCACGCCGATGAGCGTAAGCACTCGCGAAACCTAGTTTTTCAAGGCTTTACAAGGCTTTGCCGGCGCCGCTCTTGGCAAGCGGCGTGCCGTCGTCCAGGCACGCCGCCGCCCGGCCTCAGAAGCGCCAGCCCAGGCCCACGCTGGCCAGCACCGGGTTGACCTTGAACTTGCCGGCCGACGCGCCGTTCGAGTAGACGGTGGTGTCGATGTCCACCTTCTTCAGGTCGAAGTTCAGGTAGGTGCCCTTGGCGACTTCCACGTCGGCGCCAACCTGCCAGGCCAGGCCCCAGCTGTTGCGCTTGATGCTGGGCTTGAGCGCCGCCTGAACGGCCGGTGCGAAGCTGACCGACGAGAAGTTCGTGTAGTTCACGCCGGCGCCGACGTAGGGGCGCACGGTGCCGGCGGGGTTGAAGTGGTATTGCAGCGTCAGCGTGGGCGGCAGGTGCTTCAGCGAGCCGATCTCGGCGCCGTTGGAGTACAGCCGCTGCTTCTGCGGATAGGTCAGGACCAGCTCGGCCGCGATGTTGGGCGCGAAGAACCAGCTGAAGTCGACCTCGGGCAAGGTCTTGTTGTTGATGGACAGGCCCAGGCCGGTGCCGTCCTTGTTGGCCGAATCCAGGTGCACGGCGCGCACGCGCACCAGCAGCGGGCCTTCGTCGGCGCGGGCCAGCAGCGGTGCGCCCAGCACGGCGGCGAGGGCGGCAAAGGTCGTGAACTTCTTGAACATCAATGGCTCCTGTGGATGGGGCGTGCCCCGATGGAAGCCATTGCAAGCCCGCGCGGCCCGTGCGGGTTTGATGCAGCGCAACATGGTCGCGGCAGCGCCATGGCGCGGCGCTGCCGCCTTGAAGTGCGTCAAGAAAATGCGGAACGCTTGCGTCGTCGCCGCAACACCCCCGCGGAGTGCTAGCGACCCAGGCCCAGGCGCTTGCAGAGTTCTAGCGTCAGCGCCGACTGGTTCAGCGTGTAGAAGTGGACGCCCGGCGCGCCGCCGGCGATGAGCCGCTCGCACAGCTTGGCGACCACGTCCAGGCCGAAGGCGCGGATGCTGGCCGCGTCGTCCATGAAGCCTTCCATCTTCATCTGCACCCAGCGCGGGATCTCGATGCCGTCGCGCTGCGCGAACTGCGCGATGCGGCCGTAGTTGTGGAAGGGCATGATGCCCGGCACGATGGGCTGGGTGACGCCCAGCTTGCGGGCCTCGTCGACGAAGTGGAAGTAGGCGTCGGCGTTGAAGAAGAACTGCGTGATGGCGCCGTCGGCGCCGGCACGCATCTTGTCGGCGAAGTGCTGCAGGTCGCGCGCCGCGTAGCGCTGCTGCGGGTGGGTCTCCGGGTAGGCCGCCACCTCGATGTGCCAGTCCTTGCCCTGGGTCTCGCGGATGAAGCTGACCAGCTCGGACGCGTAGCGGAACTCGCCCGCCGTGGCCGTGCCGCTGGGCAGGTCGCCGCGCAGCGCGACGACGCGGCGGATGTCCTGCGCGCGGTAGGTCGCCAGGATCTCGGCGATGTTCTCGCGCGTGGAGCCGACGCAGGACAGGTGCGGCGCGGCGTCGAAGCCCTGCGACGCGATGTCGGCGACGGTCGACAGCGTCTTCTCGCGCGTGGAGCCGCCGGCGCCGTAGGTGACGCTGAAGTACTGCGGATTCACCGCGCGCAGTTCCTGCACGACGGTCTTGAGCTTCTCGGTGCCGACGGGCGTGTTGGGCGGGAAGAATTCGATGCTGACCGGCGTCGTCATGGTTGTTGGATCCAGATGAAGAATTCGGTGTTGCCGTCGCCACCGGTAACGGGGCTTTCGAACCAGCCCTTGACGACGAGGTCGCGCTTCTCGGCGGCGGCCACGGCCTGTTCCTTGACCACGGCGTACTGCGACTTGTCCTTGACGATGCCGTTCTTGTTCAAGGCCTTGGGGCCGAGCTCGAACTGCGGCTTGATCAGCAGCAGCGCCTGGCCTTGCGGCTTGAGCCAGCCGGCCACGTGCTTGATCGTGCCGATCATCGAGATGAAGCTCAGGTCGCCCACGACGAGGTCGAAAGGCTCGGCGGGCACATAGTCCTTCACGTGCATGCCTTCGAGGGCCGTCACGCGCGGGTCGGCCTTCAAGGTCTCGTGCAGCTGGCCGTGGCCGACGTCGATGCCGGTCACGTGCGCCGCGCCGGCCTTGAGCAGCACGTCGGTGAAGCCGCCCGCGCTCTGGCCCATGTCCAGGGCCGAGAAGCCGGCCACTGACACGCCGACCTTGGCCAGCGCACCCTCGAGCTTGAGCCCGCCGCGCGAGACGTAACGCAGTTCGGCGTCGTTCGTCACGCGCATGGGGGTGGTCTCGGGCAGGTCCTCGCCGCACTTGCGCACGACGGTCCAGCCCTTGGGGCCTTCCCACTCGACCGCGCGTGCGTCGATCAGCCGCTGGGCAGCCGAGCGCGTGGGCGCCAGGCCAAGGGAAAGAAGCCGCTGATCAGCACGCATGGTCCGGTCTCGGTTCAGTCGACGGTCAGTCGATCAATAGCGGTAGGTGTCGGGCTTGTAGGGACCGGCCTTGCTGACGCCGATGTAGGCGGCCTGCTCGTCGGTCAGCTCGCTCAGCTGCGCGTTCAGCGTCTTGAGCTGCAGGCGCGCGACGTGCTCGT
This sequence comes from uncultured Roseateles sp., assembly GCA_946480605.1. Next base: position 2,323 of record CAMLKW010000075.1, on the reverse strand, counting down.
CCAGGTGCTTGGGCAGCACGTAGACCTGGCCCACGGCATAAGCGTCCTTGTGCGCGAACAGCTCGATCTGAGCGATGGTCTGGTTGGCGAAGCTCGACGACATCACGTAGCTCGGGTGGCCGGTGCCGCAGCCCAGGTTCACGAGGCGGCCCTTGGCCAGCAGGATGATGCGCTTGCCGTCCGGGAAGATCACGTGGTCGACCTGCGGCTTGATCTCGTCCCACTGGCACTTGGCTTCGAGCGACGCGACGTCGATCTCGTTGTCGAAGTGGCCGATGTTGCAGACGATCGCCTGGTCCTTCATCTTCGCCATGTGGTCGAAGGTGATCACGCTCTTGTTGCCGGTGGCGGTGACGAAGATGTCGGCCTTGTCGGCGGCGTAATCCATCGTCACGACGCGATAGCCTTCCATCGCGGCCTGCAGCGCGTTGATCGGGTCGATCTCGGTCACCCACACCTGCGCCGACAGCGCGCGCAGCGCCTGCGCCGAGCCCTTGCCCACGTCGCCGTAGCCGGCCACGACGGCGATCTTGCCGGCCACCATCACGTCGGTGGCGCGCTTGATGCCGTCCACCAGCGACTCGCGGCAGCCGTACAGGTTGTCGAACTTGCTCTTGGTGACCGAGTCGTTGACGTTGATGGCGCGGAACAGCAGCGTGCCCTTGTCCGACATTTCCTTCAGGCGGTGCACGCCCGTGGTGGTCTCTTCGGTCACGCCGATGATCTCGGCGCTCTTGCGGGTGTACCAGGTGCCGTCTTCGGCGATCTTCTTCTTGATCGCGGCGAACAGGATGCGCTCTTCCTCGCTGCCCGGGTTGGCCAGGACCGACAGGTCCTTCTCGGCCTTCTGGCCCAGGTGCATCAGCAGCGTCGCGTCGCCGCCGTCGTCCAGGATCATGTTGGGGCCTTCGCCGGCCTCGCCCTTGGCGCCGAACTCGAAGATGCGGTGGGTGTAGTCCCAGTAGTCTTCCAGCGTCTCGCCCTTGTAGGCGAACACCGGCGTGCCGACGGCGGCCAGCGCGGCGGCGGCGTGGTCCTGCGTCGAGAAGATGTTGCACGAGGCCCAGCGCACTTCGGCGCCCAGCGCCTGCAGCGTCTCGACCAGCACGGCCGTCTGGATGGTCATGTGCAGCGAGCCGGTGACGCGCGCGCCCTTCAGCGGCTGCGACGCGGCGTATTCCTTGCGGATGGCCATCAGCGCCGGCATCTCGTGCTCGGCGATCTTGATTTCCTTGCGGCCCCAGTCGGCGAGCGACAAGTCCTTGACGATGTGTTTGACGGCGGTCATGCGGGCTCCTTCAAGCGAATGAAGCCGCTGGGGACGTGCAGGGGGAGATTCGTCTTCACCCAGGCACGGTTGGCCAGCGGGTGAGCGCAGTTGCAATGGATGGTTCCGAGCCTGGCCTCAAAAGGAGTTGAGGTTGCAACGCTCCTCGGAAGCCGCGCATTCTATGGCTTTCGGGATGGAGCAATGATGGATCCCAAGGAGTCTTCGATGACAAATGCCGTTTCCCCGAATGAAATCCCTCGCCGCCTCCCGGGCGCGGCCGGCCCCGAGGTCTCGGCGCTGGGCTTGGGGCTGGACTTCCTCGACACCGCCGACATGTACGGCAGCGGCGCCAACGAACGCCTGCAGGGGCGGCTGCTCGCGCAGCGCCGCCGGGAGGTTTCCTGGCCACCAAGTTCGGCCATGTACGCGGCGCGGATGGCGCGGTGCTGCGTATCGACGGCAGCCTGGCCTATGTGCGCGAGGCCTGCGACGCCTGCCTGCAGCGCCTGGGCGTGGACCACATCGACCTGTACTACCAGCACCGCATCGACAAGGCGGTGCCCATCGAGGACGCCGTGGGGGCCATGGCGCAGTTGGTCAAGGACGGCAAGGTAGGCCACCTGGGCCTGTCGGAGGCGTCGGTCGAGACCATCCGCCGCGCCCATGCCGTCCACCCCATCGCGGCCATGCAGACCGAGTACTCGCTGTGGAGTCGCGACGTGGAGGTCGAGATCCTGCCGACCTGCCGCGAGCTGGGCATGGCGCTGGTCAACGCCTGAGGCCCAGGAACTCGGCCAGCCGCTGGATTTCCTCGTCCAGCGCCGCCTTGTAGCCGGCATCGCGCGGCGCCCGGCCGCTCACGTAGCCGCAATCCACCTTCAGCTCGCCGCCCTTCACGCCGGCATTGGCCCAGCCGATGGCCTGGTCGCGCCACAGCAGCGGCAGCGCGTAGTGGCCGCGGACGCGTTTGGCGGCCGGCGTGTAGGCCTCGAAGCGGTAGGCCCAGCCCCACAGCAGCTCGAAGCGGCGGCGGTCCCACACCACCGGGTCGAA
>CAMLKW010000074.1 GCA_946480605.1 uncultured Roseateles sp. | reverse complement strand
TGGGCGGGTGGGCGGGGCTCATGGTCGTGCCGGGGACAGGCCCGCGAAGCGCAGTGGCGGCAGTGTGACCCGGGTGGGCAGGTCGGCCTCGCCGCGCAGGAAGCGCGCCAGCAGACGGCGCAGCGGCGGCTGGCCGAACAGGTCGAACTGGTGGGCCGCGTTCTCCACGACCACCACCCGCGCATCCGGCAGCGCCGCCGCGATCTCGCGAGCGTTCTCCACCGGCGTGCGCGCATCCAGGTCGCCCGCCAGCAGCAGCGTGGGCACGGTGACGCCGACCGGCTGGCGGAACGTGTCCGGCAGCGGTCGGGCACCCCACGCGGCATGCAGGTGGCGGCCGGGCCAGTTCATCGCGTCGCCCAGCACGGCGCCGGGCGCCTCGCGGTCGATGCGCGCCAGGCGGTCGGCGCTGGCGTGCGAGGCGAGGTCCATCATGACCTTCATGGCCGACCCCACCCCGGCCTGGCGGCGCAACTGCAAGGCCAGCGGACCGATGCGCCTGAAGTCGCCAGAGCTCATCTCCCGCGCCGCCGCTGGCAGCGTGGCCAGCGCACGCGGATCGCCGATGACCTGCGCAATCGTCCACTGCAGGTCCAGCGCGCCCAGCACCAGGCTCACGCCGGGCCCGCCGGCCGGGTCCGGCACCTCCAGCCGCACCGGCGCGCGGGCGAGGCGGGCGGTGGCCTCGCGCAACTGCGCCACCATGTCGGGCGCAGCGGCGCGCTCGGCGATGCGCTGCAGCACCGCATCCGTCTGCGACGGCAGCTTCCAGGTGTGGTCCGGCCCTTCGGGGCTGACCAGCACCAGCCGCTCCACCCCCTGCGGGTGCCGGCGCGCGGTGGCCAGCGCCAGGTGGCTGCCGTAGCTGCGGCCCCACAGCGTCCAGCGCGCCTCGCCCAGGGCGTGCCGGACCGCGTCGATGTCGTCGGCGCTCTCCTCGGTGTTGTAGGCCTGCAGGTCGATGCCGCGTGCCCGCATCTCGTCGGCCACCGTGCGGCTGGCCTGCTCGATGCGTGGCAGCCAGGTTGGCGCAGAGGCGGGCTCGTCCAGCGGCAGGTCGTAGCGCCGTGCGCTGCGCAGATGGGGACGCGAGTCGCCGGTGCCGCGCTGGTCGATGCCGACCAGATCGCCGTCGAACACCTCGGCCAGCGCCGCGCCGCCCTGCGTCGCCAGCTCCAGCGCGACCCGCACGCCCGAGTCGCCGGGGCCGCCGGCCAGCAGCACGTGCGGGCGGCCCGAGGGCGTGTCGCCGCGCCGGATGCGCACCACGGCCAGCTCGATGACCGGGCCGTCCGGCCGGGCTCGCGACTCCGGCACCCGCACCTGCGCCCGGGTGAGCCGCAGGACGCTGCCGTCGCGCGCCGCCAGCGTCTGCTCCTGCACGTCGGTCAGCATCGCCGGCGGGGCCGCCGCAGCGGCCGAACCCAGCAGCAGCGCGGCCAGGGCAAGTCGTGGTCTCATGATTTCTCCTCGATGACGCCCGGTAGTCGGCGAATCGCGGAAAAGGTTCATGGCCCTATGCTCGGGTGCCATCGCCTCAGCATCCGGAGAGCCGCCGTGACTGTCAGCCCATCCATCGTCGTGTTCGACGGCGTGGCCCGCGTGGTCGCCGAGCCGCTGCGCTTCAAGGCCAAGCTGGCCATCGGCGAGAACGCCTACGCCTCGCTGCGCATGATCAACCGCACGCGCGAGATCTGGGACGTGCTGGGCGCGGCGGGCGGCGGGGCGGCGCTGGCCAAGGCCGCTGCGATGGGGCTGGGTGCGGCAGCGACGCCGGTGGGCTGGGTGGCGGTCGCCGCGCTGGCCTCGGGCGGCGCCTGCTATGGCCTGTACCGCTGGTTGGGCGACACCAAGGGCTCGCGCGTCATCGAGATCCCGAAGTTCCTGAACACGCCGCTGGACACGCTGGGCCTGGCACTGTTTGACCTGATCGCGCCGCTGGCGCTGCGGCTGGCGGCGGTGGATGGCGAGATCGAGCCCGCCGAGCGGGCGGCGCTGGTGGCGCATCTGGTGGATGAGTGGGGCCTGGACGCGGATTTCGTCGCCCGTGCCCTGGCGCAGATCGAGCCGCGCGTCCGGCAGGGCTCGGTCGAGGAGATGGCCGCGGAGCTGTCGGCCTTCCTGCACGCCAACCCGGACTGCAACCACGCCGCCATCGCCGCCGACCTCGCGCAGTTTCTGCGCCGGCTGCTGGAGGCGGGCGGGCCGCTGTCCGCTGACGAGGAAGCGGCGCTTGCGACCTGCCAGGCCTTGTTGCTTCAGCAGCCGGACACCGCGCTCACCAAGGCCTGGGCCAGTGCGAAGGCGGGGGCGGAGCAGCTCGGAACGTCGGCCGTGGAAGCCGCCGCGTGGACCCGCGATCGCCTGCCCTCGGCACAGGAGCTTCAGTCCGCCGCCGGCCAGGCGGCCGCGCAGGTGCAGCAGTCGGCGCAGAAGGCCGCGTCCTGGGCGCAGGAGAAGCTGCCGGTGGCCGCCGGCCAGGTCCAGGACGTGGCCATGCGTTCGGCCGACCTGCTCAACACGGGCATCGCCGAGATCAGGAAGCGGGTCGGGCGCTCTTAGGCCAGCGTGGACTGCGTGAGCTGATAGCCCGCCAGCGCGGCGGCGCCCACGGCGATGGCGTCGGCGCCGAAGCGGGCCACGCGCAGCGTCGGCTCGGGCAGACCTGCCGCCTGCGCGTACTGCTGCAGCGTCTCGCGCACCGGCGCCAGCAGCGCATCGCCCAGCTCAAGGGCCGGGCCGCCCAGCACGATGCAGGCCGGGTCGTAGGCGACGGCCAGGTTCTGCAGCAGCACGCCCAGGTACTGCCCGGCCCTGGCGAGGTCGGGGGCGTCGCCGTCCTGCCGCATGAGCGCCCGGTTGCCGATCAGCGCCTCGGCGCAGCCGCGGCGGCCGCAGGAGCAGCGCGGGCCGTCGATCTGCAGCACCATGTGGCCGACCTCGCCGGCCAGGCCGCGCGCGCCGGTCAGCAGCCGGCCGCCCACCACCAGCCCCGCGCCCACGCCTTCGCCGACCAGGACCAGCAGCAGCGGGTCGGCCGAGGATGACGGGTTGAACTCGCTCTCGCCCAGGGCGGCGACGTCGGCGTCGTTCTGCATGAAGACGGGCACGCCGGACAGCGGTGTGGCGTGCAGCGCCTCGCGCAGCAGCGCGCCGAAGGGCACCTGGTGCCAGTGCACGTGAGGCGCGAAGACGAGCTGGTCGCGGGCCTGGTCCACGCCGCCGGGCAGGCCCACGCCGATGCCGATGATGCGTTGCGCCTCGCCGCGCTTGGCTGCCACGGCCAGCATGGTGCGGGTCAGCTCACCGATGCAGGCCTCGACGTCGAGGCTGGTGTCGTAGCCGGCGCTGCGGGCCGCCAGCACGTCGCCCGTCAGCGAGGTCAGCACCACGCGCACGACGCCGATGCCGACCTGGGTGCCCAGCAGCAGCAGCCGTGTCGGGTCGACGAACAGCGGCGTTGGGCGACGGCCGATGTCGCCCGTGACGAGCACCTCGCGCTCCAGCAGCCAGCCGCCGTCGATGAGCTCGCGGGTGAGGGTGCTGACGGTGGACTTGGTGAGGCCGAGCGCGTTCGCCAAGTCCACGCGCGACTGGCCCGGATGCACGCGCAGCTGGCGAATGATCGCCATGCAGTTGCCGCGCTTGAGCTGGGCCTGCCCGCTGTGGTTCTCGGCTTTCGTCAGCATTCAGCGGCCTTTTGCGGCCCGCCAGGCGGCGAACAGGCCGGCCACGTCCGGGTCGGTCGGTGGGTACAGGCCCAGCACGCTGCGGCCGGCCATGACGGTCTCCTGCACGAAGTCCTCGAACACGGTCATCTCGACCGCTTCGTTGGCGATCTCGTCGGCCAGGTGGGCCGGGATGACGATGACGCCTTCGGCATCGCCGACGATGACGTCGCCCGGGAACACCGGCGCGTCGCCGCAACCGATGGGCTCGTTGATGGCGATGGCCTGGTGCAGCGTGAGGTTGGTCGGGGCGCTGGGGCGCGAGTGGTAGGCCGGCATCGTGTACTTGGCGATGTCCGGGCTGTCGCGGAAGCCGCCGTCGGTGACGACGCCGGCACAGCCACGCACCATCAGCCGCGCGACGAGGATGCCCCCGGCCGAGGCGGCACGGGCGTCCTTGCGGCTGTCGATGACGAGCACAGCACCCTCGGGGCACTCCTCGACGGCCACGCGCTGCGGGTGGGCGCGGTTCTTGAAGACCTCGATGCCGTTCAGGTCCTCGCGCGCCGGCATGTAGCGCAGCGTGTAGGCCGGGCCCACCATGTTGGGCAGGCCGGGGTTGAGCGGCAGCACGCCCTGGATGAGCTGATTCTTCAGGCCGCGCTTGAACAGCGCCGTGCACAGCGTGGCGGTGCTGACGCCCATGAGCTTCTTGCGGGTGTCTGGGTTCATGGTCAGTAGATGACGGGTTCGGGCACGGGTGCGCCGAACTGGGTTTCGAGGAAGTCGAAGTCGCAGCCCTCGTGGGCCTGCAGGATATGGCGGCCGAACATCCAGCCGTAGCCGCGCTCGTAGCGGGCGGGTGGCGGTGTCCAGGCAGCCCTGCGGGCAGCGAGCTCGTCGTTGCTGACTTCGAGGTGGATGCTGCGACCGGGCACGTCGACGGTGATGCGGTCACCCGTCTTCACCAGTGCCAGCGGGCCGCCGATGAAGGCCTCAGGAGAGCAATGCAGCAGGCAGCCGCCGTAGCTGGTGCCGCTCATGCGGGCGTCGGACAGGCGCAGCATGTCGGTCACGCCTTGCTTGAGCAGCTTGGTCGGGATGGGCAGCATGCCCCACTCGGGCATGCCGGCGCCCTTCGGTCCTGCGTTGCGCAGCACGAGGATGTCGTCGCCGTTCACGTCGAGGTTGGGGTCGTCCACCGCGGCCTTCAGGCTGGGGTAGTCGTCGAACACCAGCGCGCGGCCGGTGTGCTGGAGCAGGTGGGGCGCGACGGCGCTGGGCTTGATGACGACGCCGTCCGGCGCGAGGTTGCCGCGCAGCACGGCCAGCGCGCCTTCGGCGTAGATGGGGTTGTCCAGCGGCCGGATGACGTCGTCGTTGAAGACCTCGGCGCCCTCAATGTTCTCGGCCACGGTCTTGCCGTTGGCCGTCAACGCGGTGAGGTCGAGCTTGTCGCGCATGACGTTCATCATCGCCGGCAGGCCGCCGGCGTAGAAGAAGTCTTCCATCAGGTAGCGGTCGCCGCTGGGCCGGATGTTGGCGATGACGCCGACGTGCCGGCTGGCCGCATCGAAGTCGTCCAGCGTGACGGCGAGGTTGGCGCGGCGGCTGATGGCCACGAGGTGGATGATGGCGTTGGTGGAGCAGCCCATGGCCATGGCCACGGCGATGCCGTTGGCGAAGCTGCCGGCGCTCAGCATCCTGGCGGGGGTCAGGTCGTCCCACACCATCTGCACGATGCGGCGACCGCATTCGGCGGACATGCGCGTGTGGTTGGCGTCCGGCGCGGGGATGCTGCTGGCGCCCGGCAGCGTGAAGCCGATCGCCTCGGCAATGCCCATCATCGTGGCGGCCGTGCCCATGGTCATGCAGGTGCCGTGGCTGCGGGCGATGCCGGCTTCCATCTCGGCCCAGGCCTGGTCAGAGAGGCGGCCGGCGCGGCGTTCGTCCCAGTACTTGAATGCGTCCGAGCCCGAGCCCAGCACCTGGCCGCGCCAGTTGCCGCGCAGCATCGGGCCGGCCGGCAGGTAGATGCAGGGCAGGCCCATGCTGATGGCGCCCATCAGCAGGCCCGGCGTGGTCTTGTCGCAGCCGCCCATCAGCACGGCACCGTCCACCGGATGGCTGCGCAGCAGCTCCTCGGTCTCCATCGCGAGGAAGTTGCGGTACAGCATGGAGGTGGGCTTGACCATGCTCTCGGAGAGCGAGATCGCCGGCAACTCAAGCGGCCAGCCGCCGGCCTGCAGGATGCCGCGCTTGACGTCCTCCACCCGCTGCTTGAAGTGCGTGTGGCACTGGTTGGCATCGCTCCAGGTGTTGACGATGGCAATCACCGGCTTGCCGATGAAGTCCTCGGCGCCGTAGCCCATCTGCAGCACGCGGCTGCGGTGGCCGAAGGAGCGGAAGTCGTCCTTGGCGAACCAGCGTGCGCTGCGCAGGTCTTCGATCTTCTTCATGCCTGACCTCGCGCGTCGATCAGCCAGGCCGGCGCATCCTGCAGCGCGACCGGGCGCAGGAAGCGCTCCATCGCCGCATAGCCCACGCTGGTGCTGAAGCCGTTGGTGGACGACGGCCACGGGCCACCGTGCTGCTGCGCGGCCGTGACGGCCACGCCGGTCGGCACGCCGGCGAACAGCACGCGGCCGGCGACGGCCTGCGCCGCGCGCACCAGGCGGCGGTTGTCGGCCGTGTCGGCGTCGGCGCCCCACAGCGTGACGGTCAGCGTGCCTTCGACGGCCTGCAGCACCTGCAGCGTCTCGTCCAGGTCGCGCACGGTGACGACGACGCAGCTGGGGCCGAAGACTTCTTCGCGCAGCACCTCGTCGGCGAGGAAGCTGGCGGCATCGGTGGCAAAGAGATGGGCACCAGGAGCCGCTTCGCGGGCAGGCAGGGCGAGCAGCGACTTCACGCCGTTGCGGCCGTGCAGCCGGGCCACGCCGGCATTGAAGCCCGCGCGGATGGTGGCGTTCAGCATCGCGTGCGGGTTGGCCGCAGCCAAGCCCTCGGCCAGCTGCTTGACGAAGGCCCGGCCGGCCTCGTCGTCGCGCACGATGACGATGCCGGGACTGGTGCAGAACTGGCCGCAGCCCAGCACGATGCTGCCGGCCAGCTGCGCGGCCAGCGCCGCACCGTTGTGGGCCAGCGCCTCGGGCAGCGCGACGACCGGGTTGATCGAGCCCAGCTCGCCGTAGAAGGGGATGGGCCGCGGGCGGGCATTGGCCTCGCGCCACAGCGCCACGCCGCCGCGCACGCTGCCGGTGAAGGTGGCGGCGGCAATCGCCTCGTCGCGCACCAGGCCCACGCCGACCGGGATGCCGGCGCCTTCCACCATCTGCAGCACGCCCGCGGGCAGTTGGGCCGTGGCCAGCTCGAACACGGCGCGCGACAGCTTGGGGTGGCCAGGGTGGGCCTTGACGACCACGGTGCAGCCGGCGGCCAGTGCCGACGCGGTGTCGCCGCCCAGCACGCTGAACGCGAACGGGAAGTTGCTGGCCGCGAAATTGGCGACCGGGCCTACCGGCACAGTCACACGGGTCAGGTGCGGGCGGCCGGCGGGCGGGGCGCCAGGCACGGCGGCGTCGTCCTGCACCGGCTGGGCCTTGCCGGCCAGCAACTGCTCGGCAAAACCGCGCAGCTGGAAGGCGGTGCGGTCCAGTTCGCCGTTCAGGCGCGCCGCGCCCAGGTTGGTTTCCTCATCGGCCAGCGGCACCAGCGCGTCGCGGGCGGCTTGCAGTGCGTCGGCCAGCGCGTTGAGGTGGGCGGCGCGCCGCTTGATGGGCAGTGCGGCCCACGCGGGCCCGGCCTGGGCGGCGGTGTCGCAGGCCGCACGGATCTGCGCGGGGGTGCTGTCGATCGGGGTCATGTGGGAATGCAGAAGTGGGTTCAGCGTGCGGGCATGGCGCGCAGCGCGTCGGCAATTGCGGTGCGCAGCGGCTTGGCACGCAGTTGGTCGTCGTAGGGCAGGGGGCGTTTGCGCAGCTTGTCCTCACGCGGGTCGAAATCATGCAGCCAGCTGTACTTGTCGCCCAGACCCCAGCACAGGAAGCGGTTCAGGCGCGGCACGGCCAGCGTCACATCCAGCCAGTCGCGCGCGGCGGCAGCCACGGCGGCGTCACGCAGCGCGAAGTCGGCGGGCAGGCCCTTGTCGTTGACGTCGAACTCGGTGATGAGGATGTCCAGGTCCAGCGCCATCACATCGTCCAGCCAGCGCCGCCATTCTGCGGCCCGCCGGGCCGGCGCTTCGCTCATGTTCGCGCCTATATGGCCCTGGATGCCCAGCGCCTGCACCGGTGTGCCGCGGCGCTTCAGCTCGGTCAGCAGCTTCAGCACGCCGGCGCGGTGGCGGGCGTTGTTGCCGTCGCCCCAGCTCATGTAGTCGTTGTAGACCAGTTGGGCCTTGGGGGCATGCTGGCGGGCCAGGCGGAAGGCGAGGTCGATCTGCTCGACGCCCCCGATCGGGGCCGAGAACACATTGCGGCGCAACTCGCCCGTCTCGGGGGCGATGGCCTCGTTGACGACGTCCCAGCTCTCGATGCTGTCGCCGAAATGGCCGCAGGTGGTGCGGATGTGCTCGTCCAGCACGCGGCGGGCGGCCTCGCCATCGCCGCTGCCGTAGTGCAGCGCATTGACCCAGCCGGGCAGCCACTTGGGCTCCAGCCACAGCAGCGTATGGCCGCGCAGCGCCATGCCGCGGCTCCGGGCCCAGGCGAACATCTCATCGGCGGCACGGAAGTCGTAGGGCCGGCTCGGGTCGGGCCGCATCTGCGGCCACTTGGTCTCGTTCTCGGCCACCAGCACGCTGCATTCGCGGCCGGTGAGCTCGCGGTAGGCCGCGTCATGGAAGCGCGAGCTGCGCCCCAGGCTGCCCAGCGTGCTGCCAAAGCGCAGCCCCTTCATGCGCGCCAGCGCATCCAGCGTCGGTTCGTCGCCGGGCGGCGTCGCGCGGCCGGCCAGGGAGATGCCGCCGACTCCCAGGGTCAGCGCCTGGATGACGGCGCGTCGCGATGGCGGCCTTTTGGCTTGCGTGGGGATCAGCATGTTGTTATCGCTATCATATGAATTTGTTTGTTCCCCGAATTTAGTGGTTTCCCAGGGGAATTCACAAGAATATAACTCTGTAGACTTCAAATGATCGCGCAACCATTTTAAGTCATGATGTTCAATTCTCAGGCCGAAGCCCGGCCCTTGTTGTCCCGGTTCAGGCAGCTCGTGCTGGGCCTGGGGCTGGTGTCCGCCAGTGTGGCCACCTTTGCGTGCAACGCGCCGGCCTCGGTATGCGCGCGCGATGGGGGGCAGAGCTTCGGTCTGGTGCGTGCGGGCCAGCCGGCCGCGGTGCTGGTCGAGGCCGGTGCCGATCCGGCGCTGCAGCATGCGAGCCGCAGCTTTGCGGCCGATCTGCAGCGCGTGTCCGGTCGCGAGTCGCGGCTGCTGCAAGACGCGGCCGGGGCGCCGCGCGAGTTGGTGCTGATCGCCGAGCTGGGCCGCAGCCCGCTGCTGGATGACTTGCAGCGTCGCGGCAAGCTGCAGGCGGCCGACCTGAAGGGGCGCTGGGAGGCCTTCCGCCAGGTCGTCGTCGACCGACCCTTCCCGGGCGTGGAGCGTGCGCTGGTCATCGCCGGTTCGGACCGCCGCGGCGCGGTGTTCGGCGCCTACGACCTGTCCGCCCGCATCGGAGTCAGCCCCTGGCACTGGTGGGCGGACGTGTCGGTCGAGCGGAAGGCCGACGTGTTCGTGACGGCCGGCCAGCGCGGCGACCAGCCGCATGTCAAGTACCGCGGCATCTTCATCAACGACGAGGCCCCCGCGCTCACCACCTGGGCGCAGAAGAAGTTCGGCGGCACCAACGCCAGGATGTACGCCCATGTCTTCGAGCTGCTGCTGCGCCTGAAGGCCAACTACCTGTGGCCCGCCATGTGGCCGCCGCGCGCCTTCCTGGCCGACGACCCGCGCAACATGGTGCTGGCCGATGAGATGGGCATCGTCATGGGCACGTCCCACCACGAGCCCATGAGCCGCGCGCACGACGAGTGGCAGCGCAACAAGGGCGGTGCGTGGGACTACGCGAAGAACGCGCCGCAGTTGCGCGAGTTCTGGCGCGGCGGCATTCAGCGCATGATGGGCCGGCCCGACGGCACGGCCTTCGACACGCTGGTGACGGTCGGCATGCGCGGCGACGGCGACGAGCCCATGAGCGAGCACACCGCGACGGCGCTGCTGGAAGGCATCGTCAGGGACCAGCGCCAGATCATTGCCGACGTGACGAAGCAGCCCACCGAGAAGACGCCGCAGATGTGGGCGCTCTACAAGGAGGTGCAGGACTACTACGACGCGGGGCTCAAGGTGCCCGACGACGTGCTGCTGCTGTTCGCCGACGACAACTGGGGCCAGATCCGCCGCCTGCCCGAGCCCGGCGCCGCCAGGCGCCAGGGTGGCTACGGCGTGTACTACCACTTCGACTACGTCGGCGCGCCGCGCAACTACAAGTGGCTGAACACCAACCAGATCGAGAAGGTCTGGCAGCAGATGGACCTGGCGCGCGAGCACGGCGCCGACGCGCTGTGGATCGTCAACGTCGGCGACATCAAGCCGGTGGAGTACCCCATCCATTTCTTCCTGGACATGGCCTGGGCGCCCAAGGCCATGACGGCCGATGCGCTGAAGGCCTACCCGAAGGACTGGGCGGCTGCCACTTTCGGCGCCACGCACGCGGCCGAGATTGGCGAACTGGTCACGCGCTACGCCCAGTACGCCGCGCGTCGCAAGCCGGAGCTGATCGACCCGACCACTTTCCCGCTGGGCAACGCCACCGCCGACGCGCTGGATGGCGGCGACTTCGGCCGCCGGGTGGCCGAGTGGGATGCGCTGGAGGCGCGCGTCGCGCAGGTCAAGGCCCGGCTGCGCGCGGACCAGCACGACGCCTACTTCCAGCTGGTCGAGCACCCGGTCATCGCGCTGGGCAACCTCTACCGGCTGTACTACGCGGCGGCCTGGAACCACAAGCTCGCCAAGGCCGGTGACCCGCGCGCCAACGTCTTTGCCGACCGCGCCGAGGCCGCCTTCGCGCGCGACCGCGCCATCCGCGACCAGTACCACGCCATCGCGGGCGGCAAGTGGGACGGCATGATGCTGCAGACCCACATCGGCTACACGAACTGGCAGCAGCCGGACAAGGACATCATGCCGGCCGTGCAGCGTGTGGCCGGCACGGCGGATGCGTCGGTGGTGCAGCGGCAGCTGACTGCCAAGAAGCAGGGGGCTGCGCCTGAAGGCCACGTCATCGAAGCCACGCAGTTCGCCCGCGCCACCAGCGCCAAGGGCCTGACCTGGACGGCCATTCCCAATCTCGGCCACGGCCGGGGCGCCGTCGTCGCGCTGCCGCAGGGCCGCGCGTCCACGACGGTGGCCGACAACGTGCGCCTGGAGTACGACGTGGACCTGGCGCAGCCCGGCAGCTGGACCCTGCAGCTGCACATGCTGCCGACACTGGACGTGCGCAAGACCGGTGGCGTCCGCGTGGCCGTGGCCATCGGCGACCGCCCCGCGCAGACCTTGACGCTGAACCTGACCCCCACGCCCAACGCCGCGGACACCCGCGAGAAGCGCGACTGGTACCGCGCCGTGATGGACAACGGCTTCGTGCTGAGCGCCGACGCGGTCACGCTGCCGGCGGGCCGGCATGTCATCCGCGTCTGGCGGCTGGACGACAACGCGCTGCTGCAGAAGTTGGTGCTGCAGCCCGGCACGCAACGTGGCACGGTGGCGGCGGCTGGTGCCGCCGAAAGCGGCGAGTACCGCAACCTGCTGCGCGAGCTGCGGCCGGACATCAGCGAGGCCGACATCACCGCCAAGCTGGACGGTTATTGGAAATCGCTGTTCGAGGGCGGCAAGGATCAGCGCATCGTCTACCCCGCCGCGCCCACGCCCGACGGCCCCGCGTCCTATGTGCTGGACGTGGGCAACGACGACGTGCGCAGCGAAGGCATGTCCTACGGGATGATGATTGCCGTGCAGATGGGCCGCAAGGCCGACTTCGACGCGCTGTGGAACTGGGCCTGGACCCATATGCGCTACCGCTCCGGCCCGCGGCAGAGCTACTTCCGCTGGCAGTGCAAGCCCGAGGGCTGCGCCGGTTTCGGCAAGAACGCCGTACCTGCCTCCGACGGCGAGGAGTACATGGCCACCGCGTTGCTGATGGCCGCCTCGCGCTGGGGCAGCGGCGGAGGCGTCTACAACTACGAGGCCCAGGCGCAGGAGATCCTGACCGCCATGCTGCACAAGGAGGCGATGAATGGCGGCATCAAGGAAGGCGCGCGCTCGATGTTCTCGCCCCAGCACGGCCAGGTCGTCTTCGTGCCGGTGGGCGACGCGGCCGACTTCAGCGACCCGTCCTACCACCTGCCGGCCTTCTACGAGATCTGGGCGCGCCGCGCCGCCAAGGCCGAGGACCGCCAGCGCTGGCGTGAGATCGCCGACATCAGCCGCGCCTACTTCAGCAAGGCCGCGCACCCCAAGACCGGCCTTACGCCCGACTACGCGCACTTCGACGGCCGCCCCAAGGTGCTGGAGGGCCATGAGGACTTCCGTTACGACGCCTTCCGCACCGCGGTGAACTGGAGCGTGGACCAGGCCTGGTGGGGCAAGAACCCGACCGCCGCCGGCCTCAGCACCCGGCTGCTGAGCTTCTTTGCCGCGCAGGGCGCCGGCGGCAAGCCCTATCCCCACCTCTACACGCTGGACGGCAAGCCGCTGAACGACGAGCCCTCCAAGGGGCTGCTTTCCAGCAATGCCGTGGCTGCGCTGCTCGTCGACAAGTCACTGGGCAAGCGCTTCGTCGACGACCTCTGGGCGCTGGCGCCGCCCGCCGGCCAGTGGCGGTACTACGACGGCCTGCTTCAGTTCATGAACCTGCTACATGTCACGGGGCGGTTCAGGGCCTGGTGAAATGCACCGGCGTAACCGGCGTAACCGGCGTCCGCAGACGCAGAATGGGCCCGAATATCGGCCAACAATCCCCAAGCTGACCGCCCAAGCCTGCGTCGTTGGTAGGTTTAATGGGCGTCAGGGGAGAGGGATTCTGCGAAGCGCCAATCAGCGCCTGCTCGCACCATGCCTCGCTGCCGAGGCTGCGATTGAACTCCGGCAGCCATATCCTGGGAGGGGGTTGGATGCGGCACATGACCATGTGCGCGCTTCCGTCTTTTTCGGAGCCTGCACTCCCTCAGCTCGCTGGCTCATGGTGTGAGTCAGCGGAGATTGCATTCTCATCGGGACTATTGTTTACACCGATGCCTACAGTCGGTTTTCTTAAATCCAGGTTCCCCAGGGGGCGCCCGCGCCAGGGCTGGACAGCGTGCCGTTGTTGCAGGTGAAGGTGTACTCATAACCTGCGCCAGAGGGTGGCGGGGATTGGGTGCCCGGATTCTGCCAATACAGGGTCGGGGTGACTGTCACACTCTCGCCGTCGGCTAGAGCGGGGATGGTCCAGTCGTAAAAAAAGACATTGTCATATTCGTTGTATCCGGCTTCGCGGCAACCGCCATCTTCATCATGGGAAGGTGCATAAAAGGTCGAGCTGCCACTGGAAGCAATTGCCGGGATTGCTAGCAAGATGTTTGCCGTGGCGACCAAAAAAAGTGAAGCGAGTGATTTTTTCATCTATTTTCCTCTGTCCTCAATATTGGGATTGAAGGGATAACACTTCGAATGCCGCTGATCTCCCCAAAATGCGCTAACAAGTCGGCAGCGGCAATCCATGCTAGCGCTCCGGTGTGGCCACTACGATCAACGCGATGATTGTTTTTCAAGTCCGCTGTTGGTCCTGGGTTTGGGGGTTTTTACGCATGGTCGATAAATTAGGGGGGGCTTGGGTCGCGAATATGCGACGGCACATGCCCTGAACCGCTGACTAGGGGAAAGTGCAGATTCTCAATACGGGCAGAAGCTCGTACTCGACTGTTGCGAAATGCAGGGGTTTCTGTGCGCTACAGCGTCATCCGTGGGGGCGGTCCCGTCGTCAATGCCTACGGCCCCCGAATGGCGGATCCGTGCAGCGGCGAAATGCGCCGCAGCACCTGGTTGCAGCGGGGCCCCAAGACGACGCATGAGGCCGTCGTGTGCGGCAACAGTGCGCAGGGCAAACGTCGGCGCCAACGGCCAACCCGCTGGCCACGCTGTTGCGCGCGACCGGCCACCAAGCCGATGACGCCGCCGGCCACGCGTGCTGGCCTGGCCATCAGCATCCGGCGCTGTTCGGCGCGAAGTGAGCCCGCGCGCGTCTTCCCGCCCACCCGATCCGGTGGGCGCGGCAGACGCGGCGTGCCCTATGCCGCGCCGACAATGCCGCCGACCATGGGCAGGCACATCACAACGGCACAGGCGAGGACGGCGTGCGGCTGAAGGCGGCGGGCCGCGGCAGGCGCCTGCCGCCTGCGCTGATCGCGTCGCTGCTGGCGCATGCGCTGCTGCTGTCGCTGAGCTTCGGCCAGGGCGACGGCCTGCCCGGCCTGGAACTGCCCTGGCACCAGCGCCGCGCCGAGGCCGCTGAACTGCGCGTGCAGTTGCAGCCACTCCCGGCGCCGCCTGCTGCGGTACTCGCACCTGCCGCTGAAGCCGAAGCACCAGCCGACGCAGCCCCATCGGTGCAGGCCGAACCATCCGCCGAGCCCGATGCCGCCGACACCTCGACCACCGAGGTGCGCCTGACAGACACTGCGGAGCCGCCCCCTGCGCCGCCGGCGCGGGCACTGATTGCCGTCGAGCGCGCGCGGCCCGAGCACTGGACCGTGCTCACCGATCCGGCCTTGCCGACGGCCGCCATCGCCACGATGCCGTCCGCCTCCAGCCCCGCGCTGGAGCCGCTGGCGCGAGCTCGCGAGTCGCTGCGCCCGCGCGAGGACCGCAGCGCCGAGCCGGCCCAACTGGCCATGCTGCGCGCGGAGGCTGCCATTGCGGCGCTGGACGCCGCATCGGCGCCGGCCGTCGAGCCGCTGCGCCGCACCGGCAGCGGCCTGCGGCTGGACAAGCGCACCGACAGTACCGTTCTGGACGCTGCGGCAGCGGCGCGGGTGCTGCCCAGCGCCGCCGTCGCCACGCTGGTTGCGACGGCGGCGTCCGCGCCTGCCGTGCAGGCCTTGAGCCGTGCCGGCACAGGCCTGCGCCCCGCGACCAGCGGCAACCGCGCCGGTGAGCTGGCCCAGCTCGGCGCCGCAGTCCAGCAGGCCCAGCAGGGCGCTCAGCAACTGGAGACGGCGCGGCAGGAGGCGCTGCGCCAGGAGGCTGCGCGTGCCGAGGCCGCGCGCGCTGAAGCGCAGCGCCAGGAAGCCGCCCGCGCCGAGGCCGCGCGACAGGAAGCGGCCCGGCTGGCCGCAGCCCAGCTCGCCGCCGCCAAAGCGCAGGTCCAGGTCGAGGAAGAGCAGCGCGAGGCCCGCAAGCGCGCCATCGGCCGCCAGTTGGATGAGGAGGCCGCCCGGCGCGACGCCGAACGCCAGCGCCCCGACTGGGCACCCGCGCGCCGCGGCCGCCTGTTCGGCCGCGTGGACAGCCATGCCGCGCTGGCGGCCTATGGCGAGGCCTGGGTGCGCAAGATCGAGCAGAACGTGACGCCCGAGGTGGCCCGCGACCTGGCCCGCCAGCCGCACACTCAGGCCATGGTCACCGTGGCCGTGCGCAGCAACGGCTCGGTGGAGTCCATCACCTTCGTGCGCTCCAGCGGCGTGCCGGCCGTGGACGACGCGATCCGGCGCATCGTGCAGAGCCAGGAGAACTACCCGGCGTTTGCGCCGGCGCTGCTGCGGGACTACGACGTGGTGGAGATCAGGCGGACCTGGCAGTTCGACAGCGCGGTGCGCTTGTACTGAACGTCCGCGGGCACACCACCACCGGCGGCGCGATGGGCCCGTCACCCGTCACGGTGGGGCTGTCACGGATGAACGATCAACGCGCCGAAGAACGGCTGATAGACGATGGCGTAGGCGGCTGCAGTTGCTGACCGTCAGCAATTGCATGACCCGGCACGCGAGCGGCACAGAGGGAAATCGCTGAAGCCTAAGATGCCACGCACAACAAATTGATAGGGAGTATTGGCACCATGATGCGTTGCATCGTCCGCCGAGTGTTCGAGTTCAGCATTGCTTTCGGCGCCTTCGGGAGCGTCCTCGCCCAGGGCGATGAAGCGATTTTCGAGTTTCGCGTCAAACCGCTTCCCAACACCCATCAGCAATTCGACATGCGCGCAGACATGGACCTGCGCATGGAGCGACAGCCGCGACCCGGCCTGAGCGATACAGAACTCGAGGAGTTCAAAGCGAACGCAAAGGCCGAGGCTGCAAGGCCTCATATGAACTTGAGCCTGCGAACGGCCGGGCAGCAAACGGTCCATACCGGCCCGCTCGACGATCGAGGTCGCATGGTCGTGAAATCCCTCGTGGTGTTGGGGCCCATGCAGAAGATAAAGCTGGATGCAACGGAGCAATACATGTCGGAGCAGGCTGCCCAGCCGCCCATGCGCTTCACAGGCCTATTCGACTCGAACACCAGCCGCTACGAAAGTGCGGTCTTGGGCGGAAAGACCGTGCTGATACCGGAGGCTCAGGAGAAGACCTTTCGGCTCGTGGCCTTCGGTGCACCCGCCGCACTTGACGGTGTCAAGCTGCGAGTCGGCGAGTCCATAGACCTTCCTTTGCATGTGACCCTGTCTCCGCCTCCGCAGTCACAGCAAGCCGCCAGCATGGGCGGGGTTCTGAGGGGGCGCTACACGCTGCTCCGCGTACAGGATGGCATTGCCGACTTCGACATCCGCGCGTCCACGGATATCTCCGTCATGTCCGATGCCGTGGCCCCGGTGTCCACCATGCAAGTACATGCCGAGGGCGTTCTGAAGTTTGAGTTCCAGCAGCCAAGCGTCCAGAACTCAGCCATGCAGATTCGCGCCGATGGCGCTGGCCAACTGCGCTTGCGCCTCAGCGATCGCCTGGCCCTGCGCCACAACGTTGATGTGCGACTGCAGACGACGACCACGCTAGCCGACGGTAGCGGCATGACTTCTGACGTAAAACTGGTCCTCGACGAGATCGGTAGAGACTCGGAGTTGACCAGCGCACCCCGGCAAGCCGCGACTTCATACAGGTAGTGGACCACGAGGTTTGAAGGCGGCGGGGGCGGCACATCCCTGAAAGGGCCACCGCCTCTCGGTGCGGCGGTTTGGGCCCCTCTCCCGCCAGGGGCGAGGGAGTCATTGCAGCGACGGCGTCTTGCCCGAGCGCCGCCAGCTCAGTTTGGATACTTCCTGCCCGCCGTGTCCAGCGGCCAGTCGTCGCTGCGCAGCGGCGCGGCGGGCAGGCCGTCGGCGCCGACGAGGTTGGACTCGCTGGGGTTGTCCACCCAGGCATAGCGCGCGGCCAGCGGCGCCTTCACGTCGGGGCTGCCGAGCACGACGGCATTGCCCTCGATGCGCGCGGTGGCCGGCACGAAGCGGCGGTCGGCGCCGGCCAGCAGGAAGCCGCGCAGCGCCTCGCCGGCCTTGGCCGTGCGCAGGCCGCCGGCCGTATGCCTGAAGGTCAGCCAGACCTCGCTGCCGCGCACCTCGGTCTTCGCCAGTTGCGGGCCCGTGGCCGGCGCGGCGCGCAGGCCCTGGTCATGCAGCGCCAGTTGCGCCAGGCGCAGGCCCAGCGCACGCTTGTTGCGCGGGTGAATGTCCACCGCGTCGCCCACGTCGATGGCCACGGCCATGCCGGTGTGCGGCAGCGCCAGCGCCGCTGCCTGGGAGGCGCGCAGCTCCGCCCAGCCGCCATGGCCGGGGCGGTTGTTCTGCAGCGGCAGGTAGGACGCCAGCTGCACGAAGAAGAACGGCAGTTGCGGCTGGCCGAACTGCGTGCGCCAGTCGGTGATCAGCTTCTGGAAGTCGCCGGCATAGGCCGCGGCACGGCCGGTGTTGCTCTCGCCCTGATACCACAGCGCACCGCGGAACTTGAGGCCCTGCAGCGGCGCGA
>CAMLKW010000073.1 GCA_946480605.1 uncultured Roseateles sp. | reverse complement strand
GCTGAAGGGCGGCGCGCTGCGCTCGCTGGCCGGTGCCAAGCGCGGCGCCGTCGTGCGCGTGCTGGAGGGCCAGGGCGGCCAGTGGCTGCTGAGCCAGACGCCGCAGGCCGAGGGCGCCGTCGTCACGCTGGACCCGCAAAGCGGCGCCATCCGCGCGCTGGTGGGCGGCTTCGACTTCACGCGCAACCAGTTCAACTCGGCCACGCAGGCCTGGCGCCAGCCGGGCTCGGCCTTCAAGCCCTTCGTCTACTCGGCGCTGCTGGACCAGGGTGCCTGGGCCGGCACGCTGGTCAGCGACCAGCCCTTCGAGCAGGGCGACTGGGCGCCGCGCAACTACGACGGCACCTACGAAGAGGCGCTGACACTGCGCGAGGCGCTGGCGCGCTCCAAGAACATGGTCACCATCCGCGTGGCACAGGCGCTGGGGCCGCAGCGCGTGCGCGCCTGGTCCGGCCGCTTCGGGCTGGACGAGGACAAGCAGCCGCTGAACCTGACCCTCGCGCTGGGCAGCGGTGCCGTCACGCCGCTGCAGATGGCGCAGGCCTATGCCGTGTTTGCCAACCAGGGCCAACTGCCCACCGGCTGGCTGATCCAGCGCGTGCAGGACGCGCAGGGCGAGGTGATCTGGCAGGCCGACCCGCCCAAGGCCCGCCAGGCCATCAGCCCGCGCAACGCCTTCATGACGGCGCAGCTGCTGGCCGCCGTGACGCGCGAGGGCACCGGCGCCCGCGCCAGCAGCCTGCTGGGCCGCTGGGACCTGTACGGCAAGACCGGCACCACCAACGACGCCATCGACGCCTGGTTCTGCGGCTTCCAGGCCGCGCGCGCCGGGGCGGTGTGGATTGGCTATCCGACCCCGAAGTCGCTGGGCGAGCGCGAGAGCGGCGGCGGCCTGGCGCTGCCGGTCTGGGCCGCGACCATGGCGGTCGCGCTCAGGGGCCAGCCCAACACGCAGATCGCGCCGCCCGAGCAAGGGTTGGTGAAGGTGGGCGACGACTGGTTCTACGAGGAGTTCGCGGGCGAGCTGGCGATCGCGCGCATCGGCGTTGCCGCAGCGCCGGCCGACGCAGCGTCGGCCGCTGCGTCGGAGCCTGCGGCCCCTTGAGCCGCGACAGGACGCAACGCGGGTAACAGTTTCCTGGCTGCCCGGCGTGGCCCTAGAGTGGCCGTCGTCAACACTGCGCTCATCACCATGCTTCGTTCGCCACTCGTCCTTACCTGCTTTGTCCTGCTGCTGGCCGGCTGTGCCTCGGTGCGCGACGGCAGACCGGTGCCGGTTCCGGTGACGGCGCGAATGGCCCAGGCGGCGTCCGTGGCGGGCGTGGCCGAGGAAAGCTTCGGCAAGCCCAACTGGGGGCGTCAGGGCGAGTTCATGCTGGGCGGCCAGCGCGTGCGCTACGAGCGTGGCGCCGAGCGGCTGGCGCTGTTCGAGCCGCTGGCGGCCGAGCTCAAGACGGCGCTGCGCTTCAGCGGGGCCGGCCCGGGCGGCGACGGCGCCAGCACCTGCGAAGCCTGGACCCCGCAGCAGAGCGCCAACGGCCGTGCGGCCGGCCCCAGGCCCTGGGTGCTGAGCTGCCGCTGGGGCAGCGCGCCCGCGGCCATGTTGCAGATCGGCGAGGGCCAGCAGCGCGGCGGCGTGCTGAGCCGCGAGGGCGCCTACCGCCGCGGCGACCTGACGCTGGGCCTGCGCTCCGTGCACCTGCTGGAGGGCAGCCGCACGCCGCAGACGCCGGCCGTGGGCTACGAGATGCTGCACCAGGGTACGGTGGTGGGCAGTCTGGACGTCAGCGGCGCCACGCCCCGGCTGCGCCGCCCCGACCCTGCCACGCCGCTGGGCCGCGCCGTCGCCGAGGCGGCACTGGCGCTCGCGCTGGTCTCAGAGCCCGCCGCGTTGCGCTGAACACCACCGTGCCGGCAGTCACGGGTGAGGACTGGCATCCTCGCACCGGCCGCCTAGAGTGCGTTGTTTCGACGACAGCGATGAGGTGGTGAATGCGATATCCAGTGACGGTTGCCGGTGCGTTGTTGGCCCTGCTGGCCGGCTGCGGCGTGGTGCGCGAGGCGCGCATGGCGCAGCCCGCATCGCTGGCCGCGGTGCCCGAGGAGTCCTTCGGCAAGCCGGGCTGGGGGCGCAAGGGCGAGTTCGAGCTGCGTGGCCAGCGCGTGCGCTACGACCGTGGGGCTGACCGGCTGTCGCTGTTCGATACGCTGGCCACCGGCCGCGCGCCGCTGCGCTACACGTGGGCCGGCCCGGCCGGCGACAGCGAGGCCGATTGCACGGCGCGCCAGACCGAGGTGACGGCCAGGTTGCTGGCGTTGGCCACCAAGCCCTGGACGCTGAACTGCCGCTGGCGTGGCGCCTCCGATGCCGCACTGCAGATCGGCGAAGGCCGGGTGCAGTGGGGCCAGCAGACGCGCGAGGGCAGCTACCAGCGCGGCGCGCTGACGCTGGGCCTGCGCTCCGTGCACCGCCTGGAAGGCAGCGCGCTCGCGACGGCGGCGCCGGTGGGCTACGAGATGCTGCAGGGCGGCGAGGTGGTCGGCAGCGTGGACCTGAGCCGCGGCGTGCCGCACCTGCGGCGCCCCGACCCCGGCACGCCGCTGGGCCAGGCGGTCACCGAGGCCGCGCTGGCGCTGGCGCTGGTGTGGGAGCCGACCTGATCAGGGCTTCTCGGCGAGTGCCTTCAGGTGGGCCAGGCCGGCATCGAAGTCCGGCCCCACCATCTTGTCCATGAACAGGCCCATCCAGCGGTAGACCGGATTGGCGCCCATGTCGCCGTTCATGGTCCAGGTGACCTGGGTGCCGCCGCCGTTGGGCTCCAGCCGCAGCTCGCCGGTGGAGGTGGTGCCGAAGTCCGGGAAGAACAGTTCGTAGCCCAGCCGCCTGCCCGGCTCGGCCGTCGTGAACGTCATGCGGCCGTCGCCCTCGGTCTTGCTCTTCCAGGCCCAGACGGCGCCCGGGCCCGAGGCCGGGCCGCTGTACTCGATGGCCATGGCCGGGTCGCGGCGGTTCCAGACGCTCCACGCTTTCCAGCCGCGCGGGTCCGCCACCAGCGCGTAGATCTTGTCGGGCGCCGCGTTGATGACCACGCTGCGCGACAGGCTGAACCGGGGCGACAGCAGCAGCCCGCCTCCCACCAGCAGGGCCAGCAGCACGACGACGAGGACCAGCAGCAGCTTCAGCGCTTTCATGGCGTCTCCAGCAAAGAGGGCGTGATGACACTGTGGGCGCCGCGCGGCGCCCGCACAATCGGCACAACTCCCCGAGCATCCTCATGACTGCTGACGCCAACCTCGCTGCTGCCTACGCCGAACAGGGCTACCTCGTCATCCCGGGCTTCAAGCGTGCCGAAGACATCGCCGCGCTGCGCGAGCGCGCGCTGCAGATCGTCGAGGCCTTCGACCCCGGCGAGCAGCGCCCCGTCTTCACGACCGAGGAGCAGCAGCGCCACGTGGACGACTACTTCCTCGACAGCGGCGACCAGGTGCGCTGCTTCTTCGAGGAGGAGGCCTTCGACGCCGAAGGCCGGTTGCGCGTGCCCAAGGAGCTGGCCATCAACAAGATAGGCCACGCGATGCACGACCTGGACCCGGTGTTCAGCGCCTTCTCCAAGGGCGAGGAGTTGCGCGGCGTGGCGGCGGCGCTGGGCCTCGCGCGGCCGCAGGTCTGGCAGAGCATGTTCATCTTCAAGCAGCCCGGCATCGGCGGCGAGGTGCGCTGGCACCAGGACGCCAGCTTCTTCGAGAGCGACCCCATCACGGTGACGACCTTCTGGTTCGCGCTGGAGGACGCCACGCTGCACAACGGCTGCCTGTGGACCGAGCCCGGCGGCCACCGCGGCGCGCGCGGCGTGCTGCGCGAGCGCTTCGTGCGCGAGGGCCGCAAGGCCTGGATGGAGGCGGTGGACGCGACGCCCTGGCCCGCCGCGGATTCGCGGCAGGCCATCCCGCTGGAGGTGGAGGCCGGCTCGCTGGTGGTCTTCCACGGTCTGCTGCCGCACTACTCGGCGGCCAACCGCTCGGACAAGTCGCGCCATGCCTACACGCTGCACGTGACGGACGCGGGCAGCCGCTACTCGCCGCGCAACTGGCTGCAGCGTGACGCGACCCTGCCGGTGCGGGGCTTCTGACGCCGCCGCACATGTCCGCGCGGCTCGCTGTCCTACAAGGAGAGGCAGCCTGGGCCTTCAAGCGGTCCGTGCCGCCGTCCCAAGAATGGTCTCCATCGCAACCGTCGATTCGCGACGCAGGAGGCCCAGATGAAGTTCCCCAAGTCCGTGCACCCGGAAGGTTGGCTTGACCACATCGAGAAGGGCCGCGAGCCGACGCTGGCGTCGGCTCGCCCCGCCGGCGCGCCGCTGAAGCCGCGCACGCCGCGCCCGTCAGCCAAGATCCGGGCGACCGATCCGCTGGGCTGGGTGTCGCCCGAGCCCATGGCCGCGCCCGGCGCCGGCCCGGTACGCCGCTCGGGCCATGCCATGCCCTGGGTCGTGGGCGTGGGTGCCGGCGCGGCGCTGATCGTCCTGGCGGCGAGCATGTCGCGCCAGTCCCCCACGCCGGCTGCAGCCGAGCTGCCACCCCTCGTCACCGGCCAGGTGGCGCCGCCGGCCGATGCCGCCTCGTCGCCCGAGGACGTGCTGCTGGCCGAGGCGCCCGCCGCCGCCGGCGCGGTGGCCGCCGAGCCGGCGCCCCAGGTCGCCGCGGTCTCCAAGCCCGTCGAAACGCCCAAGCCGGTCGTTGCTCCCAAGGTCGAGGCGCCTGCCCCGGTGGCCCGCACGCTGATGCCGCTGCCCGAGACGCTGGCCCTGGCTGAGCCGCCACCGGCCCTGCAGCCTGAGCCAGCTCCGGCCACGCCCGTCGTGACGCCGCCGTCGGCCGAGCCGCTGGTGCTGGCCCAACAGACCAACCCCGTGACGCCGCCCGCGGCCGTTCCCGAGGACACCGGTATCACGATCAAGGTGCGCGAGGCCCTGGCCTCCGACTCGACACTTGCCGTCGTGCCCATCGCGGTCAGCACGGACCATGGCATCGTGAAGCTGGAGGGCCAGGCGCCCGATGCCCAGACCAAGGAACGCGCCACCGTCGTGGCGGCTGCGACCTCCGGCGTGCGCGGCGTGGACAACCGCCTGACATTGCCGGCGGTGACCGTGGGCCAGCTGATGCAGAACGGCGGCAGCTGAGCCGCCACACGTCGCCCGAAAAGCAAAAGGCGCCCTCGGGCGCCTTTTTGCGTGGACGATCCGGGCCTCAGTGGCAGAACTGGTGCCGTGCCGGCGCCAGCTGCGCGTCGGCCAGCGCGTCGTGCGTGAGCTCGCGGGCGGCCTCCAGTTGCAGGCACAGCTCGGTGATGCCGTCGTCACGGCCGCCCACCACCTCGGGCAGCGGCGCGGCGGCCACGTCGGCGGGCAGGTCGGCCAGCGCGCCGATCAGCTGGAACAGCAGTTCCAGGCTGGCTTCGCCGTCTTGCGGCAGGTCGCGCGCGGCGCCCAGGCTGCGGGCCAGGTAGTAGCAGGCTTCGGCGGCGTTGTCGCAGGCCTGAGCCTTCAGCTCCAGCGCGCGGTGGCGGGCCTGCGCCTCTTCGCGGTCGCGCTGGGACTGGACGACCTCATAGGCGCCCAGGTCGGCCGGGACGGCATCTTCAAACGAGAACGCGGCAAGGTCGAGGTCGTGGGCCATGGTTACAACGGGTCGTGAGACGGGGGCATGCTAACGGCGGCGAGGGCGGGCTGTTGCCCCCCCATCCCGGGCGCCGTGGCGTGATCGGCGGCACAAAGTCACGCCGACGCGGCAATTCAAACCTTCTTCCGGGGCCGGGTCCAGCCGGCGATGGCCGCCTGTTTGCCGCGCGCCACAGCGAGGTCGCCGGGGTTGACGTCCTTGGTGATGGTCGATCCGCCGCCGATGGTGGCACCGTTGCCCAGCGTCACCGGCGCGACCAGCACGCAGTTGGAGCCCACGTGCACGTCGTCGCCGATGGTGGTGCGGTGCTTGTTGGCGCCGTCGTAGTTGGCCGTGATGGAGCCGGCGCCGTAGTTGACGCGCTCGCCCACGATGGCGTCGCCGAGATAGGCCAGGTGGTTGGCCTTGGCGCCCTTGGCCAGCGTGGAGTTCTTGACCTCGACGAAGTTGCCGATGTGCACCTCGGCGCCGAGTTGCGCACCGGGGCGCAGGCGGGCGAAGGGGCCGATCAGCGCGCCCTCGCCGACGCTGGCGCCGCCGGGCTTCTCGCCGTCGATGTGCGTGAACTCGTGGATGCGCACACCGGACGCGATGCTGGCGTTGCGGATCACGCAATTGGCGCCCACGCGCACGCCGTCGCCCAGCGACACATTGCCCTCGAACACGCAGTTCACGTCGACCTCGCAGTCCTGGCCGTGCGTGAGCGTGCCGCGCAGGTCGAAGCGGGCCGGGTCGGCCAGCCGCAGGCCGGCGCGCATCAGGCTTTCGGCCTGGCGGGCCTGGAAGGCGCGCTCCAGCTGCGACAGCTGCACCGGGTCGTTGACGCCCAGCACCTCGATCTCGCTGTGGGCCTTGATGCCCAGCACCGGCAGGCCCTCGGCGACGGCCATGGCGACGATGTCGGTCAGGTAGTACTCGCCCTGGGCGTTGTTGTTCGTGAGCTGGCCCACCCAGCGCTTCAGCGCGGTCGTGGGCGCGGCCATCATGCCGCTGTAGCCCTCGTGGATGAGGCGCTGGGCCGGCGTGGCGTCCTTGTGCTCCACGATGGCCAGCACGCCGCCGTCGTCCTTGTCGCGGATGATGCGGCCATAGCCGGTGGGGTCGGCCAGGTCCACGGTCAGCAGTACCAGCGCGTGGCCGGCGCAGGCGTCGATGAGGGCCTTGGCGGTGGTGGTCTCGATGAGCGGCACGTCGCCGTTCAGGATCAGCGTCGTGCCCTCGCCGACGAGGCTGGGCACGACCTGCTGGATGGCGTGGCCGGTGCCCAACTGGGGCATCTGGCGCACGAAGGAGATGCCAGGGGCGGCGACGGCGGCCTCGACCTGTTCGGCGCCATGGCCGGTGATGACGATGCGGGTGTCGGCGGCGAGGGACTCGCAGCTCTTCAGCACATGCGCCAGCAGCGAGCGGCCCGCGAGCTTGTGCAACACCTTGGGCGTTGCGGACTTCATGCGGGTGCCTTTGCCCGCCGCCATGATCACGATGTTGAGCGCCATGCCTGCCTTGCCGACTTCTTTTGCAAAGGCGCGATTATGGTCAGGCCGGCGGGTGCCGCCGGCCTGGTGTTGCCGTCAGCGGACGGCTTGCACGCTGACGCGGTGCGACTTCGGGTTGACCTTGGGGAACTCGGCCAGCGCCGCGTCGAACAGCGGCTGTAGCAGCGCGTCGCTGCCCATGGTGACGCCCTCGTTGCTGGAGTGCGTCTCGAACAGCGCCTCGCCGCTGGCGCGGTCGCGCAGCAGCACGGCCACGGCGCGGTCGTAGCGGCGGTCGAAGAAGGGGTCTTGCCTCCAGCCCCAGGGGCCGGGGCCCACGTAGCCGTAGCGCGGCGAGTACAGCCGGCCGCGCCAGCGCCACCACAGCGGGTCGTCCCAGGGCACGGGGTCGTAGGCGGTGACGCGGGCACCCAGCGTGACCAGCACGTCGGCACTCTTCAGGTCGGCGGCGGGCTTGAAGCCGGCCTTTTCCAGCGCGCCCTTGGCGGCGTCCTCCAGCGTGGCCTGGCGCTTGGCGGCTTCCTCGTTCTGCTGCTGCGAGGGCAGGCGGTCGAAGGCGTAGGTGCCGGGCTTGCGGTCGGCGGGCCAGTTGCCATAACTGGACACGTCGGCGGACACGGTGTAGGGGCCGGCACAGCCGGCCAGCGCCAGCACGGAGGCGGCGCCGATGACGGTGAGGACGAGGCGACGGTTGGGGGTGAACATGCGAGCCTCCTGGATTGGGCGGTACCGATGATCGTCAGACAGACAGTTTGCCGCAGTGTGTGCGGGCGCATCCAAATGTCAGTCTTTGGGCGTGCAAAACGCAGGAGACAGGTGGCGGTTGACGGCGGCGAGCAGGCTGTCGGGCGAGTCCGGCGGCCGGTCAATGGACTGCTCTAACAGTAATACGCCGGCCTGGCCCTCATCCAGCACGTGCTGGGCCTTGCGGGCGACCAGTTCCGGGGTCTCGAAGAACGCGTGCGGCTGCCCGGGATGGTGGTCGTGCCAGGCGATGTCGATCACGTCGCGGTTGGCACCGCCTGCGAACTGCTTGCCGTAGAAGGGAACACCGGCCAGGATCTTGTCGCGCTGGAAGCCGCGGTCGACGAGGAACTGCACGCTCTGCTGGAAGGTGGACCAGTCGGCGTGGTGGCCCACCGGCGACGAGTCCCAGCGGCCGGTGAAGTCGAAGGACATCAGCGCCACCAGGTCCACGTGCTGCTGCAGTTCGGGCAGGTATTGCTCGCCCACCCAGTGACCGGCGAAGACCGACGTCGTCAGCAACGTGCCCTGGGGCAGCTGGCGGCGCAGCTCGGCCAGCAGGTCCACCAGCATGCGGCTTTCGACCGGGTCGTTGCCGCCCAGCTTGTCGCGGGCCTGGCGGGTCCAGTACTCCCAGTCGATGTCCACGCCGTCCAGCCGGTGGCGGGCGACGTAGTCGCGCACGGCGGTGGCGAAGCTGCGCAGCCGCTCGGGCGACGCGGCGATGCGTTGGAACGCATCGCCATAACCCCGTGCCCCACCGATGGAGACCACCACGCGTCGGTGCCGGCGATGCGCCTCGGCCACCAGCGGGCCGATCAGGTCGTCCAGCGCCCGCGTGTCCAGCCCGCCCTCGGGTGTGGGCAGCGCGAACACCAGCGCCAGATGCGTGAAGCGATCCCACGGGATGCGCTCGGGCGGCAGCACCTGCTGCTGCCAGCTCGGGTAGACCGCGACGATGGGCTTGCAGCGCGTCTGAGTGCGGTGCGGCTGGCAGCCCGCCAGCAGGGCCAGCAGCAGAAGGCCGAGGAAAGCGCGCATGGAGCCGGCTGGAAATGAAGACGGCGTGCAGTCTATGGACGGCGCGCCGTGCTCAGGCCCGGCAAGTGACCGGTTGCAGCCTGGCGGGCCCAGGCGGCAGCGGGGCGCGACGAATCAGGCGTCGTCGCGCGTCAGGCGGATGACCGCGGCCGTGGCGGGCGGGGCGCAGCTCTCGTCGTCGTCGAAGGCGATGTCGCCGTCGGGCTCGGCCTGGCCCGTGGCGCGCGCCGTCTCGAACGGGAACAGCTTCTTGTCCATCATGTGCGAGGGCACGATGTTGGTCATGGCCGTGAAGATGTTGTCGATGCGGCCGGGGTAGCGCTTCTCCCACTCGTTGATCATGGCCTTGACCTGCACGCGCTGCAGGTTCTCCTGGCTGCCGCACAGGTTGCACGGAATGATGGGGAACTCGCGGTGCTCGGCCCAGCGCACCAGGTCGGGTTCCTTCACGTAGGCCAGCGGGCGGATGACGACGTTCTTGCCGTCGTCGCTGACCAGCTTGGGCGGCATGCCCTTCATGCGGCTGCCGAAGAACATGTTCATCAGCAGGGTCACCACCATGTCGTCGCGGTGGTGGCCCAGCGCGATCTTGGTGGCGCCCAGCTCGCCCGCCACGCGGTACAGGATGCCGCGCCGCAGCCGCGAGCACAGCGAGCACATGGTCTTGCCCTCGGGCACCAGGCGCTTGACGATGCTGTAGGTGTCCTGGTCCTCGATGTGGAAGGGCACGCCGCGGCCTTCCAGGTAGCGCGGCAGCACGTCGGCCGGGAAGCCGGGCTGCTTCTGGTCGAGGTTGACGGCGATGAGGTCGAAGCTGATCGGCGCCCGTTCGCGCAGCGACATCAGGATGTCCAGCATCGCGTAGCTGTCCTTGCCGCCGGACAGGCAGACCATGACCTTGTCGCCGTCTTCGATCATGTTGAAGTCGGTGATGGCCTGGCCCACCTGGCGATGCAGGCGCTTGGACAGCTTGTTGATTTCGTGCGCGGCCTTCTTGTCGGCGGCGGCTTGGTCGAGGTCCAGCACTTCAGACATGGTGTTCACCAGATTCCGGTTTCGGAGCTGACTGCGACTTCGCAGTCCGGGAAGATTTCGAGCTTGGTCAGCTTCACGCGCACGCCGACGACGCCGGCCAGGCTCATCAGGCGGTTGCTGAGCTTGCCCACCAGCGCCTCGACGAGGTCGGTGTGCTCGGTGGTGCACTCGTCGATGATGGCGGCGCGGATGCGGCGGTAGTCCAGCACGCGGCCGATGTCGGCGTCGCGCGCGACGATGGGCAGCGCGCCGAGGTTGACCTCGGCGTCCACCTGGATGGGCTGCGGGCCGGTGCGCTCGAAGTCCAGGATGCCCAGGTTGGCCTTGAAGCGCAGGCCCTGCAGGTGGATGACCTGGCGGTTGTTGAAGCGCTGCGGCGCGGCGGAGGCGGCTTCGGGGCGCAGCGCCTGCTCGATGAGCTTGGCGGCCTGCACGCCGTCGGCCAGCGCCGTCTGCACGCACGGGTGCCAGCGTGCGCTGGCGTCGCCGGCGACGAAGGCGTGCGGGCGGTCGTGCTCGCTGAGCAGTCGGAAGGCGGAGGGCTCGGGCTCGAAGCCCAGCAGCGCGGCAACGACGTCGAAGCGCTCGTCGCCGACGGTCACGCCCGTGTCGTCGGGCCGCAGCCCGTCGGGCAGCGGCGTGGCAAGGCGCAGCTGGATGCGCGGATGGGCCTCGACGCGGTTGATGAGGTGGACCTGCGCGCGCCAGCTGCCGCGCGCCCACAGCGTCACGTCAAAGCCGCGATCGGCCAGGAACAGCGCGTTCTCGGCCGCGTTGTCGCCGGCGCCGAGCAGCAGTGCACGGCCGGGCGTCAGCGTGTCGCGGCGCGTGGTCAGCACGGTGGCGTCCAGCACGCGCGGGTGAGGCACGGCGAAATAGCGCGCCGGCCGCAGCAGCCGCAGACCGGTCGCGACCAGCAGCGCGCGGGCGTGCACATGTTCGCCGCTGGCCAGTTGCAGCGTCCAGGCGCCGGCCGCGTGGCGGGCCGCTTCGGCCGTGCTGCCCAGGCGCAACGTGATGCCGGGCATGGTTTCAACCTGCCGGGCATAGCTCAGTGCCAGGTCGGCCAGAGCCGAGGCGGGCTGGCCCAGCACCCAGTCCTGGCGGAAGTCCAGGCCGCGCAAAGCGGCGCACAGCTGCGGCTCGCGCTCGACCAGCAGCGTGCTCAACCCCAGCTGCGCGAGCCACGACGCGGCGCTGCAGCCCGCGGGGCCGCCGCCGAGGATGGCAACGTCGATGGAGGTGGAGTCGGGCATGGGAGCAGCCGGGCAAAGCGGCGGATTATCCCAGCCGGGGGCTATTTCCGGGTTACCCGCCGGTAGACCCGCCACCCCAGCAGCGCGGCAAGGATCACGCCGTAGACGGCCGGCTCGGCGAAGTTGCTCTTGCCGGCGCGCATCCAGATGAAGTGCATCAGCGCGACGATGCCCACTGCGTAGACCGCCCTGTGCAGCGCCTGCCAGCGCTTCGCGCCCAGGGTCTTGATGACCTTGTTGAAGCTGGTGGCCGCCAGCGGCAGCATCAGCGCCCAGGCCACGAAGCCCATCAGGATGAAGGGCCGCTTGACGATGTCGGTGGCGATCTCGGCCAGGTCCAGCCCCTGGTCCAGCCAGCCATAGGCCAGCAGGTGCAGCGACGCGTAGACGAAGCTGAACACGCCCAGCATGCGGCGAAAGCGCGCCAGCGCCGCGACGCCGGTCAGCTCGCGCAAGGGCGTGATGGCCAAGGTGAGCCACAGGCCGCGCAGCGTCCAATCGCCCAGCCCGCGGATGATGGCCTCCGCCGGGTTCGCGCCCAACTGGTTGGCGATGGCGCCATAGACCAACCAGCCCAGCGGCAGCAGGCACAGCAGAAAGAGCAGGGGCTTGGCGACGGGATGCAGCAGCGCGGCGGAGATCGCTCGCTTCATCAGTAGAACTTCTTGAGATCCATGCCCGCGTAGAGCTGCCCCACCTGGGCCTCATAGCCGTTGAACATCAGCGTGGGCCGCTTCTTCGCGAACAGGCCGTCCTCGCCGATGCGGCGCTCGGTGGCCTGGCTCCAGCGTGGGTGGGCCACGCCGGGATTCACGTTGGAATAGAAGCCGTATTCCTGCGGCGCACTCTGCTCCCAGCTGCTGCGCGGCTGCTTCTCGACAAAGCGGATCTTGACGATGCTCTTGGCCGACTTGAAGCCGTACTTCCAGGGCAGCACGATGCGCAGCGGTGCACCGTTCTGGTTGGGCAGCACCTCGCCGTACATGCCGAAGGTCAGCAGCGCCAGCGGGTGCATGGCCTCGTCCATGCGCAGCGCCTCGACATAGGGCCAGTCCAGCACCGGCGAGCGCAGGCCGGGCATCTGAGCGCGGTCGGCCAGCGACGTGAACTCGACGAACTTGGCCTTGCCGGTGGGCTCGGCGCGCTTGATCAGCTCGGACAGCGAATAGCCCACCCACGGGATCACCATGCTCCAGCCTTCCACGCAGCGCAGCCGGTAGATGCGCTCCTCCATGGCGCTGAGCTTGAGCAGCGCGTCGAGGTCGTAGCGGCCGGGCTTGGCGCATTCGCCTTCGACGGACACGGTCCATGGCCGCGGCTTCAGCGTGTGGGCGCGCTCGGCGGGGTCGGACTTGTCGGTGCCGAATTCGTAGAAGTTGTTGTACGAGGTGGCGTCGGCGTAGCTGGTGGGCTTGTCCAACACCATCGCGCCGGCCACGGCCGAGCGGGTGCCGGGCAGCTTGGCCAGCTTGCCGCCACCGGGGGCGGACTGCGCCAGCGCCAGCGGCGAGGTCGCGGCGGCGCCCAGGCCGGCGATCAGCGTGCGGCGGTTCAGGTAGGCCGAGCGGGGCGTGATCTCGCTGGGCAGGGGCTCGTGGGCGAAGGGCGTACGGATCAGCATGGGTGTTCTCGGCAGCGGATGGTGTTGCGTCGCGGCAGACGGGGCGCAACTTACACCGCCCCGGGATTTCGGGTGCGGCGTCAACGGAAATCCCGACTTTCCGTCGGCAAGCGGCCCAGCAGCGGGTTGAGATTTGTAAAGCCTTGCGCCAGCAGGTGGCGCACGTCGCCATCGCCGCGCTGCCACACGCCCCGCACCGCCAGCAGCCGGGCGCCGAGGATGGTGCCGCGGTGTTCCTCGTAGACCTTGGGCCAGACGATGACCTGCACGTTGCCGGTCTCGTCTTCCAGCGTGACGAACAGCGTGCCCTTGGCGGTCTGCGGTTTCTGGCGGCCGGTGACGATGCCGCAGGCCTTGGTGCGGCGGCCGCTCTTGACGGCGTCGAGCTGGCGGGCCGTCAGGCAGCCGGCCCGCGCCAGCCGCGGGCGCAGCAGGGCCAGTGGGTGGCGGCGCAGTGTGAGGCCGGTGGCGGCGTAGTCCCACAGCACCTCTTCGCCTTCGGCGGCAGCGGGCAGCTCCAGGTCGTCCTCGGGCAGCAGGCTGCCTTGCAGCAGCGCCGGCATCGCATGCAGCGCCGAGGCCTGCCAGACCTGCTGGCGGCGGTGGCCGGCCAGTGATGTCAGCGCGTCGGCGGCAGCCAGTTGCTGCATGTCGCGCTGCGTGAGGCGGGCGCGCTGGGCCAGGTCTTGCGGGTGGGTGAAGTCGCCGTCGCGGGCGCGGGCCAGGGCTATGCGCCCGGCCGCGTCGTCGCCCAGCCCGCTGACCAGGCGCAGGCCCAGGCGCACGGCAGGCTGGCGGTGGCCCTCGCGCAGTTCCAGCCTGCTGTCGCGATCACTGTGGTTCACGTCGACGGCGCGCACGTCCACGTCGTGCCGCCGCGCGTCCTGCACCAGCTGGCTGGGCGTGTAGAAGCCCAGCGGCTGCGAGTTCAGCAGCGCGCACAGAAAAGCCGCGGGTTCGTGGCACTTCAGCCAGGAGCTGACATAAGTCAGCAGCGCGAAGCTGGCTGCGTGGCTCTCCGGGAAGCCGTAGCTGGAGAAGCCTTTGATCTGATCGAAGATGCGTTTGGCGAAGTCGTCGGTGTAGCCGCGCTCCCGCATGCCGTTGACCACTTTGTCGTAGTACTTCTCCAGCACGCCGGGGCGTTTCCAGGCAGCCATCGCGCGGCGCAGCTGATCGGCCTCGCCGGCGCTGAAGCCGGCCGCGATCATGGCGACCTGCATGACCTGCTCCTGGAAGATGGGCACGCCGCGGGTGCGCCAGAGGGCTTCCTTCAGGGCATCGCTGGGGTACTCGACCTGGTCTTCCGGCAGGGCCCGGTTCTTCAGGTAGGGATGCACCATGCCGCCCTCGATGGGGCCGGGGCGGACGATGGCGACTTCGACCACCAGGTCGTAGTAGGTGCGGGGCCGCAGCCGCGGCAGCATGGACATCTGCGCGCGGCTTTCGATCTGGAACACGCCGATGGTGTCGGCCTTGCAGATCATGTCGTAGGTGGCCGTGTCGTTGTCGGGGATGGTCAGGTCGATGGACGTGCCGCGCAGCGGGTTGACGAGATCGAAGCACTTCCTGATCGCCGTGAGCATGCCCAGCGCCAGCACGTCGACCTTCATCAGTTTTAGTTCGTCGATGTCGTCCTTGTCCCACTCGATGACGCTGCGGTCCTTCATCGTCGCGTTCTCGATGGGCACGAGCCGCTCCAGCGGCCCCTGCGTCAGCACGAAGCCGCCGACATGCTGCGACAGGTGCCGGGGCAGCCCGTTGAGCTGGCGGCCCAGCGTGATGAGTTGTTGCAGGCGCGGGTCGTCCTCGGTCATGTGCAGCTTCTGCAGCAGTGCAGCACGATGCTCCTCGGGCAGTACCTGGGTGGACCAGCCGCTGTGGTCATTGCTCATCACCTCCAGCTGTTCTTCGCTGAAGCCCAGCGCCTTGCCTACATCGCGAATGGCGCTCTTGGGTCGATAGCAGATGACGACGGCGGTGAGCGCGGCGCGGTCGCGGCCGTACTTCTCGTAGAGGTGCTGGATCACCTCCTCGCGGCGCTCGTGCTCGAAGTCGACGTCGATGTCCGGCGGCTCATTGCGCTCGCGGCTGATGAAGCGCTCGAACAGCAGCGTGCTGCGGTCGGGGTCCACCGACGTGACGTGCAGGCAGTAGCAGACGATGCTGTTGGCGGCGGAGCCGCGCCCCTGGCAGAGGATGCCGATGCCGCGCGCGAACGCGACGACGTCGGCCACCGTCAGGAAGTAGTGCTCGTAGCCCAGGTCTTCGATCAGCGTCAGCTCATGCTCGATGCGGGCATGCCATTTGTCGGGGGTGCCTTGAGGCCAGCGTTTGCGGGCGCCCTCGTAGGTGAGCTTGCGCAAGTGCTGGCGCGGTGTCACGCCGGCGGGCACGACCTCGCTCGGGTACTGGTAGCTGATCTCGTCGAGGCTGAACGTGCACCGCGCGGCCACCTGCAGCGTCTCGCGCATCAGTTCCGGCGGGCACAGCTGCGAGATGCGGTAGCGGCTGCGCAGATGCCGCTCGGCGTTGGGCTGCAGGTCGAAGCCGCAGCCGGCCACCGTGCGGCCCAGCCGCGTGGCGGTCATCACGTCCTGCAGCGCCTTGCGCGAGCGAACGTGGAAGTGCACGTCACCGGCGGCCACCAGCGGCAGCGCCGTCGCTTCCGACACCGCCTGCAGCCGCTGCAGCCACCGCGCGTCGCCGGCCTCGCGCAGCAGTTCGACGGCGACCCAGGCCCGGCCGGTGAAGTGCTGCAGCAGCCAGTGCGCGGGCGGCAGCAGTTCGGCGTCGGTCGCGTCCCGCGGCAGCACCAGCAGCGCCAGGCAGTCGGTCAGCTTCTCGGGCGCGATGCGGTGCCAGTGCAGCGTGTACTCGCCCTTCACCGGGCTGGCACGCCGCAGCTGCGTGATGAACTGGCTGAGGTTGCCGTAGCCGTTGAGGTTCTGCGCGATCAGCACGAGCTTGAAGCGCGGCGTGCCGGCGTCGTCGCGCACGAGGAACTCGCTGCCGATCAGCAGCTTCAGCGTCACGGGGGCACTGCCTTCCTGGGCAGCGGCCTCGCGCAGCTCGCGCAACTGCTTGTGCGCACGCACCACGCCGGCCAGCGAGCATTCGTCGGTGAGGGCCAGCGCGTCGTAGCCCATCTCGCAGGCGCGCTCCACCAGCTCGGCGGGCTCCGAGGCGCCGCGCAGGAAGCTGAAGGCCGACAGGCAGTGCAGCTCGGCGTAGCGCGGCACGGCCGGACCGCCGCCGCCGGCACGGCGCGGCCCGTCGGCGGCCCGCCGTAGCGCGGCGTCCGAGGCGATGCCTTGCTGGCGCAGCGCGGCCAGGCGCTCGTCGCGGTCGGACTGGGGCGGGCTCATGCAAACACCCCGTGCAGGAACCAGCCGGACGTCGCGGACGCCGCGGAGGCCGGTTCAGGCAGGCGCTCGTGATAGATCCACAGCAGTCCGCGTGCGGCGCTGCGGTAGACGAAGTAGTCGCGCGTCTGCAGGCCGCCGCCCTGCCACCAGCCGGCCTCGATGCGGTGCGGGCCGCTGACGCGCGCCAGCGGCCCGGCGTAGACCGGCTGTTCCTGCGTGTCGCAGCGCAACGGCAGCGGCGGCTCGACCAGCCAGGTCGGCTGAGGGCCGGGCGGCTGGCGTACCGGGGCGGCTGGCGGAGCCGGCCAGGCCTGCCAGCGCTGCATGCGGTCCAGCCGGTGGTCCTCGTGCAGCCGGCCCTCGCGCACTTGGTTGGCGCCCAGGCGCACGGACAGCCGTTCCAGCAGCGCGTTCGTGGTGGTGCGCTCCTGCGGATCGCCGGGGCCGGGCAGCAGGCTGTCACTGCCTTCCTGCAGCGGCAACACGTTGTCTGCGCTGAGGCGCAGTTCGCCGGCGGGCGCGGCCAGCGTGGTGCGGGCCAGATGTTCGCCCAGCAGGCGCGTGAGGCGCCGCAGGTCGCGCGTGGTGTCGGCCGTGGCGACGGTCAGCTCGCCGCTGTCGGCCACGTCGCGCGGCCGCATCGCGTCGTGCTGCCAGGCCAGGCGCAGCGCACGCACGCCGGCGTGGCGCGCCGCGAGGAAGGCGCACAGCTGGCGCAGCAGCACCTCGGCAAAGCCCAGCAGCACGGGGGCGTGCTCCACGCGCCAGGGCAGCTCCAGGCGCGCGTCGAAGCGGTCGGGCAGCGTCAGCCAGTCGTGCACCTCGGGCAGGTCGCCGTAGGCCTGGTCCAGCGCGGTCAGCAGCGCAGGGCCGAAGCGCCGGGCCAGCGCCGGGCGTGGCAGCCGGCGCAGCTCACCCAGGCGAGTGCAGCCCAGGCGGGCCAGCATGGCGTGGTGGGCGTGGGCGGCGCTGAGGGCGGGCAGAGGCAGCGCGTCGAGACGCTCGCCCAGGCGCCCGGTGTGGGGCATGTCGGGGCAGCGTGCCAGCGCCAGCGCGGCCAGCGCGGACGGGGCCCAGGCCGTGCTGCCCAGGGCCATGCCCAGCTGCGTCGCCTCGGCCTGCAGCTTGTGGCGCAGCGCCCGCGCACCGCCGAACAGCCGCAGGCTGGCCGACACTTCCGCCACGACCGCCTCCTCCAGCCGGGCGACGCGTGGCGTGAAGCTCAGCGCCAGCCAGCCCAGGGCATCGACGTCGCCGCCTGGCGCATCAGGCGTGCTGCACAGCGCGAGCCAGCGCATAGGCGCGCTCCGTTGGCGGGCTGACCGGGATGGGGTCGGGTTGCGGAGCCGGCGCGGGCTGGCGCCTGGCGTTCGTCAGCAACGGCTCGATGGCGCCCGGCACGGCCGGCAGCGTCAGCCAGCCCTCGTGCGCCGGCCCGCGGCGCTTGAGCATGTGCACGGCCAGCGCCCAGCCCTCGCCGGGCTTGACGACCAGGCGCAACGGCGCCGCCGAGGACTGCTGGCCCACGCGCTCCGGCC
>CAMLKW010000072.1 GCA_946480605.1 uncultured Roseateles sp. | reverse complement strand
CGGCCGTGCTGGGCCTGGGCGACATCGGCCCGCTGGCCGCCAAGCCGGTGATGGAAGGCAAGGGCTGCCTGTTCAAGAAGTTCGCCGGCATCGACGTGTTCGACATCGAACTGGCCGAGAAGGACCCGGACAAGCTGGTGGACATCATCGCCGCGCTGGAGCCCACGCTGGGCGGCATCAACCTCGAGGACATCAAGGCGCCCGAGTGCTTCTACATCGAGCGCGAGCTGTCCAAGCGCATGAACATTCCGGTGTTCCACGACGACCAGCACGGCACGGCCATCATCTCGTCGGCGGCGCTGCTGAACGGGCTGGAGCTGGTGGGCAAGGACATCGGCGCGGTGAAGGTCGCCGTGTCGGGCGCCGGCGCGGCGGCCATCGCGTGCCTGGACGTGATGGTGGGCCTGGGCGTGCGTCGCGAGAACGTGTTCGTCTGCGACTCGCGCGGCGTCATCCAGAGCGAGCGCGAGGACGCGAAGGCCGGCAAGCTGGACGAGTCCAAGCAGCGCTACTGCCAGGTCAGTTCGGCGCGCACGCTGGCCGATGTTGTCGAGGGCGCGGACGTGTTCCTCGGCTGCTCGGCGGCCGGCGTGCTGACGGCCCAGATGGTCAAGACCATGGGCGACAAACCCATCATCCTGGCGCTGGCCAACCCCGAGCCCGAGATCCGCCCCGAGCTGGCCAAGGCCGTGCGGCCGGACTGCATCGTCGCCACCGGCCGTTCGGACTATCCGAACCAGGTCAACAACGTGCTGTGCTTCCCCTACATCTTCCGCGGCGCGCTGGACTGCGGTGCGACCAAGATCACCGAGGGCATGAAGCTGGCCTGCGTGCGCGAGATCGCTGCGTTGGCCAAGGCCGAGACCTCGGACGAGGTGGCGGCCGCCTACGCCGGGCAGGAGCTGGCCTTTGGTGCCGACTACCTGATCCCCAAGCCCTTCGACGCGCGGCTGATCCTGCGCATCGCGCCCGCCGTTGCCGCTGCTGCGGCGGCCGATGGCGTCGCCACGCGGCCGGTGGAGGACCTGGCCGCCTACCGCCAGTCGCTGGAGCGCTTCGTCTATCAGACCGGCATGTTCATGCGCCCGGTGTTCTCGGCCGCCAAGGCCGCGCCGGCCCGTGTCATCTACGCCGAGGGCGAGGACGAGCGCGTGCTGCGTGCCGTGCAGGTGGCGCTGGACGAAGGCATCGCCAAGCCCACGCTGATCGGCCGCCCGGCCGTGCTGCAAGCCCGCATCCAGCGTGCCGGCCTGCGCCTGAAGCTGGGCGCCGACGTGGCCGTCATCGACCCCGAGGACGACCCGCGCTTCCGCCAGTACTGGGAGGCCTATCACGCGCGCATGAAGCGCAATGGCGTGACGCCGGAGATGGCCAAGTCCGCCGTGCGGCGCTCCAACACGGCCATCGGCGCGCTGGCCATCGAGCTGGGCGACGCCGATGCCATGATCTGCGGCATGGTGGGTCGTTTCGACCGCCATCTGGAGCAGGTGCGCGAGCTGGTGGGGCTGCGCGCGGGCGCGCGCCAGTTTGCCGCGATGAACGCGCTGATGCTGGACAAGATGACGCTGTTCATCACGGACACCTTCGTCAACGACTCGCCCGACGCCGAGGAGCTGGCCGACATCGCCGCGATGGCCGCCGACGAGCTGCGCCGCTTCGGCCTGCCGCCCAAGCTGGCCTTCGTGAGTCACTCGATGTTCGGCTCCAGCACGCGGCCTTCGGCGCTGAAGATGCGCCGCGCGCACGAGCTGTTCGCCGCCGCCCACCCCGAGGTGGAGTGCGACGGCGAGATGCACGGCGACGCGGCGCTGTCGGAGAGCGTGCGCCAGGCCTTCCTGCCCGACAGCAAGCTGACCGGCGCGGCCAACCTGCTGGTGCTGCCGACGCTGGACGCCGCCAACATCCTGTTCAACGTGCTGAAGATCAGCGCCAGCCAGGGCGTCACCATCGGCCCCATCCTGCTGGGCGCTGCGGCGCCGGTGCACATCCTGACGCCGTCGGCGACGGTGCGCCGCATCGTCAACATGACGGCGTTGGCGGTGGCGGATGTGCTGGAGGCGAAGTCCGCGCGGGGCTGAACTGCGCCAGCGCCACGCCGGCCAGGATGACGCCGGCGCCCAGCAGCTTGTGAGCGGTGAACTGTTCTCCGCCCCACAGCCAGGCGGCGAGACCCGCCACCAAAGGCATCAGGTAGATCAGCGGCGCCGTGCGTGCCACGCCGCGCCGCTCGTTGGCCCAGCCCCAGGCCAGCCAGCCGATGAAACCGCCGCCGGCCACCTGCCAGACCGTACCGCTCCACACCCACGCGGGCTGCGCCGCCCAGTCCAGCGCGGCCAGCTGCGGCGCGCACCACAGCAGCATGGGCAGCGTGCAGACCAGGCTGCCGTAGCCCAGCACCGTCACGCCGCCGTGGTGCTGGATCAGCGGCTTGCTCGCCACCGTGTACCAGCTGAACAGCGCGGCGGCAGCCAGCAGCGTCAGGTCGCCGAGGCCGGCCTGCCAGTCGGCGGTCAGCAGCTTGTCCGACGTGAACAGCAGCGCGCCGGTCGCGGCCGTCGCGACGCCCGCGATCTGGCCGCGTGACAGCTTCTCCATGCCGCTGAAGCGCAGGATCAGCAGCGTGAACACAGGCCCGCAGGCGAGCAGCACGCTGGCGCTGAAGGCCGTGGAACCCTGCATGCCGTAGGTCGAGGCCAGCAGATGCAGGCCCTGTCCCACCAGCGTCAGCCGCACCAGCGGTCCCACCTCGCCGCGGTCCAGCCGCGGCCAGCGCAGGCCGAAGCGCCAGCACAGCAGCGCCACCGCGCACAGCGGCATCAGCAGGTAGCGCACGCCCAGGAAGCCGGCCGGCCCGATCTGGTTGAACAGCGCCTTGGACAGCGGGAAGTTCAGCCCCCAGGTCAGCACGACGGCGAGGGCCGCGAGCAAGGGGGCGGTGGGGTGCTGCTTCATCGGTTAGCATCTTCTCATATGAGAGAAGAATTCTCTGATGTGAGCGAAGAAGGCCAGTTCGAGCGCCAGTTGGCCGAACGGCTGGCGTCGCTGCGTACAGCGGCCGGCTGGTCGCTGGACGAGTTGGCCGCACGCAGCGGCGTCAGCCGCGCAACCTTGTCCCGACTGGAGCGCGCCGAGACCAGCCCGACCGCCACGCTGCTGTCGCGCCTGGCCCGCGCCCATGGCCTGCCGCTGAGCCGCCTGCTGGCCGAGGCCGAAGCGCTGCCGGTGCGGCTGCTGCGTGCGGCGGACCAGCCGCGTTGGCACGACCAGCACAGCGGCTTCGAGCGCCGCATGCGCTGTCCGCCGCTGGCCGGCTTTGCCACCGAGGTCATCGAGGCCGTGCTGAGGCCCGGTGCCGAGCTGGCCTACGACGAGCCGACCGTCGCGCGGCTGGAGCACCACCTGTGCCTGTTGGACGGGCAGCTTCGGCTGACGCTGCAAGGCCAGGTGTTCGAGCTGGAGGCTGGCGACTCCATCAGCTTCCGTTGCCTGGGACGCAGCGTCTTCGCCAATCCCGGGGCCGCTGCCGCTCGCTATCTGCTGGCGATGACCGTGCCCGGCCTGTAACCGGTATCTAACCACGATGAGTTCAGACCTGACCCCACGCCTGGCGCCGCTCGATCCTGGCCACCCCGACGCACAGGCGTTGATGGCCCGGTCCGAGGCGCTGATGAGCAGTCTCTATCCCAGCGAAAGCAACCACTTCGAACCAGCTGACGGGCTGCGCGCGCCGCACGGCGCGTTCTGGGGCTTGTGGCTGGGCGACACGCTGGTCGGCTGCGGCGGCGTGAAGTTCCACGCCCC
This sequence comes from uncultured Roseateles sp., assembly GCA_946480605.1. The sequence goes on along the minus strand of CAMLKW010000072.1, from coordinate 13,989 downwards.
GGCCGGCGAGCCGGCCTATGGCGAGATCAAGCGCTTGTTCGTGCTCGACAGTGCGCGAGGGCAGGGGGCGGCCAGGCAGTTGATGGCCAGGCTGGAGGCCGAGCTGACGCAGTGCGGCGTTCGCCTGGTGCGGCTGGAAACGGGCATCCATCAGCCCGAGGCGTTGGGCCTGTACCGGCGGCTGGGTTATGTCGAGCGAGGCCCGTTCGGCAGCTACGCGCTCGACCCGCTGAGTGTTTTCTTCGAGAAGGTGCTGTAGCGGCGCGCGCACCGAAACGCGGCGAAACTTCGGCGGCCTTTGGCGGACCATAATTCCGCGCCCCCAGAAAGTTGAGACAAGCCATGACCCGCGCCACCAAGATCGTCGCCACCCTCGGCCCCGCTTCCAACACGCCCGAGGTGCTCGAGCAGATGATCCGCGCCGGCGTCGACGTCGTGCGCCTGAACTTCTCGCACGGCAAGGCGCAGGACCACATCGACCGCGCGAACATGGTCCGCGCCGCCGCCGAGCGCGTGGGCAAGTCGGTGGCCATCATGGCCGACCTGCAAGGCCCCAAGATCCGCGTCGGCAAGTTCGAGAACGGCAAGATCGAGTTGATCCCCGGCGCCAAGTTCGTGCTGGACGCCGACCGCACCGAGCTGGGCAATCAGGAGATCGCGGGCCTGGACTACAAGGAGCTGCCGCGCGACGTGAAGCCAGGCGACACGCTGCTGCTGAACGACGGCCTGCTGGTGCTGACCGTGGACCATGTGCGCGGCGCGCAGGTGCACACCACCGTCAAGCTGGGCGGCGAGCTGTCCAACAACAAGGGCATCAACAAGCAGGGCGGCGGCCTGACCGCGCCGGCGCTGACGGGCAAGGACATGGAGGACATCAAGACCGCGATGTCCTTCCAGTGCGAGTACCTGGCCGTCAGCTTCCCGAAGAACGCGACCGACATGGAGATGGCGCGCCAGCTGGCCAATGTGGCCGGCGAGCCCTACCGCCACAAGCCGCAGATGATCGCCAAGATCGAGCGCTACGAGGCCATCCCCCACCTCGAAGCCATCCTGAAGGCCAGCGACGGCATCATGGTCGCGCGCGGCGACCTGGCCGTGGAAGTGGGCAACGCGGCCGTGCCGGCACTGCAAAAGCGCATGATCAAGATGGCCCGCGAGCTGGACAAGGTGTCCATCACGGCCACACAGATGATGGAGTCCATGATCGTCAACCCGGTGCCCACGCGCGCCGAGGTGTCCGACGTGGCCAACGCGGTGCTGGACGGCACCGACGCCGTCATGCTGTCTGCCGAGACGGCCGCCGGCAAGTACCCCATCGAGACTGTCGAGCAGATGGCCGCCATCGCGCTGGAAGCCGAGCGCGCCGAGTTCGTCACGCTGGACACCGACTTCGCCGGCCGCCAGTTCGGCCGCATCGACCAGTCCATCGCGATGGGCGCGCTGTTCACGGCCCACCACCTCGGCTGCAAGGCCATCCTGGCGCTGACCGAATCCGGCTCCACCGCGCTGTGGATGAGCCGCCACCGCATCAACGTGCCCATCTTCGGCCTCACCAGCCAGCTGGTCAGCATGCGCCGCATGGCGCTGTACCGCAACGTCACGCCGCTGCTGATGCCGGAGTTCAACGACCGCGACGCCGCCCTGGCCGCGGCCGAGAAGATCCTGGTCGAGCGCGGCGTGCTGATGCCCGGCGACACCTATGCCATCACCTGCGGCGAGCCCATGGGCTACCCGGGCGGCACCAACATGCTGAAGGTCTGCCGGGTGGGCTGACCCACCCCTACGGCCTGACGGCCGCCCCCTCAAGGGGCACCGCCGACGGCCCGGCAAAGCCGGTTCCGTGGCGGTCGCTGGGTGAAGCGCCGGCCGCGAGCGGCGGCGCTGTTGGTGCCGCCACGCTTTCCAGCGCGTTGCGCACTGCATCCAGATAGGCCGGGAACTCCTGCACGTCGTCGTGGTCCGCGCCCTCGATGCGCACGTAGCGCGCCCGGGGCAGTCGGGCCTGCAGGGCTTCGCTGTGAGACGCCGGGATCAGCGCGTCGAGGTCGCCGTGTAGCAGCAGGCTGGGGCCGGCAATGCGCGCAGCGAGCGCCTCCGTGTCCAGTGGATAGCGCAGCAGCGCGCCGGGCACCCAGGGGTAGTGCTGGGCGGCCAGCGCCCTCATGCTGCGGTAGGGCGAGATCAGCAGCGTCAGCTCGGGCTGTACCTCGGCCGCGAGGCCCGCGGCCAGGCCCGTGCCCAGCGAGCGTCCCGCGATGACGCGGGCCTTGCCGGCGTACCGCGGCGCCACCTGCTGCCAGGCCGCGCGGGCGTCGTCGCGCAGTTCGGCTTCGCTGGTGATGCGCCCGCCGCTCTTGCCGTAGCCGCGGTAGTCCAGCATGAACAGGTCGTAGCCGGCCTGGCGGTAGAAGTCGGCGTTGACGAACCAGGACTGCAGGTTGCCGGCGTTGCCGTGCAGGTAGAACACCACGCCGCGCGGCGCCGGCAGGCGCAGGTGCAGCGCGTGCAGCCGCGTGCCATCGGGACGGTCTATGCCGACCTCCTGCACGTCGGCACCGAAGCCAAAGCGATGGTCGGGCGGCAGCGGCTCAGGGTGGAACAGCAGCCGTTCCTGGCCCCACCACAGCAGGGCGAGCAGCGCGACGTAGACGGCGGCGACCAGGCCCAGCAGGTGCAGCAGCATGTGCCGCATCATGGGCCCGTGCGACGCGACAGCCGGCGTGTGCCGCCGATCGGCAGCGTGAAGAACTGCGCCTCGGCCAGCCCCAGCGCGTCGCGCTGCAGCGCCAGTTGCCGCGGCGGCTCGTCCAGCGCCTCGTCGGTCAGCGCGAAGGTGCCCCAGTGCACGCCCAGCGAAGTCTTGGCGCCCAGGTCGGCGTGGATCTTCAGCGCCTCCTCGACGTTGACGTGCTGGTCGGCCATGAACCAGCGCGGCTCGTAGGCGCCGATGGGGATCAGCGCGATGTCGAAGCCGCCGCCGGTCTGGCGTGGGGCGTAGCGGGCGCGGATGTCGGCGAAGTCGCGCGAGTAGGCGGTGTCGCCGGCGAAGAACAGCTGGCAGTCCGGCGCGAACACGGCGAAGCCGCCCCACAGCGTCTGCATGCGGTCGCGCAGCCCGCGGGCCGACCAGTGGCGGGCCGGCACCAGCGCGATGTCGACATCGTCCAGCCGGGTTTCCTGCCACCAGTCCAGCTCCACGACGCGCGCGATGCCGCGCGCCTCGAACCAGCGCTTGAGCCCCAGCGGCACGACGAACAGCGGTGATCCGCCGGGCTGGCGGCCGAGCGCGCGGCAGGACGGCAGGTCCAGATGGTCGTAGTGGTTGTGCGAGACCAGCACCGCGTCGATGCGCGGCAGCTCGTGCAGGGCGACGGCCGGCGGCTGCTCGCGCCTGGGGCCGGCAAAGCTGAACGGCGAGGCGCGCTCCGAGAAGATGGGGTCGGTCAGCAACTGCAGGCCACCCAGTTGGGCCAGCACGGTGGCGTGGCCTATCCAGGTCACGGCGGGCTGCTGGTCGGGGCCGGCGTTGGCGTGCAGGAAGCCGAGTTCGGCCGGCTGTGTCGGGATGGGCGCTTGCGGCCGCGGCGGCAGGCCCAGCCGGGCAGCGTCCCAGCGCCAGCGCAGCACCTGGGCCAGGGACTTGGGCTGGAACTCGGCGTCGCTGTTCTGGAAACCGCGGTCGCGGTGGTGGCGGGGTCGGCTCAACGGGCACCTTCGGTGAGGGGATGGCCGGCGCATTTTCGTGCGCCGGTCACGGCGGGCGCATGCCCCGTCGCGGGCGCTGGCTGCCGCGGCACGGCATGATGCCGGCCCATGAAGCGGGCGGTGCGTGGTCGGTGGCGCTGGGTGCTGGGCAGCCTGGGGCTGCTGGCGGGCTGCGCCTGGGCGGCGCCGCAGCCGCCGCTGGTGCTGCTGATCGACACCAGCGCCCAGATGCCGCAGGCTCGGGTCGAGGACGACCGCGTCGTCGAGGGCCTGCACCTGGACCTGGGGCGTGCGCTGGCGCGCCGTCTGGGCCGGGAGATGGTCGCCAAGCCGGTGCCGCGCAAGCGGCTGGCCGAGGCCTTGCAGCGCGGCGAGGGCGAGCTGCTGTGCGACTACCAGAGCGAGTGGGTGCCCGGCAGCTTTGCGTGGAGCCGGCCCTTCATTCCCGACCAGGCGCTGCTGGTCAGTGCCGCGACCGCGCCGCCGCCCGCCGGGCTCACGGCGCTGGCCGGCCAGCCGGTGGGCACGGTGCGCGGCTACGTCTATCCGGAGATGGCCGAGGCGCTGCGTGACGGCTTCCGGCGCGACGATGCGCCCGATGCCGCCACCAACCTGCAGAAGCTGCAGCGTGGCCGCATCAGCCATGCGCTGACCGGGCGCCGCGCGCTGGAGTACCAGCAGCGCACAGGCGCCCTGCGCCTGGCCCTGCATCCGCCGCTGGTGGTGTCCGAGGTGCTGGCGCAGTGCGCGCTGGCGCCGACGGCGAGCTTGAGCCTTCAGGACCTGAACGCGGCCATCCACGGCTTGGTGGCGGACGGCGAGCTGAACCGGCTGCTGGCGCGCTACCGCTAGCCCGCGCCGAGACGGCTCAGCGCAGCGCCAGCGTCACCACCGACTTCGCCGGCAACTCCACCGTCAACGTCGAGCCCGTCCAGCGGGCGCCGTTGAACTCGCGCGGCGCGACGACGGCGGGCGCGTCGAAGCTGTTGTGGCTGTCCATTGCCGGCGCCGTGATGACCTGGCCGCGCACGGCGCCGGGCGTCACACCCTGCACCTGCAGTGTCACGCGGCGCGGCTGGTGGGCATCAAGGTTGGCGAGCGACACATGCACGCGGCCCGACGCATCCACGCTGGCCGTGCCGCTGACGCCCGGCACCTCCATGTCGCCGAAGCGGTAGGGCGCGGCCTCCAGCTTCAGCGGCAGGCGCCGCGCGCCCTGGTGCACCTGGTAGAGGTCGAACACGTGGTACGTCGGCGTGACCAGCATGCGCGGGCCGTCCGTCAGGATCATGGCCTGCAGCACGTTCACCATCTGCGCGATGTTGGCCATGCGCACGCGCTCGGCGTGGTCGTGGAAGATGTTCAGCGTCACGGCCGCCACCAGCGCGTCGCGCAGTGTGTTCTGCTGCCACAGGCCGCCGGGGCCGTCGGGCTCCTTGTCGTACCAGGTGCCCCATTCATCGACGACCAGCGCGACCTCCTTCTTCGGGTCGTACTTGTCCATGATGGCGCTGTGCTTGCTGATCAGCTCGTCCATCAGCAGCGCGCGCTTCATCGTCGAGATCCACGCCGCCTCGCTGAAAGCCCGCGCCGGGTGCACGCCGCCCCAGCGGTTGCTGGGCAGCGTGTAGAAGTGCAGCGACAGGCCGTCCAGCAGCGGCTTGGTCGGCGCGTAGAGGATGGGCGACGTGGCGTTGGGTCGGAAGCGTGTCGCCAGCTTCATCACGGTTTCGGTCCACGCGTAGTCGTCCGTGTCCGGGCCGGTGGCGATCTTCAGCGCCTTGGGGCCGGAGTAGGTCTTGAGGTAGCCCTGGAACTGCCGGTAGCGGTTGGCGTATTCCTCGGGGTACATATGCCCGCCGCAGCCCCAGCTTTCATTGCCCACGCCCACATACGGCAGCGCCCAGGGCTCCGTGCGGCCGTTGCGGGCGCGCTCGGCGCCTTGCGTGGTGCTGGCCGGTGCGGTCATGTACTGCATCCAGGCCTGCGCTTCTTCCACACTGCCCGAGCCCATGTTCACGCCGACATAGGGTTGCGCGCCGATCTGCTCGACGAAGTCCATGAACTCGTGCGTGCCGAAGCTGTTGGGCTCGACGGCGTTGCTCCAGCTGGAGTTGATGCTGGGCTGGCGCGTGGGGCCGACGCCGTGGCGCCAGTGGTAGTCGTCGGCGAAGCAGCCGCCGGGCCAGCGCACGACCGGCACCTTGATGCGACGCAGCGCCGTGACCACGTCGTAGCGGATGCCGCGCGTGTTCGGAATGGGCGAGTCCTTGCCCACCCAGATGCCTTCGTAGACGCCGCGGCCCAGGTGCTCGACGAACTGGCCGTAGACCTCCTTGCGGATGACGGCGCCGGGGGTGGAGGCGTCGAGCTTGCCGGTGTCGGCCTGGGCAAAGGCGGCGGCGAGCGCCAGCGTGGCGGCAAGGACCTTCATTTGGCGAAGTAGCTTTGCAGGCGCTTGGCTTCGTCCGGCGAGATGGAGATCACCGCGCCATGCTTGGCGCCGACGAAGTTGGTCGCCTTCATCGGCGAATCGGGCTCGTTGAAGCGGCCGAGGTTCTTGAAGTTGACGAAGTCCGTCGTCTCCGAGAAACCCATGTTGTTGCGCGGCTTGGCGCCGAACACGTCGTACATCAGCACCCAGGAGTTGCTGGAGTGGCGACGCCACAGGTTGGGTGCCTCGGTGGCCACCTTCTCGGGGTCGATCTTCTGCGGGTTGAAGACGAAGCCGCCGTTGATGCGGTCCGAGATCGCCTGGCGCAGATGGCCCGGCTGGTCGTGCGCGACGTAGAACATGTGGAAGCGGTCGCCGATCTTCGTGATGTCGCCGTCGATCGCGTTCTTGCCGGCGATGGGGTAGGTGAACAGGCGCTCGGGCGCGGTGGTCAACGTCGTGAAGTCGCTGTCGGCATAGGCCCAGACGAGGTGGTCCTGCTGTTTCTGCACGCGGGTCGTGTAATAGACCATCAGCTTGCCGGCCTTGTCGTCCCAGATGGTCTCGGGCGCCCACACGACGCCGAGGTCGCCGGCCTGCGGGAAGAGCTTGGCCACCGGCACGCGGTGGTGCGTCCAGTTCAGCAGGTCCCAGGACTTCATGAAGATGAGGTTGCGGTTGTTGCCCCAGCCGTAGGTCTCGCCGGGCCGCTCCCATTCCGTCTCGCGCAGGCCGGCGGGCTTGGCGAAGATGTGCAGGTCCGTCATCGCCAGGTAGAAGGCGCCGTCGGGGCCACGCGTCAGGTGCGGGTCGCGCACGCCCTTCTGCTCGGCCAGCACGCGGCCCAGGAAGATGGGCTGGCCGCCGTTCACGTCGGTGAAGGTGTAGCCGTCGGGCGACGTGGCGAAGTAGATGTCGTGCGTCTCGTCCTTGAAGTAGACGAGCAGGTAGGCCGTCAGGTCCTTTTCGGCCGGGCGTGCGGCGGGCTTGGCGGGCAGCTTGTCGACGATGGTCAGCAGCTTGTCCGGGTTGGCGACTTCAAGCGGCGGAACCTGCGCCTGAACGCAGACGGAGTACGCCAACAGGCACAGGGGCGCGAGGGATTTCAGGAGGGGCTGCATGGCGTGCGATGTCTCTTTTCTGGTCTTTGACCACCGGCTGGGGCCCAGGGACTTGATCAGTGAATCCCTAGTGGTTGCGCGGCGGCAGCCTATCGCCTGTCGAACGCCCAGGGATCACTCTTTCATGCCTGGTGATATCGGTTTGGTGATCTCTCCTTGGAACCCGTTCGGCCGATCGCCGGAGTGGCATGCACTCGCTCAAAAAGCTGAGCGGCTCGCTCTCCCGCACGGGGAGAGGAGCCGCTCTCGGTTGGCGAGAAGACGCTGCGTCAGCCTTCGGCGATGCGCTTGGCCAGATGCGCCAGCGCTTCCTCGACCTGGTCCACCAGCACCAGGCACAGGTCGCCCGGCTGCAGGCGCGCGAGCGCCCGGTCGATGGCGATGAACTCGCCGACGATCTCCTCGATGTGCGTCGTGCGCGTAGCGCCTTCCAGGCCGGCGCGCAGCAGCGCGACGACCTCGCCGGCCTGGCGGCCACGCTGGCAGGCGTCTTCGTACAGGATGACCTCGTCGAAGGCCGCGCCGAGGATCTCGGTCTGGATGCGGATGTCTTCGTCACGCCGGTCACCCGCGCCGCTGATGACCACCGAGCGCTTCTTGCCCGGCATCGCGGCCACGGCGCCCACCAGCGCCTTCATCGCATCGCCGTTGTGGCCGTAGTCGGCGATGACCGTCGCGCCGCGATAGTCCATCACGTTGAAGCGGCCCGGCGCGTTGTCGGCGTCGTTGGCGAAGCTGCCCACGCCGCGGCGGATGGTGTCCCAGTCCAGCCCCACGCCCCAGGCCGCGGCGACGGCGGCCATCGCGTTCTCGACCTGGAAGCCGATGGCGCCGTTGCGCGTGAGCGGAATGTCGCGCAGCGGCAGGCTCTCGCGCCACGCGCCTTCGGCCGCCACGATGGCGTCGCCGTCGACGAACACGGTGCGCTTGCCCTGCGCGCGGTGCGTCACCATCAGCGGGTGCGCGCGGTCGGCGGCAAAGAAGATCACACCGCCCGGGCATTCGGAGGCCATGGCCGCGACGATGGGGTCCACCGCGTTGAGCACCGCATAGCCGCCGGGCGCCACGTTCTGCACGATCACGCGCTTGAGCACCGCGAGGTCTTCCACGGTGGTGATGAAGTTCAGGCCCAGGTGATCGCCCTTGCCGAGGTTGGTGACCACCGCGACGTCGCAGCGGTCGAAACCCAGGCCTTCACGCAGGATGCCGCCGCGGGCCGTTTCGAACACGGCCGCGTCCACGTCGGGATGCATCAGCACGTTGCGTGCGCTCTTGGGGCCCGAGCAGTCGCCGCTGTCGGTCTGGCGGCCGTTGACGTGCACGCCGTCGGTGTTGGTCATGCCCACGCGCAGGCCGCTGGTGGCGAACAGGTGCGCGATGAGGCGCGTGGTGGTGGTCTTGCCGTTGGTGCCGGTGACGGCCACCACCGGGATGCGGCCGTTGTCGTGCTGCTGGCCGTGGTGCCCGTGCGGCGCGCCGTACAGGTGGTTGATGACGGCCTCGCCCACGTTGCGGCCCTTGCCGTACGAGGGCGACAGGTGCATGCGCAGGCCGGGCGCCGCGTTCACCTCGACGATGCCGCCATGCTGCTCTTCCAGCGGGCGCAGCACGGTTTCGCACACCACGTCCACGCCGCAGATGTCGAGCCCCACCATCTGGGCCGCGGCCACGGCGCGCGCGGCCACTTCGGGGTGCACGTCGTCGGTCACGTCGGTGGCGGTGCCGCCGGTGGACAGGTTGGCGTTGTTGCGCAGGATGACGCGCTGGCCCTTGTCGGGCACGGACTCCGGCGTCAGGCCTTGCTGCGTGAGCCGCGCGACGGCGATGTCGTCGAAGCGGATCTTGGTCAGCGAGGTGGCATGGCCGTCACCGCGGCGCGGGTCGGCGTTGACCTTGTCCACCAGCTGCTTGACGGTCAGCTGGCCGTCGCCGATGACGTGCGGCGGGTCGCGGCGCGCGGCGGCGATGAGCTTGTCGCCGATGACCAGCAGGCGGTAGTCGCCGCCCGGCAGGAACTTCTCCACCATGACCTGGCCGATCTCATCGGCGGCCTTGTAGGCGATGTCGAAATGCTCGCGCGTGACGACGTTGACCGTGACGCCCTTGCCCTGGTTGCCGTCCTGCGGCTTGACGACGACCGGCAGGCCGATCTCCAGCGCGACGGCCCAGCCGTCGTCCGGCGACTCGACCGGGCGGCCGATGGGCACCGGCACGCCGGCGGACTGCAGCAGGCGCTTGCAGAGGTCCTTGTCCTGCGCGATGGATTCGCTGACGGCGCTGGTCGCGTCCACCTCGGCGGCCCAGATGCGGCGCTGCTTGGCGCCCCAGCCGAACTGCACCAGGCTGCCCTGCGTCAGGCGGCGGTACGGGATGCCGCGCGCGATGGCCGCGTTGACGATGGAGCCGGTGGAGGGGCCGAGGCGGATGTCCTCGTCCAGCTCGCGCAACGCGGCCAGCACGGTGTCGGCGTCGAATTCGCCACCGTCCTTCGCGGCCTGGATGAGCTTGACCGCGTGCTCGAAGGCGAGGCGGCCGACGTCTTCCTCGCTGTACTCGATGACGATCTGGTAGGTGCCGGCCTCGGGTGTCACATGCGTCTGGCTGAACGTGACCGGGCAGCCGGCCTGGGCCTGCAGCGCCAGCGTAGCCTGCTCCAGCACCTGGGCCAGCGAGGCGTCGGCACGCAGCGCGCCGATGGTGGGGAAGAGCTGGCGCAGGCGCGGCTCGAAGCCGGGCAGGCGCTCCAGCGAGCGCTCGGCCTCGCTGCAGTGCACGACGGCCTCGATGGCCGTGTGGCGGCTCCACATGTTCGGGCCGCGCAGCGCGCGGGTGCGGGAAACGTCCATGGTCTTGTTGTCTTATGCCAGGTGGAGGTCGGGGACGAAGGTATCCAGGCCAGCGGCGATCAGCTCGGGCGAGATGCCCAGCGCCCAGGCCGTGGCGACGGCGGCCAGCAGCGTGGCGGCGTCGGTCTTGTCGGTGCCGAAGCGGCCCAGCAGGGCCTCGATGTTGGCGCCCGGCGTCTCGGCCGGGCCTTGCGCCAGCACCGCCGCGCCGCCGCGCAGGAACACGGCGCGGCCGCCGCGGTCGCGGTGGTGTTGCAGGGCTTGGAGGGTGCCGTCCTCGGCGTAGAAGACGACCTCGCCGTCGCTCAGCTCGGCCATGTCGACGAGGCGCGGGTGGGTGGCATTCAGCACGCTGGCGCCCTCGCTGAGCACCACGTCGATCTGCGTGCGCAGCACCTTGTAGAGCTGGTCGGTGTCCTGCACGTCGTAGTCGGCCAGCGCGGCGATGCCGTCCAGGTCGGTCACGACGCCGACCTGGCAGCGGTCATAGGCCAGGCCGTCGCGCAGGATGGAGGCGGGGTCGTTCTCGATGACGGCAGCGTTGACGACGCGGTTCATCAGCAGGCGGTGCGCGGCGTCCCAGCGGGCGCTGTCGCGCTGCTCGACGCGGCGCGTGCCCAGGAACAGGCCGTCGCGGCAGGCCAGGCCCACGTGGCGGCCGTTGAGGTGCAGCAGCCACGCGACCAGACGCGCGATCTGGCGTCCGCCCTGCGAGCCGGCAATGCCGACGATGGGGATGCGGCCGGTCTCGTCCTCGGCGAACAGGTGGTCGATGATGGCCTGGCCCACCGGCTGCGGCGCACCGCCGGCCGGCTTCAGGTGCATCAGCAGGCCGGGGCCGGCGTTGACCTCGACGATGGCGCCGCCGGTCTCGGACAGCGGCTTGCCGATGTCTTCCGTCACCAGGTCCACACCGGCGATGTCCAGCCCCACGGTGCGCGCCGCCAGCGACACGGCGTGCGCCACCTCGGGGTGCACCTCGGCCGTGCAGTCGATGGCGACGTTGCCGTTGCGCTGGATCAGCACGCTCTTGCCGGCCGGCGGCACGCTCTCGGGCGCGAAGCCCTGGCGCTGCAGGTCCAGCAGCACGACCGGGTCTTCACCCAGCGTGATGCGGTTGAGCGGGAAGTCCTCGGTCAGGCCGCGGCGCGGGTCGGTGTTGATCTGGCTGTCGATCAGCTCGACGACGGTCTGCTTGCCGTCGCCATGCACCCAGGCGGCCTCGCCGCGCGCGGCCGCAACGACCTGTCCGCCCACGACCAGCACGCGGTGCTCGTTGCCGCGGATATAGCGCTCCACCAGCACCGACGAGCCTTCGGCGTCGGCCAGCTTGAAGGCGGCCTCGCAGTCGGCCTCGGTGGCGATGTCCAGCGTGACGCCGCGGCCGTGGTTGCCGTCGCTGGGTTTGATGACGACGGGCAGGCCGATGTCCTGCGCGGCTGCCCAAGCGGCCGCGGCGCTCTTGACTTCCTCGCCCTCGGGCACCGGCACGCCCACGGCCTTCAGCAGCGTCTTGGTCAGATCCTTGTCGCCGGCAATGCCTTCGGCGATGGCGCTGGTCATGTCGGTCTCGGCAGTCCAGATGCGGCGCTGGCGCTGGCCGTGGCCCAGTTGCACGAGGTTGCCGTCGTTCAGGCGGATGTGCGGGATGCGGCGGTCGGTGGCGGCCGCGACGATGGCTGCCGTGGACGGGCCCAGGTAGCAGTCGTCCAGCTTGTCGCGCACGCGGGCCGTCGCCGCGGGCACGTCGAACGGCTCGTCGTTGATGGTGGCCATGATCAGCGCGTGCCCCTCGGCAAGCGCGGCGCGGGCGACCTGCTCGTCACGGGCGCGGAACACCATGCGGTAGACGCCGCGCTGCGACGTCGAGCGGGTCTGGCCGAAGCCGGTGGGCATGCCGGCCAGGTTCAGCAGCTCGATGACGATGTGCTCCAGCACATGGCCCATCCAGGTGCCGTCGCGCAGGCGCTCGATGAAGCCGCCACGCTCGCCCACGCCGCAGTGGTGCTCGATCAGCGCGGGCAGGGCGGCCGTCAGGCGGTCGTTGAAGCCGGGCAGCAGGTTGGAGGGGAAATCCTCCAGCTCACCCAGGTCCAGCCAGACTTCCAGCACCGGCCGGTAGGTCCACATGTTGGGCCCGCGCAGGTAGTTGATGCGCAGCAGGCGGATGTCGTTCTTCTTGCTCATGGAATGCGTGATTGGCGCTGGGGAAGCGCGGGACATTGTGCGCTCAGTCATAGCGGAGAATGGGTCGCAGCCTGTCGACTCAACAACAAAATGCAAGACCTTCCCCCCGTCGAAGCGCCCCATCCGCAAAACGCCGACCTGCAAGGCCGGCTCATGGCTGGCGAGAACGTGGTGGCCGCGCTGGAGGTTGACCTGGACGAGCAGGGCCGCTTCGCCCGCGGCCTGATTGCGCTGACGAATTCACGCTTGCTGGCTCTCGAACCGGCAACCGGGGCCTGGAGCGATTTTCCGTTGGCGCTGGGCCAGAGCCTGCGCCTCAGCGACCATGGCGGCCTGGCCTTCATGGAGCTGTTCGACGCGCAGCGCCGCCTCGCGCGCTGGCGCTTCACGCTGGCCTGCAACCCGGCGGCGGTGCGCTTCGTGGACGCTTTTGACCGCGAGGTGCAGCGGCTGTCGGGCCAGGTCGTGCGCGAGGACGACGACGAAGGCGAGGACTCCGACTTCGACTTCGGCGAGACCAGCGCGCCGCCCAGCACCTGGGTGCTGTTGCGCCTGTGGCGCTTCGCGCGGCCCTACCAGGGCCAGCTGCTGCTGGGCTTCGCGCTGATGCTGGGCGCCACGGGCGCCACGCTGGTGGCGCCCTACCTGACCATGCCGCTGATGGACCGGGTGTTGATCCCGTTCCAGAACGGCCAGGCGATCGACACCGGCCTCGTCATGCTGCTGCTCGGCGGCCTGCTGGGCGCGGCGCTGGTGTCCTGGGTGCTGGGCTGGGCCAAGACCTATCTGCTGGCTCTGGTGTCCGAGCGCATCGCGGCCGACCTGCGCACGGCCACCTTCGAGCACCTGCTGGGGCTGTCGCTGGAGTATTTCGGCAACAAGCGCACGGGCGACCTGATGGCCCGCATCGGCTCGGAGACCGACCGCATCAGCGTGTTCCTGAGCCTGCACGCGCTGGACTTCATCACCGACGTGCTGATGCTGGGCATGACGGCCATCATCCTGTTCAGCATCCACCCCGGCCTGGCGCTGGCCACGCTGGTGCCGCTGCCCTTCATCGCGTGGCTGATCCACCTCGTCCGTGACCGGCTGCGCACCGGCTTCGAGAAGATCGACCGCGTGTGGGGCGAGGTCACCAACATCCTGGCCGACACCATCCCCGGCATCCGCGTCGTGAAGGCCTTCGCGCAGGAGGCGCGTGAGGCCAAGCGCTTCAAGGAGGCCAATGCCAACAACCTGCATGTGAATGACCGCCTCAACAAGACCTGGAGCCTGTTCACACCCACGGTCGCACTGCTGACCGAGATGGGCCTGCTGGTGGTGTGGGGCATCGGCATCTGGCTGATCGCGCACCAGAGCATCACGGTGGGGGTGCTGACGGCCTTCCTGGCCTACATCGGCCGCTTCTACGCGCGGCTGGATTCGATGAGCCGCATCGTCTCCGTCACGCAGAAGGCCGCGGCCGGCGCCAAGCGCATCTTCGACATCCTGGACCATGTCTCCAACGTGCCCGACCCGGTCAACCCGCAGCCGTTCGAGGACGTCACGGGCGCCATCTCCATGCAGGGCGTCAACTTCCGCTACGGCTCGCGCTCGGTCATCCGCAGCCTGAACCTGGACATCCGCCCCGGCGAGATGGTGGGCCTGGTGGGCCACAGCGGCTCGGGCAAGAGCACGCTGGTCAACCTGATCTGCC
>CAMLKW010000071.1 GCA_946480605.1 uncultured Roseateles sp. | reverse complement strand
CGAGCTGGTGGGCCTGCTGCCCGGCGAGCTGTTCGTGCACCGCAACGTCGCCAACGTCGTCGTGCACTCGGACCTGAACGCGCTGTCCGTCATGCAGTTCGCGGTGGATCATCTGAAAGTGCGGCACATCATCGTCGTGGGCCACAGCAACTGCGGCGGCGTGCGCGCGGCGCTGTATGACTCGCGCGTGGGCCTGGTGGAGAACTGGATACGCCATGTGCAGGACGTGCGCCGCATGCACCAGGATTGGCTGGACACCGTGCCCGAGCCCAAGCGCGTCGACGCATTGTGCGAGCTGAACGTGGTGGAGCAGGCTCGCAACGCCTGCCACACCACGGTCGTGCAGGACGCCTGGTCGCGCGGCCAGGATGTGGTGGTGCACGGCTGGGTCTACGGCCTGCACAACGGCCTGCTGGAAGACCTGGCGCTGACGGCGGGCAGCGCGGACGACGTGGAGCCGGCCTACCGCCGCGCGCTGGCCAATGTCAGGGCGCGCTACGCGCCGGCCGGCTGAGCGAAGCGGTTTCGTCCGACAACGGCGGGCTGCGCCGGCCAACAGAATGGCCGGCAGCACAGCTCCGCCTTGGGGACGATCCGATGATCTTCGACGCCATCCGCGAAAGCCACGACCTGCAGCGGGACCTGTGCCGCAAGCTCACCGCGTCCCGCGGCGACATGGCGGTGCGCCAGCTGCTGTTCCTGCAGTTGAAGGTGGAGCTGATGGCCCACGCGGCGGCCGAGGAGCGCTTCCTGTACGCGCCGCTGCTGATGGAGGACGGCGGGCTGGATGCGTCCCGTCATGCGTTGCACGAGCATCATCAGGTCGACGAACTGCTCGAAGACCTGTCGGTGCGCCACAAGCAACAGGACGGCTGGATCTCGACCGCGAAGCTGCTGAGCTTCAAGGTGCGGCATCACCTGAAGGAAGAGGAATCCAAGTTCTTCCACGTCGCCGGCCGGCTGTTGTCGGACACCAAGAAGATGCAGCTCGCCGGCAAGTACAAGCGCGAAATCGTGCGCATGCGCAAGCACTACGCGGCGGAGTTCCAGACCGTGGCAGTGTCTGCCGCGACGGGGCTGGTTCAGCCAGCCAGGCCGTCGTCCGACAAGCCAGCGACGCGCGGCAATGCGCGCGCTGGCGCCCGGTTGCGCGGCAAGAGCGAGCCGCGGCGCACGCGCTGAGGGCTCGCGACACGGGCCTCACGCGTGTGAGGCCCGTGGTTCACGTCAGGGCTTCACCGTCGCGAACTCGCCGAACGCCTTCAGCTGCTCCGCGATCTTGGTCGAGTCGCCCACCACCACCCAGCTCTGCTCGTCCGGGTTGAAGTACTTCTTGCCGACCGCCTGGACCTGCGCGGCCGTGACCTTCTGTATCGCCGGCACGAAGTTGCCGAGGAACTCGGCCGGCAGGCCCACCAGCCAGTTGTTGGCCAGTTGGCGGCCCAGCGAGCCCTGCAGCTGCGTGCTGACGAGGTAGGTGCCGGCCATGTAGCGCTTGTTCATCGCCAGCTCGGCCTCGGGCACCGGCTCGGCGCCGAGCCGCTTGTACTCCTTGACGTACTCGGTCATCGCCGCGGCCGTCACCTCGTTGCGCACGTCGGCGCCACCGGTGATGGCACCGCCCACGCGCCAGGACTGGCCGCCGGCGCGGGCGCCGTAGGTGTAGCCCTTCTCTTCACGCAGATTCTGGTTCAGCCGGCTGGAGAAGCCGGTGCCGATGACGGTGCTGGCCAACCGCAGCGCGACCTGCTCGTCGCCGCTGGCGGCCATGCCGGGGCGGCCCAGGCGCAGCGTGGCCTGCACGCTGCCGGGGCGTTCCAGAAGCAGGCGCTGCACGGGTGCCGCGGCGGCCGGCGCGGGCAGTTCGGGCAGGGCGTCGCCGCTGGCCTTCCAGTCACCGAAGGCGTCGCGCGCCAGCTTGATGGCCTGGTCCGCCGTGATGCGGCCGGTGATGACCAGCAGCGCGCGGTCGGGGCGCAGGCGCCGCGCATGCTCGGCGCGCAGGCCCTCCGCCGAGACGGCCTTGAGGGCTGCCTCGGTCTCTTGCGTGCGGCCGTAGGCGTGGTCGCCGTAGATGGCGCCGTCCAGCGCCTTGGCGGCGCGGAACGACGGCTGCGTGCTGCTGGCCTTCAGGCCCTGCAGCGCGTTGGTCTTGGCCAGTTGCACCTCGCCCTCGGGGAAGGCGGGCCGGCGTGCCACGTCGGCCAGCAGCTGCGCCATGCCTTCGGCGTGCGAGGCCAGCGCGTTGGCGTAGACGCTGATGCCGTCATTGCTGGCGCCCGCGCCCACGCCGCCACCCATGGCCTGAGCGGCCTCGGCGATCTGCTTGGAGCTGCGCGTGGTGGTGCCCTCGGACAGCAGGCCGGCCAG
Source organism: uncultured Roseateles sp. (assembly GCA_946480605.1). Next base: position 15,494 of record CAMLKW010000071.1, on the reverse strand, counting down.
CAGCTTGGCGCGGCCCGGCGCGTCGGCGGCATCGGCGCCGAAGCCGGCGCCGCGCACGGCCAGCACGAAGTCCACGCGCGGGATGCCGGTGCGTGGCACCACCCAGACCTGCAGCCCGTTGGGCAGCGTCTGCTGCGTGATCTTGGGCACGGCCAGCGGCTTGTCCTGGCCGAAGGGCGGCAGCTCGGCCGGCGTGGGCACGGTGGCGGCCTGGGCGGCACCCGCCAGCAGTGCGGCGGCGATGACGCCGAGGCGGAAGGTGTTGGAAACGGAGTTCTTCATGTCGTCGGCTCCGGCATCAAGGTTGGGAGGCTGGCTTGGCGGCGGGCGCGGCCAGCATCGCGGCAGGCTTGCGGTCGATGACCGAGCGGTTGGCGGTGGTCAGGTAGGTGGCGGCCACGCGCTGCACGTCGGCCGACGTGACGGCGGCGATCCAGCCCGGCACCTTGTTGATGACCGTGGCATCGCCCCACAGCGCCTGCAGCTTGGCCAGGCGGTCGGCGCGGTTCAGGAACATCTCCGCACCGTTGTACCAATCGGCCAGCAGCGCCGTCTTCAGGTTCTTCAGCGTCGCGTCGTCCACGCCGTCCTTGACGACGCGGGCGATCTCTTCATCCATACCGGCCAGCAGCGCGTCGGCCGTGGTGTTGGGCTTGTAAAGCGCGAACACGGTGAACAGGCTGGGGCCGTCGTACTCCCAGATGCTGGTGAGGCCATACAGCGAGTTCACGTTCAGCGCCAGCTCGCGGCCCTTCACGAGCCCCTGGTACAGGCGCGACGCGTCGCCGCCGGCCAGCAACTGGCCCAGCACGGCGAAAGGGGCCTGGTCACGGCTGGCCCGGTCGGGCAGCTTCCACGCGGCGGCGATGGCCGGCACCTGGGCCAGCTTGTCCGGCTGCGTCAGGCGGCGCTCCTTGGTGTTCAGGCCCTCGCGGAAGTCGCTGGGCTTGGGGGTGGGGCGCGCGGCGATCTTGCCGAAGTACTTCTCGGCCAGCGCGAATCCCTGGGCCGGCGTCACGTCGCCGGCGATGGACAGCACCGCGTTGTTGGGGCCGTAGAAATCGCGGTGGAAGGCTCGCACGTCGTCCAGATTCGCGTTCTCCAGGTCGACGAAGCTGCCGTAGCCGTCGTGGGCGTTCTCCCACTTGTCGAAGGCCAGCGCCGAGATGTCCAGCCACATGAAGCCGCCATAGGGCTGGTTCTGCACGTTGACGCGGATCTCCTCCTTCACCACGTCCTGCTGGTTCTTCAGCGTCGTCGGGTTGAAGTCCAGCGTGGTCATGCGGTCGGCTTCCAGCCACAGCATGGATTCCAGCGCCGACGACGGCGCGGTCTCGATGTAGTTGGTGAAGTCGGGACGCGTCGAGCCGTTGTTGTTGCCGCCGCCGGACGTGATGACCTGGTCGAACACGCCCTTGGGCGCCTTGGGCGTGCCCTGGAACATCAGGTGCTCGAACAGGTGCGCGAAGCCGGTGCGGTTGCGCGGCTCCAGCCGCATGCCCACCTTGTAGACGACGCTGATGCCCACGGTCGGGCTGCTCGCGTCGGGCGAGATGACGACGGTCAGGCCGTTGGCCAGCTTCTTCGTGTGGACGGGGATCTGCCACTGGTCGGGCTGGGGGGCGGCTGCGGCGTGCGGCAGGGCAAGCGCGAGGGCGGCGGCGCTGATGGCGCCCAGCGCCGCGCGGCGGGTGGTTTTCAACATGGGGTCTCCTGGATCGGGAACGGCGGCGAGTGTCCGCTGTTTGGCGGGCCGTGCCGCTAGGCACGCCGGGAAACCCCCCGGTTCACCCGTGCGATGCAGCGGGTGTTGCCGCCGAGGCGGGCAGGTCGAAGTCGAAGCGCTGCTCGAACACGTGGTTGCCGGGCGCGCAGGTCGCGCGGCGCACCGCGGCGTCGATGGCCTGAATCAGTTGGCGCTGCGCCCGGCGATCGATGCCGCCCTTCAACGACGTGATCTCCACCAGGCCCGCGATGCGGCCATCCTTCACGGCGGCCTTTGCCAGGTAGGCCGCCTGGCCTCGCCACTCCACGTTGGACACGTCGGGCGGCGGCGCCTTGCAGAGCGGCGCGGCTTGCTGCGCCTGGGCGGCCACGGCCAGCAGCGCTGCCGCCAGGCCGGTGAGGATGCTCTTCATGCGTTGTCTCCCTGTTGTGTCGAGCGCCGCAGCGTAGCCGCTCAGCGCCGGTGAATAGTCACCTGATTGATCCTTCTGGCGATGGGCTTTCCGTCCTTCAGGGCAGGGCGCGGTATGCCGCTGCGCTTCAACCCCAGGAGAACCATCATGGCTGCATTGCCCGTCACCATCGCGCTGACCAAGATCAAGTGCAAGATCGAGACCGACGAGGTCGGCTCGGACGAGCCCTATGTGCTCGTCACCGCCGTGGACCTGAGCAACCCGGTGCTGCCCAACGCCGAGGTCACGCTGTACGGTCCCTGGGGCGGCGTGGACCAGGGGGACACCGCCGTCACCCAGCCCATCCCGCAGGGCATCGATCCCAACGATCTGCCCTTCATCATCTGGCGCCGCAACGCCTGGGGACCGTCGGGCCAGGCCAAGGCCATCGCCAATCCGGCGCAGGCCATCATCCTCGTGTCGATGATGGAGCACGACGACGGCAAGGCCAGTGCCGCGCGCGAACTGGCCAAGGCCGCGGTCGTCAGCTCGCTGGCGGCGTCGATGGGCATGACGCGCGCGCAGCGCGTGGCCAAGCTCAAGGCCGACATCCATGGCGCGCTCGGCATTCCCACCGGCGCGCCCAACTTTGACGACCGCGTGGGCGGCACGCACGAGTTCAGCCTCAGCGCCAGCCTGCTCAACGTGGCCGCCGGCCCGAAGAACAAGACACTCACCATCGCCGGCGACGGCGGCAAGTACGAAGTGACGCTGCAGGTGAAAAAGGCTTGAGTCCTGTGCCGTCGTGCGCTGCGACGGCCGGTCGCTACTTGGCGATGACCTTCTCGGCCGGGCAGGCGACGGTGGGGTCCGGGCACTTGGGCTTCTTGGGCCCGATCTGCTGGCCGCTGACGCCCTTGTTGCTGCCCACGCCGCCGCCCGATCCACCCGCGTTCGGTGCGGTGCCGGGCTTGACGGTGCCGGTGGCCGTGGCACTGGCGGCGGGTGTGGTCTGGGTGGCCTTGGCTGGCGCGGTGCCGGCCTGCTGCGTCGGGTTTGCGCTGGCGAGGGCCGTGGCCATGCCGAGCAGCAGGCCCAGCGGGTAGGCGATGAAGTGACGCATGGGAGTCCTTTCAATAGCGCAGCAGCGCGAGGAGGGCCGCCCGGGGCGGGCGTGCGGAGGCGGACAGCGACAGCAGCTCGGCGCGGACGCGGGCCGCGTCGCTCCGAGTGTCCAGCGCCTGCGCGTACTGTGCCAGCGCGGCCTGGGCGCGCGGCCGGGCGTCGGCCGACAGCGTCCATGCGGCCACGGCGGCCAGCGTCCCTGCGCGCAGGCGGTCGGGGTGGTCGGGCGGCAGGCCCAGGTCGGCCGCGGCCTCGGCATCGCTGAACCTTTGCAGGGCCTGTGTGCCCTCGCCGAGTTCCAGTTGTGCCAGGCCCAGCAGAGCCAGGCCCAGCCAGCGCTCGGCCGGGTCCGATACGCCGCGGGCCTTGGCTTGTTGCAGCAGGTCCAGCGCCGGCTGCGGCCGGCCGCGCCGCAGCTCGGCCTCGCCCCGCAGCAGCAACGCGCGCCAGGCCGACGCCGAGGCCTTGTCGGGCGAGAAATGCACCCAGGCGGCCAGCAGGCGCGACTCGGCCGGCGCGAGCTGGCCGGTGCGCAGCTCCAGCCGCGCCAGCGCCAGCTCCAGCAGCGGCCGGGCGTCCGGGTCCGCCGCGGCACCGGCCTGGGCCAGCGCCTGGCGGGCCTGGGCGAGCGCGGCGTCCCGCTGGCCGTGGTGGAACAGCGCCGTGGCCCACCAGGCGCGCGCGTACAGCGTGTGCACATGGCCTTCGCCCATCACGCGGGCCAGCGTCTGCACCGCGTCGCGCAGCAGCGGCTCGGCCTGCGCGTAGCGGCCCAGCTCCACCTCCAGCGTGGCGGCGGACAGCCGGGCCACGGCGGCGTCCACGGGACGGGAGGACGTGGTCGCCGCAGCGACCGCTGCGAACCAGCGCCGAGCCTCGCCCCACTGGCCCTGGGCGCGCGCCACCGCGGCGAGCAGGTCGGCCGCCTTGACGTAGGCGCGGTGCTGCGGCGAGTGCCGGGCCTGGGCCTCGGAGGCGGTCTGGGTCAGCAGCACGCGGGCTTCGTCCAGGCGGCCGGCTTCCAGCGCCATCTCGCCCAGGCTGGCGCGCGCGAACAGCGTGAACTCGTCGCCGGCCGTGCTCGCCAGCCCGCGCAGCAGCGGCGCGGCCTGCGCCGGCTCGCCCTGGTGGCGCAGCACGGTGGCCAGCTCGAAGGCGACCTCGCGCTGTTCGGGGCTTTGAAGGTGGCCGGCCTGCGCGTGGCTGATCTGCAAGGCTTGCTGCGCCAGCGCGGGGTCGCCGTTCTGCGCCAGCAGCAGGCCCAGCGGGCGGGCCACCTCGGCCAGCAGCGCGGGGTCGTCGGCCAGGCGGCGCCGGGCCTCGGCCCAGCTGCGGCGCAGCAGCTCGATCATGGGCACGGTGGCGCTGCCCGAGGCGTCCGGGCTCAGGCCGGTGAGCAGCTCGGTCAGCACGCTCTGCACGCGGCGCGTGCGCTGTGCTTCCTGGTCGGCCTGGCGCCATTGCCAGGTGGCCGCGGCCACGCCGGCCAGCAGGCTGGCCAGCACCAGGCCCAGCGCGGCCAGCGGCATCCGGTAGCGGCGCGCGAACTTGGCACTGCGGTAGGCCAGCGAGTCGGGCCGTGCGCCGATGGGGCGGTGCGCCAGGTGGTGGCGCAGGTCTTCGGCCAGCGCGGCGGCGCCGGCGTAGCGCTCGTCCGGGCGGTCCTTCAGTGCACGGCCGACGATCAGCGCCGGTTCACCGCGTAGCGCGGGGCCGGGGTCGCGCTGGCCGGTCAGCAGCAGGCACAGCAGCCGGCCCAGCGCGTAGACGTCGGTGGCCGTGCTGACGGGCTCGCCACGCAGCTGCTCGGGCGCGGCGTACTCGGGCGTCAGGCCGGCGGCGGCCTGCTGCGTCAGCTCGGTGTCATCGTCAGCCAGCAGCTTGGCGACGCCGAAGTCCAGCAGCTTCACGTCGCCGGTCTCGGTGACGAGGATGTTGCCGGGCTTGAGGTCGCGGTGCACCACCAGCTTTGAGTGCGCATGCGCCACCGCGTCGCAGACCTGCAGGAACAGGCGCAGCCGCGCGGGCTGGGTGAGGCGGCGCGCGTCACACCAGGCGTCGATGCGCTCGCCGGCCACCAGCTCCAGCACCAGGAAGCGGGTGGGCAGGCCGCCCAGCTGCGCTTCGCCGATGTCCAGCAGCCGCGCGATGTGCGGGTGGGTCAGCCGCGCCAGCAGCTCGCCCTCTCGGCGAAAGCGCGCGCGTGCCGCCTCGCCGCGCCAGGGACTGTGCAGCAGCTTGATGGCGGCCTCACCCTGGTGCGCACCGTCGCTGCGCCGCGCGCGCCAGACCTCGCCCATGCCGCCGCTGCCCAGCGGCGCCACCAGAGTCCACGCGCCCAGCACCTGGCCGGCCAGCTCCGGCGCGGTGGGCAGCTCGACGGGTGCGGCGAGAAAGCCGCGCGCCTCGGCCGCGCGGTCGGCGGCGATCAGCGCCCGCAGCCGCTCGCGCAGCGCCGCCGGCAGCGCGGACATCAGCGCGTCGCGTCGGGGCGGGTCGGCGTCCTGCCAGGCGTCGAAGGCGGCCAGCACGGCAGCGTGGTCGGCGGTGGTGTTCACGGCTGCAGCGCTTCGAACAGGAAGGCGCGCGCCTTGCGCCAGTCGCGCTTGATGGTGGGCACCGACACGTCCAGCGCGTCGGCGATCTCCTCCAGCTCCAGTCCGCCGAAGAAGCGCATCTCCACGACACGGTGCGCGCGCTCGTCGGCGCGTGCCAGGGTCTGCAGCACCTCGTCGAGCCGGAGCACGTCGGGGCTGCTCAGCTGTTCCAGCGCGGTGGTGGACAGCGTCACCTGCGCGCCGCCGCCGCGCTTGTCGGCGTGGCGCTCGCGCAGGTGGTCGACGATGACACTGCGCATGACCTTGCTGGCATGCGCGAAGAACTGTGCGCGGTGCAGCGCGGCCTCGTGCCCGGCGCTCTTCAGCCAGACCTCGTGGATCAGCGCGGCCGGCTCCAGTGTCATCGGCGCGTGGCCGGCGAGGTGGCTGCGCGCCAGGCGCTTGAGCTCGGGGTAAAGCAGCGTGTAGAGGCGGTCGCGTGCCTGGGCGTCGCCGCCCGCCAGGGCCGTCAGCAGCAGCGTGATCTCGGTCATGGCCGCATGCTGGGCCGGCCCGGGCCGAACCGGTATCCCCAGCTTGCGCGCGACAATGCGTGGCTTGCCTCATTGTCTGCAGACCACCATGTCCGATACCCGCCCCGCACTGCCCGACCACCTCAGCGTGGACCCGCGCAGCCCCCACCACGTCGCCGCCGTGTTCGAGCACGACATCGGCATCCGCTTCAACGGCAAGGAGCGCCACGACGTGGAGGAGTACTGCATCAGCGAGGGCTGGATCAAGGTGCCGGCCGGCAAGACGCTGGACCGCAAGGGCCGGCCGCTGTGCATCAAGCTCAAGGGCGTGGTCGAGGCGTTTTACCGTTGACCCCTCGGCGCAGGCTTGCCCCGCTGAACGCGGGCGTGCCTGCCTCAGCCCCCGAGGGGACGGCGATGCTCGCGGGGAGGGCCCTCTCCCACATCGCCCGATTGGCCGGCTTGGGACGGCCCGGCGCCCGGCCCTGAGAGTCAGGCACGGGCTGTCAACGTCAGGCTCACCCCCTTCTCCGGCCGCAACGTGACCGCCATGCGCGGCTTCGGCGCCTCGGTGCCTGCCGGGGCCAGTTCGAAACGCTGCAGCAGCAGCGCGGCGATCAGCGTCATCTCCAGCACCGCGAAGTGCTGGCCCAGGCACACGCGAGGCCCCAGGCCGAACGGGATGTAGGCGCCGCGCGGGATGGCGTGGGCGGCATCGCCCAGAAAGCGCTTGGGCTTGAAGGCCAGCGGCTCGTCCGGCCACCAGCGCGCGTCGCGGTGCAGCAGCCATGGCGTCACGCGCACCAGCGTGCGCGCCGGCAGTTGCACGCCGCCCAGCGTCACGTCGCGCGTCAGCCGGCGCGTCAGCAGGGCCGCCACCGGCGGGTACAGCCGCATGGCCTCCTTGAGCGTGGCGCCGAGATAGGGCAGGGTGGCGGCATCGTCGGCCGTCGGCACGCGGCCGGCCAGCACCGCGTCGATCTCGTCGCGCACGCGGGCCTGGATCTCGGGGTGGGTGGCCAGCAGCCAGCTCCACCACAGCAGCGCCGTGGCGCTGGTCTCGTGGCCGGCCTGGAAGCTGACCATGCACTGGTCATAGACCTCCTGCGGCGACAGCGCCTCGCCCGTCGTCTCGTCGCGCAGTGCCTTCAGCATGCCGAGCAGGTCGGTCTTGCCGTCGTCGCCCACCGCGTTGCGCGCAGCGATGTGCCCGCCCAGCAGCCCGTGCAGCAGCTTGCCCGCGTGGCGCTTGGCGGCCTTGCCGGGCAGTGGCAGCCAGTCGGGCAGCGTGACCGGCCAGAACATCTCGGCCAGCGCCGTCTCGCTGAGCACCTGCACGGCGTCGGCCGCCGCCGCCGTGTCCGTGCCTATGGGCGCGCTGAACAGCGTGCGCGAGATGACGTCCATGGTCAGGTGGCTGAACAGCGCGTCCATCGCGACATCGCCGGGCCGCACGGTGTCCAGCCCGGCGGCGGCGGCCTCGGTCATCAGCGCCGCATAGCCGGCCACGCGCCTGGGCGTGAACGCCTGCATCAGCATGCGCCGCTGGCGCTGCCAGGTCGGCCCTTCCGTGACCAGCACGGACTTGCCCATCAGCCCTTCGAACACCTCGGGGCCGCGCTCCCAGCGGATCAGCGCGTCGGCATGGTCCACCATGGCTTCGCGCACCAGCTCGGGCGAGAACAGGTCCACGGCGCGCTCTCTGAGCACGCGCTGGCCCGCGATGTCGCCCAGCCGGCGCTGCGAGGCGACGAAGGCCAGGTAGTCGCGGCGCATGGCCATCAGCGAGGGCAGGCCCCACCACCGGACAGGGTGGGCGGGCAGGTCGTTCCAGGTCAGGCTTGTCATGGCGGCGATGTTGCGCGTCGCGGTCGGCACCGTCTTGAACGAATGCGACACTGATCTGCATGACGGAGCATGAAGGCACCCGGCTCTGGCTGCCGCCTCTGGCCCTGGCCGGCTGCGTGCGCGCCGTGATGCTGCGCGATACGCGGGGCCGCGGGCTGGATGCCGTGCAGCGCGAGAACTACTTCCCGGCGACACCGCTGGTCAGCCTGTTCTGGTGGCTGGAGGGCGGCAGCGAATGGCTGGCCACGCCGGGCTTCTCGCTGCCACCCGCCGAGCATTGGCATGCGCCCGTCATGCTGGGCGGGCCGTTCACGCTGCCGTCGCACACGCGCAACCCGGGCGACATGCGCGCCTTCAAGCTGCTGATGCTGCCCGACGCGTTCGTCGCGTTGACCGGGATCGCGCTGGATGGGTTGGTGAACCGCATCGTCGATCCGCGCGAGCTGCTGCCGCCCGACTGGCGCGGCTGGGCCGCGGCCCTATCCGCCGCCGCGGGCGATGAGGATCGCCTGCAATTGCTGCAGGACTTCCTGCTGCCGCGCTGGCAGGCGCTGGGCGCGCGCCGGCCCAGCCACCGTTATGCGGACTGGACCGAGGCGCTGGCCGTGCGCGCGGCCACCAGCGCGGCCGGCCGCAGCCTGCGCCAGCTGGAGCGGCGCATCAAGGCCTGGGCGGGCGTGCCGCTGCGCGAGCTGCGTGCGGTATCGCGCGCGGAAGCGGCCTTCTACGCGGTCGCAGCGGCCGATCAGCGGCCCGGCTTCAACTGGGCCGACATTGCCGCCGGGAGCGACTATGCCGACCAATCCCACCTGTGCCGCGAGACCCGCCGGCTGACCGGCTTCAGCCCCGAAGAGTTGCGCTGTCGCATGCGCAGCGAAGAGGCGTTCTGGCCCTGCCGGCTGTGGCGCTGACTTCCGGCTGGAGCGGCCGCCCACCTAGACTCGGCCCCATGAGACGGGCGCTTGCGGCGGCGGTGTTGTGGTGCGCGGTGGCGTCGGCTGCTGCCGCCTGCCCGACGCCGCTGCGCGTGGGTTTCAACGACAGCGCCACGCCGCCGGGCCTGATGGGCCAGGGCACCCGGTTCGAGGATCCTCCCGGCTGGGAGGTGGACGCCGTGCGCGACGCCGCCAGGCGGCTGGGCTGCAGGGCCGAACTGCTGCGGCTGCCGGCACGCCGGCTCAGCGCCGCGCTGGCGCAGGGCAGCATCGATTTCGCGGTGTTGTATGGCGTGACGCCGGAGCGGCTGGCGTCGCTGCGCTTCCCGCTCGACGCGCAGGGACGCCCCGACCTGGCCTGGGCGCCGGTGTTCGGCAACCTGATGCTGTTCGGCCGGCCGGGCACCGTGCCCGATGCCGGCTGGGACGGGCGCCGGCTGGCGGCGCACCGGCGGGTGGGCGTGGTCGCCGGCTCGGTGCAGGAGACGCTGGCCCGCGAGCGCGGCTGGCAGGTGGAGCCCGTGGCGGTGCTGGACAGCGAGGTGGCCATGCTGCGCGCGGGTCGTTTCGACCTGCTGCTGACGACGCGCGAGGCGTTGGCGCCCGAGCAGCGCGCGGGCCTGGTCGAATGGACGCCGCCGGTGGCGCGGCTGGCCTACTTCATGCCGGCATCCCCGGCCTTCGAGAAGCGCCATCCGGCGTGGACGCGCGGCTTCTGGAACGAGTTCTGCCGCTCGGTGCGGCGGTTGGAGCCGGATGCCCGTCCGGCCGACTGCGGCATCGTGCCGGTGGCCGCGGTGCGGTGAGCCGCGGCGCCACAATGGCAGCTTCGTTCACCAACGGAGTCTGAACATGTCCGATGCCATCGTCATCGTGTCCGCCGCCCGCACCCCCATCGGCGGCCTGCTGGGTGATTTCGCCGGCCTCGCCGGCTGGGAGCTGGGCGCCATCGCCATCAAGGCCGCGGTCGAGCGCGCCGGCGTGCCCGGCGATGCCGTCGATGAAGTGCTGATGGGCAACTGCCTGATGGCCGGCCAGGGCCAGGCGCCCGCCCGCCAGGCGCTGCGCAAGGCTGGCCTGCCCGATTCGGCCGGTGCCGTCACGATGAGCAAGATGTGCGGCTCGGGCATGCGCACGATGATGTTCGCCCACGACATGCTGGCGGCCGGCAGCGCGGAGGTCGTCGTGGCCGGCGGCATGGAGAGCATGACCAACGCGCCGCACCTGATGTTCGCGCGCAAGGGCATCAAGTACGGCGCCAGCGCCGTGTTCGACCACATGGCCATCGACGGCCTGGAGGACGCCTACGAGCGCGGCAAGGCCATGGGTGTGTTCGCCGAGCAGTGCGTCGGCAAGTACGGCTTCAGCCGCGAGGCGATGGACCAGTACGCCATCGCGTCCACGCAGCGCGCCAAGGCCGCCAACGAGGACGGCAGCTTCGACTGGGAGATGGCGCCGGTGACGCTGTCCGGCCCCAAGGGCGACACCGTCGTCAAGTTCGACGAGCAGCCCTTCAAGGCCAAGCTGGACAAGATCCCGACGCTGAAGCCCGCTTTCAAGAAGGACGGCGCGATCACCGCCGCCACCTCGTCCAGCATCTCCGACGGCGCCGCCGCGCTGGTGCTGATGCGTGAGAGCACGGCCAAGGCGCGCGGCCTGCAGCCCATGGCCCGCATCGTCAGCCACGCGGTGCATGCGCAGGCGCCCGACTGGTTCACGACGGCGCCGGTCGGCGCCATCCAGAAGGCGCTGGCCAAGGCCGGCTGGCAGGCCGGCGACGTGGACCTGTGGGAAGTCAACGAGGCCTTCGCCGCCGTGACCATGGCGGCCATGGCCGAGTTCAAGCTGCCGCACGACATCGTCAACGTGCACGGCGGCGCCGTGGCGCTGGGCCACCCCATCGGCGCCAGCGGCGCGCGCATCGTCGTCACGCTGCTGGGCGCGCTGAAGAAGCGCGGGCTCAAGAAGGGCATGGCGGCGCTGTGCATCGGCGGCGGCGAGGCCACGGCCATGGCGCTGGAGATGATCTGACCATGCTGGGAACCCACGACCTGGCACTGTTTGCCGCCACCGTCTTCGTGCTGAACGCCACGCCCGGCGTGGACATGGCCTACACGGTGGCCAGCACGCTGAAGGGCGGCTGGCGCCAGGGCGTGGCGGCAGCTGTCGGCGTCGGTGCGGGCTGCGTGCTGCACACGCTGGCGGCGGCCTTTGGCCTCGCGGCGCTGCTGGCGACGTCGGCCGAGGCCTTCGCGGTGGTCAAGCTGGTGGGCGCGGCCTACCTGCTGTACGTCGCCTACGGGCTGGCCCGCGCCGGCTTGCGGCCGGCCGCGGCGCCCGCCGAGGTGCAGGCGCCCGCGGCCTGGTGGCGCACCGTGCGCCAGGGCTTCCTGACCAATGCGCTGAACCCCAAGGTGGCGCTGTTCTTCCTGGCGCTGCTGCCGCAGTTCATCGCGGCCGACGCGCCCGACAAGACGCTGGCCTTCCTGTTCCTGGGCGGCTGGTTCATCGTGCAGGGCTTTTTGTTCCTGCTGGCGCTGATCGCCCTCGTGGCGCCGCTGCGCCGCGCGAAGCCCCGGCCCTGGGCGGGGCGCGCGCTGAACCTGGGCGGAGCCGGCCTGTTCACTGCACTGGCGGCCAAGCTCGCCCTCACCAAACCATGAACGTCCTCATCATCGGCGCCTCCCGCGGCCTGGGCCTGGAGTTCGTGCGCCAGTACCGCGCGGCGGGCGCGCGCATCACCGCCACGGCGCGCGACGAGGCGGCGCTGGAGCGCCTGCGTGAGCACGGCGCCCGCGCGCTGAAGCTGGACGTGGCCGACGCGGCCAGCGTGTCCGGCCTGGCCTGGCTGATCGACGGCGAGCGCTTCGACGTGGTGGTCGTCAACGCGGGCGTGCTGGGCCCGCGCACGCAGGGCCTGCAGACGCCCACCGAGGCCGACTTCGACGCCGTCATGCACACCAACGTGCTGGGCCCCATGCGGCTGCTGCCGCAGATCGCCGAAGCGCTGGCGCCGGGCGCGCGGGTGGCCATCCTGTCGTCGCGCATGGGCTCCATCGCGCTGCGCGGCAGCCCCGACAACTGGCTGTATCGCGCCTCCAAGGCGGCGGCGAACTCGGTCATGAAGGACGCGGCGCTGGCGCTTGCGGGCCAGGCGACCGTCGTCAGCTTCCACCCCGGCTGGGTGCGCACCGACATGGGCGGCGCGGGCGCGGACATCGACGCCACCACCAGCATCGCCGGCATGCGCACGGTGCTGGCCGCCGTGAAGCCGGCCGATTCGGGCAGCTTCTTCAACTACGACGGCCAGCGGCTGGCGTGGTGAGGGGGCTGCCAGGCCTGCTGGCCGCCGCCGCGCTGGCGTTCAGCCTGGCGGCCGGCGCGGCGCCGCTGCACTACAGCTTCGGGCCGGTGCCCGCGGCTGGGGCGGTCAGCCTGCGCTGGAATGCCGAGGGCGGTACGCCGCGCTTCGATGCGGCGACCGGCTACGGCTTCGTCGAGCGCACTGGCGCGCTGCCGGCGCGGCTCGTGCACGTGGCACCGATACGCAGCGGCGATGACGGCGCGACGCTCAGCGAGCCGGACTTCGAATCCGAGGGCGAGCACGCCAACCACTACGGCCTGGCCTTCCGCATCCAGGTGCCGCCTGGCGCCTACGCGGTGCGCGTGCGCACGACCACCGGCGCGGACGAGGCCACCGTGTCCATCGGCGGCCTGCAGACCAGCCGGCTGCTGTCCACCGCCTTCTGGGATGCCGCCGGTCTGCTGCCGCACCGCAACCGCATGACGGTCCAGGGCCGGGAGTGGCGCTACCGGCATGTCAGCGGACGCGGCTTCATCGACATCGAGGTGGAGCCGAAGCAGCGCGGCGTGGCCGTGGGGCTGGAGGAGGTCGAGCTGACCCCGCTGCCGCCCGAGCCGCGGCCGGCCGGTGAGCGGCCCACGCTGTTCACGCTGGGCGACTCGACGATGAAGACCTACACCTTCGACGAGGCGCCCATGAGCGGCTGGGGCCAGGTGCTGGGCCGGCTGTTTGACGCCAGGCAGGTGCGGCTGCAGAACTACGCGATGGGCGGGCGCTCATGGCGCAGCGCCTATGCCGAGGGGCGCTTCAACGACCTGCTGCTGGCCGGCCGCGTGGGCGACGTGGTGCTGATCCAGTTCGGCCACAACGACGAAAGCGCCGACGAGACGCGCCGCTGGGGCCGTGGCGGCACGGAAGCCATGGTCGAGGAGATGGTGCGCGAGGTCTACCTGCCCGCCATCCGCGCGCGCGGCCTGCGGCCGGTGCTGGTGACGCCGATGGCGCGCGTGCCCGGTGCGCTGAAAGCCGGCGAGGTCTATGCGGACTCCTTCACCACGCGGCGCTTCCCGGCGCTGCTGCGCCGCCTGGGCGCTGAGCTGGGTGTGCCGGTCGTGGACCTGAACGCGCGCAGCGTCGAGTACTACAACCAGGCCGGTCCGGCCGCCGTCACGGCGATGGTGATGTCCATCGAGGCCGGCGAGACGCCCGGCAAGACCAACACCGGCAGCTATGCCAACGGGCATCCGGCGGACAAGATCGACGGCACGCATTTCAAGGAGGCGATGTCCAGGCAGTACGCGCGCCTGGTGGTTGCCGAGCTGGCGCGGCTGGCCGATGCGGGCGACCGCCTGGCCGCCGACGTGACGGCCTGGCTGCGCCCCGAGGCCAGGGCCGCGCTGGCGGCGGGGGACGGGTCGGCCGTCTACCCCGAGATCGCGCGCGACATCGTCGACGGCGACGGTGCCTACTACCGCAACCAGATCGAGAAGCTGCTGCAACTGGGTGTGCTGGAGCTCGACGGCGAGCGGCGCTTCCGCCCCGAGCAGCCCATGGACGAAGCCCGGTTCGCTGATGCGCTGGGCCGGCTGCTGGGGCTGCCGCCGCAGGCGCTGGTCGCTGCCCCCGGGCCGCTGCGCCGCGAGCGCATGGGCGCGCTGCTGCTGCAGGCCTACGAGGCCAGGTTCCGCAGCAAGCCGGCCTACATGACGGACTACAACGGCCCCGCGGCCGCGCCCAGTGCGGCCGCGCTGGACCCCAACCTGAACGGCGGCGCCCGGAATGCCCGCTACGACCCGCTGCTGCCGTGGGCCGCGTTGTCCGACACGACCGAGATCACCCCCGCGCTGGCAGCGCCAGTGCGTCGGGCCTACGAACTGGGCCTGATCCGCTCCGAGCAAGGCATCGCCCGTGGGCGCATGCTCAACGGCCGGGAGCTGCAGCCGCAGCAGGTGGTCAGTCGCGCCAAGGCGGCCAAGGCCCTGTACTTCATGTGGGTGCTGGGCCGGCCGCCCAAGTCGCCCAACGAGCAGGATCGACCCTGACCGGCACCGGCCGGGACAGCGAGCCGGGCTGCTAAGGTCGTGCCCCCGGCATTGCGCTTGCTTGTCCCGTCATGGAGCAGCGGGCCCCACGCTGGATTGCACCAATCATGAACATCAGGAGTAGTTGATGGATGCCCCCGTTGCCGAAGCCGACACCGTCACCACCCCGCTGGTCCACGTCGGCGAGACCTGCGAGCGGCTGGTCCGCTTCTCGCGCGAAGACATTGCGACCTTTGCGCGGCTGACCGGCGACACCAACCCGTTGCACCACGACGTGCAGGCCGCCCAGCGCGCCCGCCACGGCGAGATCATCGCCAGCGGCCAGCAGACCACGGCGCTGATGATCGGCCTGGCGGCCAGCCATTTCTCGCGCGACGACGACGGCCAGCAGCGCGAACTGCTGTGCCTGAACTTCAACTTCGCCTTCAAGGCGCCGGTGTTCGCCGAGCAGGAGCTGGTGCTGAGCTGGCGCGTCGCCAGCATCGAGTGGAACCTCAAGCTGGGCGGTTGGCTGGCCCACGTGGACGGCCGCGCCACGGTGCGCCATTCGCCGCCCAGCGTGGTGGGGCGGGGCACGCTGCTGGTCAAGGACGGGCGGGGCTGACGAGGCGCTGCGGCTCCCCGCCTGGCGGGGACAATGGCTCACCCTCATCAAAGGTCGAGCCCATGCTTCTTACCGAAGACCATCTCGCCGTACAGGACGCCATCCGCGCCTTCGTGCAAGCCGAGATCACCCCCCATGCCGCGGCGTGGGACAAGCAACACCATTTCCCTGCCGAACAGCTGAAGGGCCTCGCGGCGCTGGGCTGCTACGGCGTGGCCGTGCCCACCGAGTGGGACGGTGCCGGGCTGGACTACCTGGCCCTGGCCGTCATCCTGGAGGAGATCGCCGCCGGCGATGGCGGCACCAGCACGGTGGTCAGCGTCAACAACTGCCCGGTCTGCTCCATCCTGATGGGCTTTGGCAACGCCGACCAGAAGGAGCGCTTCCTGAAGCCGCTCGCCCGGGGCGACATGCTGGGCGCCTTCTGCCTGAACGAGCCACATGTCGGC
>CAMLKW010000070.1 GCA_946480605.1 uncultured Roseateles sp. | reverse complement strand
CCACCACAGCGGCCCCATCGCGCCCATCAGCCACAGGATCAGCGCGACGATGGGCAGGCCCAGCACGACGCCCACGGCCAGCCCCTTCAGCATGTCGCTGAAGTACATGCCCAGCGTCATGCGGTTGAAGCCGAAGGCCTGCTCGATCCTGAACGTGGACCAGAGCTCCCACGGCAGGTCCAGCAGGCCGCCGATCAGCACGAAGGCGGCCACCAGCCCCAACTGGTAGCCCATGGGCTGCCAGCCCGCGGGGAGCGCCTGGCTGGCTTGCAGCACCCAGCCGTTCAGCGCGTCCAGGCCGCCCAGCAAGGTCCAGCCCAGCAGCACCACCGCGTTGAAGGCCAGCGCCAGCAGGCCGAAGCGGGCACGGGCGATGGTGTAGTCGGCGGCCTTCTGGTGGGCCGACAGCGTCACGCTGCCGGCAAATGCCGCCGGCACCTGGCCGCGGTGGGAGGCGACGTGACGGATCTGGCGCGAGGACAGCCAGAACTTGAGCAGCGTCGAAACGGCGAGTGCGGCGGCAAACGCCAGGGATAGGGGCAGGGGCGACATGGCGAAATTTTAGGCTGCGAGAATTCCCGGACTTCTGAGAGAACCCACCATGTCCGACACCCTGAGCCTGAGCGAAAACAACCTGATCTGGATCGACCTCGAGATGACCGGTCTGTATCCCGACAAGGACCGCATCATCGAGATCGCCGTCGTCGTGACGGACGCCAACCTCGACAAGCGCGTGGAGGGCCCGGTCTTCGCCGTGCACCAGAGCGACGAGACGCTGGACAAGATGGACGCGTGGAACAAGGGCACGCACGGCAAGAGCGGCCTCATCGACCGCGTGAAGGCTTCCACCGTCTCCGAGGCCGAGGCCGCGGCGCAGACCATCGCCTTCCTGAAGCAGTACGTGCCCAAGGGCAAGAGCCCGATGTGCGGCAACAGCATCTGCCAGGACCGCCGCTTCCTGGCCAACTACATGCCCGAGCTGGAAGACTTCTTCCACTACCGCAACCTGGACGTGTCCACGCTGAAGGAACTGGCCAAGCGCTGGAAGCCGTCGGCCCTGGAGGGCTTCAAGAAGGCCCAGGCCCACACGGCGCTGGCCGACATCAACGAGTCCATCGAGGAACTGGCGCACTACCGGACGACATTCCTGGCGCTCTGAGTTGATCCACGCGGCGTTCGACTTTCCCCGCCATCCGCTCGCGCGAGAGGACGGGGAGCGGCTGCGCGGCTGCTGGACGACGTTGCCGGCGCGCTGGCTGCGCGCCACGCGGCTCGATGAGGTCCGCGCCGTCATTGCCCAGGCCGAAGCGGCCGCACGCGCCGGCGCCTGGGTGCTGGGCGGCCTGCGCTACGAGGCCGCCGCGGCCTTCGACGCGGTGCTGGCCACGCACGAGGCGACCGCGCCGCTCGCCGAGTTCGCCGTCTACGACACGCCGCCCGAGGACTGGCCGGCGGGCGAGGGCGCCTCGACCGGTTTTCTGGGCTGGGCGGACAGCGAACCCGACGCGACGGCTGCCATCGAGCGCATCCGCACCTACATCCGCGACGGCGACTGCTACCAGGTCAACCTGACCACGCGGCTGCGCGCCGCCGCCGGCGCGCTCGATCCTGCGGCACTGTTCCTGGCGCTGCACGCCAGCCAGCCCGGCGGCTTCAGCCTGTTCCTGCGCGAGGCCGGCGCGGCCAGCGTGTCGCCCGAGCTGTTCTTCGACTGGCGGCCCGTGCCCGGCGCCAAGGCCAGCTGGCTGCTGGCCGCGCAACCCATGAAGGGCACGGCGCCGCGTGGCCGCGACCGCGTCGACGACGAGGCCGCGCAGCAGCACCTGCGCACCAGCGAGAAGGAGCGCGCCGAGAACCTGATGATCGTGGACCTGCTGCGCAACGACCTCAGCCGCGTCGCGCAGCTGGGCACGGTGCGCGTGCCGCGGCTGTTCGAGCTGCATGCGCTGCCGACCGTCTGGCAGATGACGTCCACCGTCACGGCGGTCAGCCGTGCCGGGCTGTCGCTGGCCGACGCCTTTGCCGCGCTGTTCCCCTGCGGCTCGGTGACGGGCGCGCCCAAGGTGCGGGCCATGCAGATCATCCGCGAGCTGGAGCCCACGGCGCGTGGCTGGTACTGCGGCGCGCTGGGGCTGATCCAGCCCGGCGGCGTGGCGACCTTCAACGTGCCCATACGCACCGTCGAGTTCGACGGCGATGCGCTGACCTGCGGCATCGGCAGCGCCATCACACTGGACAGCGAGCCCGCCGCCGAGATCGCCGAATGGCGCGCCAAGTCGCGCTTCCTGGCGCGGGCCGAGGCGCCCGTCGAGGCGCTGGAGACCCTGCGGCTGGAGAACGGCGTCGCGCTGCGTGGCGACGCCCATCTCGCGCGCATGCAGCGCACCGCGCGCCACTTCGGCCTGCGCTTTTCGCTGACCGATGCGCGCGCGCACCTGCAGGCGGTGGCCGTGGCCCATCCGCAGGGCAGCTGGCGGCTGCGCCTCACCTGCGACGCCGAGGGCCGCCTGGCCCACACGCTGGCGCCGTTCGCGCCCACGTCCGAGCCCGTGCGCCTGGCGCTGGCCGATCGAGCCATGCCCACGCGGGGTCCGGGCGCCGAGTTCCTGGCGCACAAGACCACGCGGCGCGAGTTGTACGCCCTCGACAAGCCGGCCGACGCCTTCGACCTCATCTTGTGGAACGAGGCCGGCGAGCTGACCGAGTGCAGCTTCGGCAACCTCGCCGTGCAGCTGGCCGGTCAGTGGCTGACACCGCCGCTGGCCGCCGGCCTGCTGCCCGGCGTCCTGCGCGCCGAGCTGTTGGGGCAAGGCCGTGTCCGCGAGGCACGCCTGACGCGCGATGACCTCGCGCGCGCCGAGGGCCTGGCCTTTTTCAACAGCCTGCGCGGCTGGCTGCCGGCCACCTTGGGTCGGTAGTTCTGCGGAGGCGCGGTCGTGAGCGACTGCGTCCAATGCCGGCACAGACCACGGGAGACCCACGATGGCCGGCTACCTGATCCAGACCGATGGAAGGCCCCTTGCCGATGTGCAGCGGCGGCTGCGCAAGTACCTGCCGGGGCTGGATGTGCGCCTGTTTCCGGTCGGCCCGGATCGCGCGCTGCTGCGCGGCCATCTGCTGGAAGCGCTGCAGCGCGAGTACACGGCGCCGCCCGAGGTCTGGCTCAGCGTGCTGGGCATTCAGACGCCCCGGCGGCTGAACGACGACGAGATCCTTGCCCTGCTGCGCACCCGCGACGCCGAGGCGCTGCCAGTGCTGAAGCCGCCCCCGCCCGCACCGGTCGGCACGCTGGACTGGCATCTGGACATGGTGCGTGCGCCCGCGGCCTGGCAGCTGTTGGGCGGGCCCGACCATATCGCCTGGGGCGCGACGCGCGTTGGCCAGCTCGACACTGGCTACACACGCCATCCCGCCTTTGGCTTCGGCGCGACGACCTGGGTGGACGAGGCCCAGGGCCGCACCGACCTGCCGCCGCCGCCCAACGGGGGTGGCAGTGCCTTCCAGCCTCCCGAACCCGGCGGCGGCCTGGACCCGGTGACCGGCTTCAATGGTGGCCATGGCACGCGCATCGGCGCCACCATCAGCGGCCACGATCCGGTGGCCGACGGCCGGCCCTTCTACGGCGTCGCGCCCAGGGTGCCCCACCTGTCCATCCGCATGACCGATGCGGTCTGGATCAACCATGCGCAGCGCCAGTTCGCCGATGGGCTGGACGCTGCGGTGCGGCAGGGGGTGGGTGTCGTCAACGTGAGCCTGGGCGTGGTGCTGGGCCAGGTCCTGCCCGGGATGAAGAAGGCGCTGGACCGCGCCTACGAGGCCGGCGTCATCGTCGTCTGCGCGGCCGGCAACTACGTGGACCCGGTCGTCGCGCCGGCGCGCCTGTCACGCACGGTGGCGGTGGCGGGCGTCACGTCCAGGGAGCAGCCGTGGTCGGGCAGCAGTTTCGGGCCGGAAGTGGACTTCAGCGCGCCGGCCGCCGACCTGCGCCGCGCCGACCCGCGCTCGGCCACCAGCTTCCGCTACACCGGCGGCGGTGACGGTACGTCCTACGCCACCGCCATCACCACCGGCGCCGCGGCGCTGTGGCTCACGCACCGCCGCGCGGAGATCGCCGCGGCCTATGCCGGCCAGGCCTGGTGTGTGCCCGAGGCCTTCCGCCAGCTGGCACGGAGAACGGCGCGCGTGCCGGGGCCGCACTGGCAGCCCGACGGCGTCTTCGGCCGCGGCATCCTGGACATCGGCGCACTGCTGGCGGCGCGGCTGCCGGCCGTGACGGACTTGACGAAGGCGCCGCAGGCCTAGCAGGCGCTTGGTGAAAACCCTGAACGATGCTACAGTCGCGGCTTCGCCTGGGGCTGCCCCAGGTGTTCCACGTCTCCTCTGACCTCGTTCGATCATTCGAATCGGACTCCGAACACGGATCGGTCGGCGGCGATGAAGCCGTCGCTTTGACTGATTGTTCCCCCGCGCCGCACCCGGGCTGAAGTACTTGCCCGAGCCGCACGACGCGAGCTGATCTATCTCCCAGCGACTTATGTGATTCCGAAGGGCTTGCAATGCCCCTCGGCGCTGCGCGTTTGCATTCGCGCGGCGTGACTCCGAATGAAAGAACGAACGATGAGTTTCGAGACCCTGGGCCTGAGCCCCACCGTGCTGCAAGCCGTCAAGGATGCCGGCTACGAGAACGCCACCGACGTGCAGGCGCAAGCCATTCCGGCGGCACTTGCGAACAAGGACCTGATGGTCTCGTCGCGCACCGGCTCGGGCAAGACGGCCGCCTTCATCCTGCCCGCGCTGGAGAAGATCCTCGCCTCGCGTGGCGACAACACCAAGCGCCGCGAGAAGGGCGTCATCTACGGCCCGCGCGTGCTGGTGCTGGCCCCCACCCGCGAGCTGGCCATGCAGGTCAGCAAGGCCGCCCAGACCTACGGCCGCCACATCCCCGGCCTGAAGGTCGCCACCGTGCTGGGCGGCATGCCCTACCCGCTGCAGATCCGCCAGCTGACCGGCCCGCTGGATATCCTGATCGCCACGCCCGGCCGCCTGCTGGACCACCTGGCCAGCGGCAAGTGCGTGCTGTCCAACGTCGAGATGCTGGTGCTGGACGAGGCCGACCGCATGCTGGACATGGGCTTCATCGACGACATCAACGTCGTGACCAGCCACACGCCCGAGACCAAGCAGACCGTGATGTTCAGCGCCACGTTCGCTGGCCACGTGGGCCGCCTGGCGCAGCAGCTGCTGAAGGACCCGCAGCGCATCGAGGTCGCGTCGCACACCGACACGCACGAGAACATCGAGCAGCGCCTGCACTGGGCCGACAACCCCCACCACAAGGACCAGCTGCTGGAAGCCATCCTGGCCACGCCGGAGCTGGACCAGGCCGTCGTCTTCACCAGCACGCAGCGCGACGCCGACTGGCTGGCCGAGCGCCTGGCCGAGATCGGCCACGCCGTCGCCCCGCTGCACGGCGCCATGCCGCAAGGCAAGCGCAACCGCGTGCTGATGGGCCTGCGCCGCGGCGACCTGAAGGTGCTGGTGGCCACCGATGTCGCGGCCCGCGGCATCGACGTGCCGACCATCAGCCACGTCATCAACTACGGCCTGCCGATGAAGGCCGAGGACTACGTCCACCGTATCGGCAGAACCGGCCGTGCGGGTCGCAGTGGCCTGGCGATCACGCTGGGCCTGCGCGATGACGTGTCCATGATCCGCCGCATCCAGCAGTTCACGACGCAGACCATCCCGGTCTCGCACATCTCCGGCCTGGAGCCCAAGACCCAGGAGCCGCGCATCTTCCCGCCGCGTCCGGCCGGTTCGTTCGACGACCGCGGTCCGCGCGGCCACTTCGGTGGCGGCCGTCCCGGTTTCGGCAACAAGCCGTTCCGTCGTGAAGACGGCGGCCGCCCCTTCCATGGCGGCGGCAAGCCTTTCGGCCAGGACCGTGGCTTCGCGCCGCGCCAGGACGGCTTCCAGCCGCGTGGCGATGAGCGCGGCTTTGCCCCTCGCGAGGATCGCGGCTTCCAGCCCCGTGACGACCGTGGCTTCGCGCCGCGCGGCGAGGGTCGTGGCTTCCAGCCGCGCCAGGACAACCGCGGCTTCCAGCCGCGTGGCGACCGTCCGGCGTTCAACGCCGGCGGCAAGCCCTCGTTTGGCGGCGACCGTCCGTCCTTCGGTGGCGAGCGCCGCGGACCCGGCGGCCCGCGCAAGGGCGGCTTCGGCCGCTGACAGCCGATGGATCGCGTGCAACTGCACGCGATGACTCCAGCCGATCTCGACGCCGTACTGGCGCTGCAACAGCGCTGCTACGGCGTCGGCTTTTTGGAGCGTCGCGAAGCCTTCGCCGCCAAGCTGGCCGTGACGGACGGCCTGGGCTGCTGCTGGCTGGTGCGCCGGGACGACGACGGCGCGCCGCTGGCCTATGCAGTCAGTCTGCCTGTCTGCGAGGTCACCTTGCCGGCGCTGGATGCGCTGCACTGCGAGCGGCCCGCGTCACCCACGCTGCTGTACCTTCACGACCTGGCCGTCGCGCCCGAGGCCCGTTCGCTGGGCCTGGCTTCACGCCTGCTGGCCCGACTGACCGACAGCGCTCGCGCGCTGGGCCTGGCGCGCATGGGTCTGGTGGCCGTGCAGGGCTCGGTGCCTTACTGGCAGCGCCAGGGCTTTGCCGAGCCGGCGTCGCTGACGGCGCCACTGCGGGCCAAGCTGGCCAGCTTTGGCGCAGAGGCCCGCTTCATGACTCAGTCCTTCAGGTAAGGCTGCAGCCAGCGCATCTGCGGCTTGTCCTTGCCGTCGGCACCTGGCTCCAGCGACAGGAAGTAGTCGCCCCAGGTCGGGCCGCCCGCCCACCACAGCCAGCCGGTCCAGACGTCGGCATTGGCCTTCAGATGCTCCAGCGCGCCGCGCACGGCCTGTTCGCAGACCGCATTGGCGCCGCCGCCCAGTTCGCCCAGCAGCGCGCGGCGCTTGTGCTTGCGCAGCCAGTCCGTGAAGCGCTGCAGCCGCTCGACGCCGATGGTGGGGCTGACGCACTCGGTGTTCGTGCCCGAGCCGTCCTTGTCGAAGTACTGGTGGACCTCGAACACCATGTGGTCCAGCGGGTCGCGGACCTTGCCCATGACCTCGGCGTTGGGCGTGCCGTACCAGGTGCTCTCGAACCAGCTCCAAGCGCCGGTGTAGCCGTTGCCGGGCAGCGTGATGAGGTTCTTCGCGCCCGCTGCGCGGATGGCGTTGACCGCCTGTTGGGCGGCCTCACCCCAGGTCTCGGTCGGCATTTCGCGCGGTTCGTTGACGAGGCCGAACTGCACCTTGGGGTTGTCCTTGAACTGCAGCGCCAGGCGGCGCCAGAAGTCGGCGAAGGCGGCGAAGGGTACCTCGGGCTTGCCGACATGGTGGCCCCGGTAGGCGGCGTAGTTGTGCGGGTCCAGCAGCACGTGCAGACCGCGGGCGGTCGTGCCGTCAACGAACTCGCGCAGCCGGGCCAGCTCGGTGGCGTCCAGCTCGCCCATCAGCACGGGCTGCAGGCGCTCCCAGCGGAAGGCGATGCGCATCAGGTTCATGCCCTGGGCCTGGTAGTAGGCCGTGCTGGCGACGCTGGGGTAGACGTAGTCCTTGCCGTAGGTGCCGGGGAAGGGCAGCTTCTCGCCCCATTCGGCGCTGGACAGGCTGATGCCGCGCCATGCGAGCTGGGGCGGCGCGGCCTGCGCCGCGAAGGTGGCTGCCAGCAGGGCGGCGACTGTCAGGGTCTTCATGCTTCTTGTCTCCTTGGTTATCGGGCGGGTGGCTGCACGCCCAGTGCGGCCAGCACGTCCTGGCAGGCGCCCATCGTGTGGTAGTCGGTCTTGCCGGCGGGGCTTTTCTCGTCGGTGAGCTTGGCGTTGTCGGGTGCCAGGATGCGATACCAGGCGCCGTGCTCGTGGTCCACGAAGTGCTGCCAGGCATAGGCCCAGATCCGGTCGTACCACCGCCAGTAGGCGTCGTCGCCGGTGCGGACGGCCAGCCACGCGGCGGCGGCCAGGCTCTCGGCCTGCACCCAGAAATACTTGTCGGCATCGCACACTTCGCCATCCGGCGCGAAGCCGTAGACGAGGCCGCCATGCGTGGCGTCCCAGCCGCGCTGCATGGCGGTGTCGAAGAAGTGGCGCGCGGTCGGCACCAGCCAATCAGGCGCCGCATCACCCAGGCGGCGGTCCAGCATCAGCAGCAGCTTGGCCCACTCGGTGAGGTGGCCGGTCTGGAAACCCCAGGGCCGGAAGATGTTGGTCTTGTCGTCGCGGTTGTAGTCCCAGTCGGGCGTCCAGTCGGGGTGGTAGTGCTCCCAGACCAGGCCGTCGGCCAGTGCGGCCTGGCGCTGCGCGATGGAGGTCGCCAGCGTCAGCGCACGCTCAAGGTAGCGCGCCTCGCCTGTGGCGGCGTGGGCGGCCAGCATGGCCTCGCAGGCGTGCATGTTGGCGTTCTGGCCGCGGTACGAGCCGACCTGCCAATCGGGCGTGGCCTCGTCGGCGTACAGGCCGTGGGCCGGCTCCCAGAAGCGCTGCTCCATCAGCGCGAAGGTGGCCGCGATGCCCTCGCGCGTGCCGGCCACGCCGGCCTCGGCCGCGTGCGCGTGGGCCAGCAGCACGAAGGCCAGGCCGTAGCAGTGGTTGGTGCCGTCGGTGACCCGCGCCTGGCCGTCGTGCCAGTCCAGCACCCAGGCGTAGCCGCCTTGCGGTTGCGCGTGGGCCGTGTTGACGAAGGCCAGCGCGTGCGCCACGTCGGCCGTGGCGCCGCCAAACCAGCGCCAGGCCAGCGCATGGTTGAACACGAAGCGCGTGCTGCTGACCAGGTGGCGGGTGCGGCGGTCGTAGACCGTGCCGTCGTCCTTGAAGAACTGGAAGCAGCCGCCGGACGGGTCCATCACGCGTGGCGCGTAGAAGGCCAGCGTGTGGCGCATGTGGGCCCACAGCGCATCGGGCCGGCGCATGTCGGGTGTCGTCATTTCAGTACCTCGGTCTGCAGGAAACGGGTCAGCTCGTCGGCCATTTGCGCGTGCACGTCGATGCGCGGGTGGGCATGGGCGAAGGCCTGGAAGGTGTAGGTCCAGACGCGCGCATCGCCCTCGCCCCGCAGCGTCGCAACGGCCTGTTGCAGCGCGCGCGGGATGGCAGGCTCCTCTTTCCACGCCGTCATGCCACCGGCCAGCAGCACGAGCCGGGCCTGCGGGTAGCGCGCGCGCAGTTCGCGCACGAAGGCCAGGTAGCGAGGGCCGAAGTCGGCGGCGATGCGCTGGCCCTTGGTGCCGGGGAAGCCGTGGTCGTTCTGGCCAAGGTTGACCAGCACCACGTCCGGCGCGCGCGCATCGGGCGGGGCCACGCCGGCATCCAGCCGCGGCGCGTAGCGGTTCCAGACCTGCGGCATCAGCAGCTCGTTGAAGGTGGCCGTGACGCCGATGCCGCTGACGGCGATGCCGACGTAGTCGGCGCCCAGCTTCGCAGCGGTCAGCGCGCCGTAGGCCCGCGTGCCGTCGTGGTAGTAGAGGTCGTCGTACTGGTCGGCATCGACGTCGCCATTGCAGGCGCCGGCGGTGATGGAGTCGCCGTAGAACTCCAGCTTCAGCGGCCGGGCGGGCGGCGGGTCCAGCAGCCGGCCGCCCTCGGCCAGCCGCAGGCCGTGGAAGGCGACTTCGGCCATGGGCGCCTCGGTGCGCTTGAGCAGCCTCAGCGTGTGTTCGCCGTCGGCCAGCGGCTCGCGCAGCCGCCAGACGCTCATGCCCTTGCCCGGCACGGCCAGCGGCAGCACGCGGCCGTCGATCTCGACCGTGAAGTGGCTGGTGCCCCAGTGCGTCGACGAGAACTCCAGCGCCAGCTCGCGGCCGGTGAAGCGCGCGCGCAGCTCGCTGCCGCTCCACACCAGCAGCTTGGTGGACGGCAGCGGACCGGGGGCTATGCGGCCGACCCAGCGCAGCCGCGGGTCGGCGGCGGGGATCAGGCCCATGCGGTTGCTGGGCGGCTGCTGCTCGAAGGCGCTGGTGCGCAGCGCAGGTGGCAGGACGCCGGCGGACATGATGGCCAACAGGCTGGCGGGCCGGCCGCTGCCGGCCCAGGCGTCGCGCTTCACGCGCACCTGCAGCAGGTGGGCCGTTGCTTCGATGTCGCGGCCCACCACGGTGTAGTGCCAGCCCAGGTAGCCCTTGCGCTCCGGCACGTGGCCCTGCAGCGTGACCCAGGGGCCGTCGTCAATGCGGGCCTCCAGGTTGCGGTAGTGCTCGCTCTCGGCGTGGAAGACGGCGACCTCGCTGCCCCAGACCAGGAAGCGCGCCTCGGCGTCATCGGCCGTGGCGACCCAGCCGGGCTGCTGGCCGGTCCACTCCGGGTGCACCTCGCCGCCGCGCGCGAAGCCGCTGTTCTGGTAAGGCTTGAGCGTGTCGTTCATCAACAGCCGCGTGAATTCATGCGCGCGGCCGTGCAGCGGTGCGGGCAGGGGCGTCGTGGTCGCAGGACCCGTGGCGGCGGCGCGCAGCGTCTCGACCAGCGCCTGCGCAATGCGCTGGTGGCCCGTGCCGTTGGGGTGCACCGGCTCGTCGTGCAGCGTGGCCCAGCGGTCCGCGCCGGCGGCTGCGCGCGCCTGCATCCAGGCGCCAAAGTCCAGCGCCGTCAGGCCGTGGTGGGCGGCCAGCCGCAGTTGCAGGTCGGTCGCATCGCGTGCCTGGTTGCCTTGTTGCGTGAGGCCCAGCACGACGACGGCCGGCGGCTTCTTGGCCGTCAGCAGCCGGCGCAGCAGGGCTTCATAGCTGCTGCCACGCACGGCCGGGTCCAGCCATTGATCGTTGACGCCGAACTCGACGACGACCAGGTCGGGCGCGGCGTCCAGCACCTGGGCCTGCAGCCGGTGCACGCCGGCGGCCGAGTCCGTGCCGCTGACGCCGGCGTTGACCAGCTTCACGCGCGGCCCCAGCGCCTTGGCCAGCAGCGCGGCCCAGCCTCGTTCGCGCGGCGGCTGTGCCGCATAGCCGGTCGTGATGGAGCCGCCTACGGTCGCCAGCGTGATGGGCTCGCCACGGTCCAGCTTCGTCATGACGGCCTGCAGGCGTGCGTCGGCGGCGTGCGATGTCGCGGCCAGGGTCAGGGTTGCGGCCAAGGCCAGTCCTTTCATCCAGTGCTTCATGCGGCAGCTGCCAGTCGTTCGATCATTTCCAGCCCCGTGCGGACATGGTGGTAGGGGCATTCCCAGGGCCCGGCCTTGGGCACGGTGGCCACGACGCGGCCCTGCACGTCCAGCGTCTTGAACCAGTCGCCGCCGGCACGGTCCACATGATGGCGGTCGATGTAGCGCCAGGCCCGCCAGGCGGCCTGGGCGTGGCGTGGGTCGCCGCTGATCTGCCAGGCGTCCCAGAAGCCGATGACCGCTTCGGCCTGGCACCACCAGTGGCGCTGCTCGTCGGTGACGCGGCCGTCGAAGCGCCCTTCGCCGTGCACGCTGCCGTCGGGCGCCACGCCGCGCGCCAGCACCGCGTCGGCCACCTGCACGGCGAGGTCGCGGCTGCGGGCCCGCAGCGTCGCATCACCCAGCACCTCGGCCGCGCGCACCAGCAGCCAGGACGTCTCGATGTCGTGGCCCCACGAGACCTGCGGCGTCAGCACGCGCCAGTCGTGCGAGAAGAACAGGCCGAAGCAGCGCGGCCCAGGCAGCCAGATGCGCTCGATGAACAGCACCAGCAGCTCACGCAGCCGCGCCTCGACGGCCGGCGCGCGGTGGTGGCGCAGCAGCTCGGTCAGCGCCTCCAGCACGTGCAGCATGGTGTTCATGGTCTTGGGCGCGGGGGGCTCCTTGTCGGACAGTCGCGCACCGGGCAGCGGCAGCCAGTCGCGCGTGAAGCCCTCCCAGCAGCCGCCGTCGGCCTTGTCGAAGGCATGGGCCTGCAGCAGCTCGAAGAAGTCCAGCGCCTGCTGCAGCGCACGCTGCGCGGGATCGGGTCGGGCCGCGTGTGCGGCGCACAGCGCGTAGATGGCGAAGGCCTGCGCGTAGACCTGCTTGTGCGTGGCCAGCGGCCGGCCTTGCGCGTCCACATGCCAGAACACGCCGCCATGCTCGGGGTCGGTCAGGCCGTGGCTCACCCAGTCCCAGGCCCAGTCCAGCGGCGGGCCCGGCGGCAGGGTCAGACGCTGCTCGGCGCTGGCGAAGGTCCACAGCAGCCGCGTGCCCAGCACGGCGCTGCGCGGCGCGTCCAGCACGCGGCCGTCGTTGCGGCGACCGCCCAGCACGCGGCCCTCGGCGTCGAAGATGTTCTTCTGCCACCAGGGCAGCACGTTGAGCAGCAGCTCGTCGCGCCAGCGCGCGGCCCAGGGGCGCAGCTGTTCGGGATCGAGGGGGTCAAAGGCGGTGGTCATGGCGTCAGCCCTTGGTCGCACCGGCCTGCAGGCCCGCGACGAATTGGCGCTGGAAGATCAGGAAGAGGACGATGGCCGGCAGCGAGGCCAGCAGCGAGCCGGCCATCAGCACCGCGGAGGCCTGCGGGTTGAAGCTGAGGTCGCCGGCCATCTTGCCCAGCTGCAGCGGCAGCGTCAGCGTGGCGGCGTCGTTCACGACCAGCAGCGGCCACAGGAAGTTGTTCCACTCGCCCACCGCCACGGGAATCGCGATGGCCGCCAGCGCCGGCCGCTGCAGCGGCAGCACCACGCTCCACCAGGTGCGCAGCGTGCCGGCGCCGTCCAGCCGGGCGGCGCTGACCAGCTCGTCCGGCAGGCTCAGCATGGCCTGGCGGAAGTAGAAGACGACGAAGGCCTTGGCCAGCCCCGGCACCAGCAGCGCGGCGTAGCTGTTGATCCAGCCCAGCTGCGCCACGGTGACGAAGTTGGGCACGATGGTCACCTCCCACGGCAGCATCATCGAGACCAGCAGCAGGCGGAACAGCCAGCGGCTGCCGGGGAAGGGCCGCTTGGTCAGCACGAAGGCCACCAGCGACGCGGCCAGCAGGCTGACCGTCGTGACCACCACGGTGACCAACAGGCTGTTGGCGTAAAAGCGCAGAAAACCGTGGCCCTCGACGCTGACCTGCAGGATGCCCGCGAGCCGCGTCGGGTCGGCGGTGATGCCGGCCCAGTCGGGGTTCAGGAAGTTGCGCCAGGTGGCGTGCTCTGGCCACAGCGTGGGCGGTTGGCGCAGCAGCTCGGACACCGGCTTGAACGCACCGATGGCCATCCAGTAGTAGGGCAGCAGCATCACCGGCACCAGCAGCCACAGCGGTGCGCGCAGCCATCGCCACAGTGTCATCGCCCGCCCTCCCGGCCCACCAGCTTCAGGTTCAGCCAGGTCAGGCCGAACAGGATCAGCGTCAGCACCCAGGCGGCGGCGGAGGCCAGGCCAAGGTCCAGATGGCGGAAGCCCCGGTCGAACAGGTAGGTGACCAGCATCAGCGCCGAGTCCAGCGGGCCGCCCAGCGTGTCCACCGCGCCGTACATCAGGTAGGGCACGTAGAAGACCTGGAAGCTAGCGATCATGCCGGTCAGCGACACGTAGACCAGCGTGGGCCGCAGATTGGGCAGCGTGATGTGCAGGAACTGGCGCCAGGGCGAGGCGCCGTCCAGCTGGGCGGCCTGGTACAGCTCCTTCGGGATGGCGCGCAGGCCGGCCACGAAGATGACCAGGTTGTAGCCCAGCACCGACCACACGCCCACCAGCACCAGCACCGGCAGCGTCCAGGCCGGATCGCCCAGGAAGCGGGCGGGCTCCAGCCCCAGCGCCGCGCGCAGGCTGTTGAACAGGCCATAGGCCTCGGAGTTGGCCAGCCACTTCCAGGCCGAGATGGCGCCCACGCCGCCGGCCACGGCGGGCAGGAAGAAGGCCACGCGCACCGCGCGGTGCAGGCGCGAGTCGCTGCCGAAGGCCAGCGCCAGCGCCAGGCCCAGCAGCACCGCGATGACGGACACCCAGGCCATGTAGGCGCAGGTGTTGGCCAGCGCGGTCATGAAGCGTTCGTCGGCGAACAGCTCGGCGTAGTTGCCCAGGCCGATGAAGACCGGGGCGTCGGTGGCGTGGTAGTCGGTGAGGCTCAGCCAGGCCGAGCGCAGCACGGGCCAGACGCCGAACAGCGCGAACAGCGCGAAGAACGGCGTGACCAGCAGCATGTCCCGCCCATGGCGGCGCCAGATCATCTTTGGGCCTCCAGCGCGCGGTTCATGACGGCCGCGGCGCGGCTCAGCTCGGCCTGTGGGTCGCCGCCGGCCAGCACCACGCGTTGTACGGCGCGGGTCAGCACGTAGTCCTGGCGTATCCATGCCGGGCAGGGGGGCGGGCCTTCGGCG
Organism: uncultured Roseateles sp.; assembly: GCA_946480605.1. The sequence continues at coordinate 3,895 of CAMLKW010000070.1, read as the reverse complement.
TCGGCGAGCTGGGCGAGCAGCGCGTCGCGGTAGGGCAGGGGCAGGGCGGCGATCTGGTCCTGCCGGCCTGAGGGCAGCCACATGCCGCCGTGAGCCAACGCCGCCTCGGCCATGCGGCGGGTGACCTCGGGCTGGTACAGCGTGCGCATGAAGTCCAGCGCCAGCGCGCGCTGCGGCGAGAAGCGCGTGACGGCCAGCACCGTGCCGCCCAGCACTGCCGTGCGCCGGCCGCTGGGGCCGGCCGGCAGCGGCGCCGCGGCCCACTTGCCCACGAGGCCCTTGTGCACCATGTCCATGCGCGACAGCAGCCAGGTGCCGGACTGCATCAGCCCGTAGGCGCCGCTCTCCAGCCCGCCGTCGGCGTCGGGCCAGCCGTCGGTGGGGGCGTTCAGCTCCCGGTAGAGGCGGGCGTAGTAGGTCAGCGCGCGGACGGCTTCGGGGCTGTCGATGACGGCACGGCGGCAGCCGGCGTCGTAGACCGTGCCGCCGGCCTGGCGCAGATAGGGGTAGAAGCCCAGCCAGCTGGTGTTGCCCCATTGCTGCGCGAAGCCGCGGCCCTGGGTGCGCTGGCTGCGCACGGTGGCGAGAAAGCCGTCCCAGTCGGCCGGCGCCCGCTCCAGCAGGTCGCTGCGGTAGTACTGCAGCTGGACATGCATGTCGAACGGCGCGCCGAACAGGCGGCCGTCGGCGCGGCTGACGGCCGCCAGCGCGCCCGGGTTGGCCTGCCGCTTCAGCTCGGCCGCCAGGTCTGGCGCGGCCTCGGCCAGGTCCACCAGCGCGCCCTTGGCGCCCAGCGCGATGGCGTAGGAGCTGCTGGCGGTGACCAGGTCCGGCCCGCGCCGGCTGGCCAGCGCGGCGGAGTACTTGGTCATGGCGTCGGCCCAGGGCACGTCGCGTACCTCGATGGTCACGCCGGGGTGGCGGGCGCGGTAGGCCTCCACTGCCGGTTGCATGACGCGCGGCGTCTTGTCGTCGCCCACCATCCAGACCACCAGATGCGCGGCCAGTGCGGGCCGCAGGCCGGCAGCGAGCAGCAGCGTGAGGGCAAGCGTGGGCAGTGCAAGGTGCACGACAGGTTTGTCTCGATATGTTTAGTAAACGATTTGGATTATCTGCAGATTGAATGTGGCGGAAAGGTCATATCTGGCCTTGTTTCATCGGGGCTATCCCTGATCGCGCCTGCTATGGATGAGAAACAGAATGCGCAACAAATTTATGTTTAGCGGCTGTGGTTCATGCCGCAAGCCCCGCTCCCGTGACTCCTGAACGCCTGATCGACCTCCATGAAGGCTGGCAACTGGCCGAAGCACCACCCGGTGCCGATGCCGCCGTGCTGGCCGCGATTCCCGCGCCCGACTGGCTGCCCGCCGCCGTGCCCGGTTCGGCCCATGCCGCCCTGCTGGCGGCCGGCCGCGTGCCCGACCCCTTCTATGGCCGCAACGAGACCCAGCTGCGCTGGGTGGGCGAGCGCAGCTGGGCCTGGCGCCTGGACTTCGAGGTCGGCGAGCTGGCGCCGCGCGAGGAGTTGGTGTTCGAGGGCCTGGACACCTATTGCTCGGTCTGGCTGAACGGTGAGCTGCTGCTGCTCAGCGACAACATGTTCGTGCCGCATCGCGTGGACGTGCGCGACCACCTGCGGCCCGGTGCCAACCAGCTGCTGCTGCGCTTCGATCCCGCGCTGGCACGCGCCCGCGAGGTGGAGGCGGTGCATGGCAAGCGGCAGTTGTGGAACGGCGACAGCGCCCGGCTGCATGCGCGCAAGGCGCAATACCACTTCGGCTGGGACTGGGGCCCGGAGCTGATCGTCAGCGGCCCATGGCGGCCGGTGCGGCGCTGGAGCGGCTCGGCGCGCATCGCCGACCTGCATTGCCAGGCCGAGGTGGATGTGGCCGCGCGCAGTGCCACGCTGAAGGTGCGGGCGCAGATCGAAGGCGCGGGCCAGCAACTGCAGTTCGAGCTGCTGGATGCGCAAGGCCGCAGCGTCGCGGCTCAGGTTGTGGCGGCCGGCACGCCTCAGGCCACGCTGGACGTGGCCGACGCGCAGCTTTGGTGGCCGCGCGGCCTGGGCGCGCAACCGCTGTACACGCTGGTTGCCCGCGTGCTGGACGGCGGCCGCGTGCTGGCCCAGCAGAGCCGGCGCACGGGTCTGCGCACGCTGCGCCTGCTGCAGCAGCCCGTGCGGGGCGAGGTGGGCAGCAGCTTCCATTTCGAGGTGAATGGCCAGGAGCTGTTCGCCGGCGGCGCCAACTGGATTCCCGACGACAGCCTGCTGGAGCGCATCACGCCGGCGCGCTATCGCGAGCGCGTGGCCCAGGCTGCCGACGCGAACATGAACATGCTGCGCGTCTGGGGCGGCGGCATCTACGAGCACGAAGCCTTCTACGAGGCCTGCGACGAACTGGGCGTGCTGGTCTGGCAGGACTTCATGTTCGCCTGCGGCCTGTACCCGGCGAATGAGGCCTTCCAGGCCAGCGTGCGCGCCGAGGCTGAAGGCCAGGTGAAGCGGCTGCGCCACCACGCCTGCCTGGCGCTCTGGTGTGGCAACAACGAGGACTACATGCTGGCCGAGTCGGCTGGCGTGGCGTTCGAGCAGTTCGAGGCGCGGGCGATCTACGAAAAGCTGCTGCCGGACGTCTGCGCGGCGCTGGACCCCGGCCGCACGTACTGGCCCGGCAGCCCCTACACGCCCGGCGGCGTGAAGTCGTCCGACGCGACCATCGGCGATCGCCACAGCTGGGAGGTCTGGCACCAGCAGATGCTGCCCTACCAGCGCTACGGCGAGGTGCAGGCGCGCTTCGTCAGCGAGTTCGGCATGCAGTCGCATCCGTCGCTGGCCTTGTTCGAGTCGGTGCTGCCCGAGGACGAGCGCTTTCCCGAGAGCCAGACGGTGCAATGGCACAACAAGGCGGGCTCCGGCAACCCGGACGGGCATCGCCGCCTGGCCGTGTACCTGGCCGACAACCTGCGCGTGGGCGCCACGCTGGCGGACCACGTCTACGCGACGCAGTTCGTGCAGGCCGAGGCCATGCGCGTGGCCTACCAGGACTTCCGCCGTCGCTGGCAGCAGCCCGGCGCCCGCGCCGTGGGCGGCGCGCTGGTGTGGCAGCTGAACGACTGTTGGCCGGTGACCAGTTGGGCACTGATCGACTCGGCCGGCGTGGTGAAGCCGGCCTGGCACACGGTGCGGCGCGCGCTGGCGCCGCTGGCCGCCGCGGTGCGGCTGGAGGCCGGGCAGGCGCGGCTGGCCGTCATGAACGGCAGCGCCGACGCGCTGGCGCTGAGTCTGCAGTTGCGCGTCTTCTCGCTGGACGGCCAGCCGCTGGCCGAGGCCGCGCTGGACCAGCAGGTGGGGGCATCCAGCAGCGTGGAAACCATCGTGGCGCTGCCGTCGCTGGGGTCGCCGGCCGTTGCCGAGCTGAGGGTGCTGGACGCCGGCGGCCACGAGATGGCGCGCGACTGCGCGTGGACCGAGCCCTTCAAGTTCTACCGCCTGGGCGGTGCGCGGCTCAGCCTGCGGTGCGACGGCCAGGCGCTGCTGATTGCCGCCGACCGTCCCGTCAAGGGCCTGTGGCTGCAGGCCGAGGGCGTGGGCTTTGTCGACAACTTCATCGACCTCGTCCCCGGCGCGCCGCGGCGTGTCGAGCTGACGGGAAGCTTGCCGAAAGCGGTGCAGGCCGTGGCCGTGGACCACGCCGCCTTTGGCCTACCCGTGGACAACGGCGGTTGACGGGCCGGCTATGCGGAGAAGCCCTGTCGCTGTTAGCCCTGATGTTGTGTTTATCGAGATTTGTTAGCGTTACCAGACAGGCTGAGGACCTACGTCCATGGCCGTGAATTGAGGCCCCTGAGGGCCCAGTGATTCCCACCAAAGAGGAGCAAACGAGGATGAGACATT
>CAMLKW010000069.1 GCA_946480605.1 uncultured Roseateles sp. | reverse complement strand
ACTCGATGGGCGCCAGCGCGGCCAGCCGCCAGGCCTGGCCCTGCACGGTCAGGGCCGACACGGCCAGCACCGCGCGCTCCTGGCCGTGTTCGGTCGGCAGCGTGACGACGCGCCGGCCCGGCTCGGCGTCCAGCAGCGCGAGCAGGGCCGACGGTTCGACGGCGCGGCCGGGCGCGACGAGGCGGCGCGCGGCGGTGTTCAGCGCCAGCGGCGGCGCGCCCGTGGTCAGGCGCCACAGCGCCAGCGGCGCGTGTTCCAGCGCGGCGTCCAGGTCGGGCCGTGGCGGCGGCGGTGGCTCGGCGGGCGGCGGGCTGGGTCGGTGGGCCAGCCGGTGCAGCGCGGCACCGCCCCAGCCCGCCGCGGCGAGGGCGGCCAGCACGCAGGCGACGAGCAGGCGGGGCGAATCCTGCGTGGCCACGGCACCGGCCGCGCCGGCGGCCAACAGCAGCGCGGCGGCGGCGGCGCGGACCGGGTCAGAGACCATGCTTGTCCAGCCGCCGGTACAGCGCCGCGCGGCTGACGCCCAGCAGCTTGGCGGCCTGGCTGATGTTGCCGTCGGCCTGGGCCAGCGCCGCCTGCACGGCCTCGCGCTCGCGCTGGGCGAGGTCCAGCCCGGGCTCGGCCGGGGCGGGTGCGGCCAGCTCGGGCAGGCCGAAATCCGCGAAGCCGAGCACCGGCCCGCGCGCCAGCAGCGTCGCGCGCTCGCAGGCCTGGCGCAGCTCGCGCACGTTGCCGGGCCAGCGGTAGGCGGCGAGGCGCGCGAGCGCATCCGGCGTCAGCTCGACCACGCGCCTGGCGAACTGCGCCAGGTAGTGGCGCAGCAGCAGCGCGATGTCGGCCGCACCGCGCTCGCGCAGCGGCGGCACGCGCAGCACCACGGTGTTCAGGCGGTACAGCAGGTCGGGGCGGAAGCGCCGCGCGTCGAACAGCTCGGCCTCCGCCACGTTGGTGGCGGCCAGCACGCGCACGTCCACCGCCACGGGCCGGTCGCTGCCCAGCGGCGTCACCTCGCGGCGCTCCAGCGCGGCCAGCAGCTTGGCCTGCTGCGGCAACGGCAGGTTGCCGATCTCGTCCAGGAACAGCGTGCCGCCCGCCGCCGCGACGAAGCGGCCCGGGCGCGACTCGCGCGCATCGGTGAAGCTGCCGCGCCTGTGGCCGAACAGCTCGCTCTCCACCAGCGCCTCGGGCAGCGAGCCCATGTCCACCGCGAGCAGCGGGCCCTGTGCACGCGGCGAGGCGCGGTGCAGTGCGCGTGCCACCAGCTCCTTGCCCACGCCGTTCTCGCCGAGGATGAGCACGCTGGCCTCGCTGGCGCCCACCTGCGCGATCTGCGCGCGCAGCGACTGCATCGCGGCGGATTCGCCCAGCAGTTCACCGACCGCGGGCGCCGGGGCGCGCCGCGCCAGCGCGGCCTGCACGCAGGCGACGAGGCGGTCGTTGGCCCAGGGCTTGGTGATGAAGTCCACCGCGCCGGCCTTCAGCGCCTGCACGGCCAGGTCCACCTCGGCATAGGCGGTCATGACGATGACCGCCGGTGCATCGCGGCGAGCTACCACCTCGCGCAGCAGCGCCAGCCCCGCCGCGCCGTCGCTGGCGCCGGGCGCGAAGTTCATGTCCAGCAGCAGCACGTCGGGTCGGGTCTCGTCCAGCGCGGCGGGCAGCTCGGCGGGCGTGTGGCGCACGGCCACGGCGCCGAGCCGGCGCAGCGCGAGCCGCGCGGCCAGCGCCACGTCGGGGTCGTCGTCGAGGATGAGGATGCCGGGCATGGAAGGGCGCGACTCTAAGCGCCCGCCTGTGCAGCGGGCAAGGCGGTGTCCGGAACCGGACAGTCCGGCTGTCCGCAAGCGGACGTTCACCGCGCTTGCCGGGCCTTTTCCCCTGGGAAACGCCCATGGCCCGCCTCTTGCAAAAGAGCCGCCATGAAGCTGCTCTCACCCACCATCTGGCGCGGCGCCTGGCGCCAGTTGCGCGCCGAGCCCGGTCCGGCCGCCCTCGTCATCACCGGCCTGGCGCTGGGCCTGGCGTTGACGCTGCTGACGGCCAGCTTCCTGCGCGACACGCTGTGGCCCGATGCCCACCTGCCCGACGTGGAGCGTCTCGTCGCCTTCGAGTGGAAGGTGCGCCAGCCCGGTGGTGGCACCTCGGAGTGGTACGCCGAGGTGCCCGCCACACCGCTGAGAAGTGCCTTGCGCGACACCGGCGCGCCGGTGGCCGGGATGAGCCGGGTCATCTACTTCCCGCTGTTGATGAGTGCCGTCGACGCCCACGGCGCGCAGCACCATGCGCGGCTGGCGGCCGCCCTGGCCGACCCCGACATCGAGGCGCTGTTCGGCATCCAGCCCATCGCCGGTGACCTGCGCGCGGCGCTGGCCTCGCCCGATGGCGTGGCGCTGACCGAGCAGGGCGCCAACAAGCTGTTCGGCACGACCCACGTCGTGGGCAAGCCGGTGACTGTCACCACCACGGTGGAGGGTGCACCCGGCCAGGCCCGGACGCTGACGATCACGCTGACCGTGATGGCCGTCATCCCCTCGCCCAAGCTGAACTCGACGCTGATCTACGACGCCCTCGCCGGCTTCAACGCGCCGGCCGCCAAGGCCTACGTCGACCGCTACGCGATGTGGAGCTGGGGCAACGGCCGCCTGTATGCGCGCCTGCAGCCCGGCGCGACGGCGGCCCGGTTGGGTGAGCTGGCCCAGCGGCTGTTCGAGAAGCAGCCCATCCCGTCGGGCATGCCGGCCGACTTCCTGAAGGGCGGCGGCTGGTGGGCCTACCTGCGCGCGCTGCCGGTGCCGGACATCGGCCTGCACGGCGCCGGCAGCCCGGACCGCCGCCTGCGCCTGGGCAGCCTGGCCGCCGCGGCGGCCGGCGTGCTGGCGCTGGCCGTCATCAACTTCGTCAACCTGTGGAGCGTGCGCACCCTGCGCCGCCAGCGCGAGATCGGCCTGCGCAAGTCGCTCGGTGCGGGGGCGCCGGCCCTGGCGGCGCAGTTCTTCGTCGAGGCGCTGGTCGTGGCCGGCCTGGCCGGTGGCCTGGGTCTGCTGCTGGCCTGGTGGGCCACGCCGGCGGTGTCGGTGCTGATGCAGCATAGCTTCGACGCCCCCGTGCTGTCGCCTGCCTCGGTGGCGCTGACGGCGCTGCTGTGCGGGGCCATCGCGGCCGTGAGCGCGCTGCCGCTGACCCACATCGCGCTGCGCGTGCGGCCGGCGGAGTCGCTGGCCGGGCGCAGCCACAGCGAGGGCGTGGCCAGCCGCTGGCTGCGCCGCCTGATGACGACGGTGCAGTTCGGTGCGGCCGCGCTGTTCGCGGCGCTGGCACTCACGGTGGCCTGGCAGACGCAGCATGTCGCCGACCTGCCGCGTGGCTTCGAGGTCGACAACCGCCTCGCCGTGGACCTGCCGCCCGAGACGGTGGCCGCGCAGACGCGGGCCCTGCTGGCGCGCGTCAACACCTGGCCCGAGGTCATCGCGGCGGCGGCGTCGCTCGACGTGCCGGGCCGCGACCTCAGCAAGTGGTACTCCGAGTTTCGCGGCCCCAATGGCCAGCCGGTGAACTTGCGCACCAGCATGGAGTTCACGCCGGGCTGGCTGGAGCTCTACGGCGTGCGCGTCCTGGCGGGCAAGCTGACCGCCGATCACCGCGCCGAGGTGGGCCGCAACGGCGCGGTGCTGGACCGCAGCGCGGTGACGGCGCTGGGCTTTGCCAACCCCGAGGCGGCCATCGGCCAGAGCGTGGGCGTGATCCCGGAGTACCGCATCGGCCAGCCCATCGTCGTCGTCGCCGTCATCGAAGACCTGCGCTTTGATCGCCCCCACCTGCCGCGCTCGCCCAACGTGCTGATGCCCGTCGTCGACCATGGCACCGGCGTCATCAGCGTGCACAGCCGCCAGCCCGCCGAGACGCGTCGCAAGCTGGCCGCCCTCGTCAACGACATGCTGCCCGACGCGCAGGCGCAGGTGCTGTCGGTGCGCGAACAGCAGGCGCGCACGATGGCGGAGGACACGCGCATCGGCACCCTCATCGGCGTGACGGGCGCGCTGGCCCTGCTGCTGGCGGCCGTGGGCATCTACGCACTGGCGGCCTACACGCTGCGCCGCCGCGAGCGCGAGATCGTGCTGCGCAAGCTGCACGGTGCCGGCGCCGGCGCGGTGGCGCGGCTGCTGGCGATGGAGTTTGCCGGCGTGCTGGCGGCTGCCTGCCTGGTGGCGCTGCCGGCGGCGGCGTGGATGACGCAGCTCTACCTCAGCCGCTTCGTCGAGCGCGCGCCGGTGGGGCCGGGGTCGCTGTGGGTGCTGCTGGCCGCGGTGGGCTTGCTGGCGATGGTCACAGTGGCGGCCGTGACGCGCCACCTGCGCGCGGCGCTGGCGCTGCGTCCGCTGCAGGCCTTGCGCGGATGAGGGGGCGCGGATGACACGCTTCACCTTCACCGCCTGGCGCCAGCTGCGCACCGAACCCGGCGCCGCGGCCCTCGTCGTGGCCGGCCTGGCGCTGGGCCTGGCACTCGCGCTGCTGACGGCCAGCATGCTGCAGGACACGCTGTGGCCCGACGGCGACCTGCCCGAGGGCGACCGGCTGGTCACCTTCGAGTTCCGTGGTCGCGGCCCCGGCGGCATCACGACCGACTGGTTCGGCGACGTGCCCGCCGTGCCGCTGTACGGCGGCCTGCGCGATGCCGGCGCGCCGGTCGCGGCAATGAGCCGCGTGCTCAGAACGCAGCTGCCGTCCCAGGCCGTGGACGCGCAGGGCGGGCGGCGCAGCACGCGGCTGGACATCGCGCTGGCCGATGCCGATGTGCAGGCCTTGTTCGGCATGCCGCCGTTGGCGGGCGACCTGGCAGCGGCACTGTCGACGCCGGAAGGCATCGCGCTGACCGTGCAGGCGGCCGAACGCCTGTTCGGCACCTCGGACGCGCTGGGCCGCTCGTTCACGATCGCATTGCCGCCCATGCCCGACGGCTCGCCCGGCGGCCAGTTCGCGCTGACGGTCAAGGCGGTGCTGCCCACGCCCAACCTGAACGGCACGCTGGTGTTCGACGCCATCGCCGGCTTTCATGCCCCCGCCGCCAAGGCCTACCTGAAGATCGCGGACAACTGGCACCAGACCAGCGGCCGGCTGTTCGCCCGCCTGCTGCCCGGTGCGCAGCCGCAGCAGCTGACCGCGCTGGCGCAGCGCCTGGCCGAGCAGCAGCCGCTGCCGCCCGGCTTCCCGATGGACTTCCTGAAGGGCGGCGGCCCGGCCGGCTACCTGCGGGCGCTGCCGCTGGCCGATGTCGGCCTGCACGGCGCCGGCAGCCCGCAGCGCCGCCTGCAGCTGGGCAGCCTGGCCGCGGCGGCGGCCGGCGTGCTGGCGCTGGCCGTCATCAACTTCATCAACCTGTGGAGCGTGCGCACCCTGAAGCGCCAGCGCGAGATCGGCCTGCGCAAGTCGCTGGGCGCGGGCGCGGCGCAGCTGGCCGGGCAGTTCTTCGTCGAGGCCGCCGTCGTCGCGGGGCTGGCCGGCGCACTGGGCCTGCTGCTGGCCTGGTGGGCCACGCCGCTCGCGCAGGTGCTGCTGCAGCGGCAGTTCCATGCACCGGTGCTCAGCGTCGGCATGGTGGCGCTGACGGCGCTGCTGTGCGGATCGATAGCCGCCGTCAGCGCGCTGCCGCTGACCCACATCGCGCTGCGCGTGCGGCCGGCGGAGTCGCTGGCCGGGCGCAGCCACAGCGAAGGTGCGGCCAGCCGCTGGCTGCGCCGGCTGATGACGACGGCGCAGTTCGGCGCCGCCGCCGTGTTCGCGTCGCTGGCGTTCACGGTGCTGTGGCAGGCGGAGTACGCGGGCACCCTGCCGCGCGGCTTCGACGTGAAGGACCGCGTGGCCATCGACCTGCCCTGGTGGTCGCAGCCGGCGCAGACGAACGCGATGCTGGAGGAAGTGCGCCGCTGGCCCGAGGTCATCGCCGCCGCGGCGGCCGACGACGTACCCGGGCGCGACTTCTCCAACTGGTACGGCGAGTTCCGCGGCGCCTCCGGCCAGCCGGTCAGCCTGCGCACCGGCGTGGACTTCACGCCGGGCTACCTGCAGGTCTACGGCATGCGCATCATCGCCGGCCGGCTGTCGGCCGATCATGTGGCCGAAGCCGCCCAGGGTGCCGTCGTGCTGGACCGCAGCGCCGTGCGCGCGCTGGGTTTTGCCAGCCCCGAGGCCGCCGTGGGCCGCGTGCTGGGCACGCCGCTCAACATCAACGCGGGCCGGCCCGCTGCCGTCGTGGCCGTCATCGAGGACATCCGCCTGGAGGGCCCGCGCAGCCCGCCGCAGCCGCATGCGATCCGCCCCGTGGTGGAGCGCGGCTCGGCCGTCATCGCCGCGCACAGCCGCGACCCGCTCGCCACGCGTGCCAAGCTGCCGGCCCTGGTGCGCAAGCATTTCCCCGACGTGCACGCCCAGGCACTGCCGGTGCGCGACATGCTGCTGCAGACGGTGGCCGACGACGCCCGGCTGGGGCGGCTCATCGGCGTCGCCGGCCTGCTGGCGCTGGGCCTCGCGGCCGTGGGCATCTACGCGCTGGCCGCCTACACGCTGCGCCGGCGCGAGCGCGAGATCGTGCTGCGCAAGCTGCATGGCGCGGGGGCCGGCGCCGTCGCGCGGTTGCTGGTGGCCGAGTTCGCCGGCGTGCTGGCCGTGGCCTGCGCGCTGGCGCTGCCGGTGGCCGGGTGGTTGTCGCAGCGCTACCTCGCGGACTTCGTCGAGCGCGCGCCGGTGGGGCCGGGGTCGGCCTGGGTGCTGCTGGCGGCCGTGGCACTGCTGGCGGCGGTCACGGCCATCGCCGTGGCGCGCCACCTGCGCGCGGCGCTGGCGCTGCGGCCGTTGCAAGCGTTGCGGGGTTGATGTGGCGAGCAACGTCCTTGCCACAGAGGCGTTGCGGCGATGAGTGCCGTGGTGCGCCCCCTGCCCGCCACCGGCGCCGCGATGGACCGCCGTGTGGCGGTGCCGCGCCGCTACGGTGTGGCCGTGCTGGCCGCCCTGGTGCTGTTGGCGATGACCCTGATGATCGTGCGTTACTGGCCGCGCGGCGTGCCCGTGTCGCGGGCCGACGTGGAGATCGCCGCTGCCAGGACCGGCTCCTTCCGCGATGTCGTCGTCGGCCGCGCCACCGCATTGCCGCTGCAGTCCGTACTGCTGGACGCCAGCGAGGAGGGCCGCGTGGAGCAGGTGCTGGTGAAGGACGGCGAGCGCGTCGAGGCCGGCCAGCTGCTGGTGGCGCTGAGCAGCACGCAGCGCGCGCAGGAGCTGATGGCGCGCTCCAGCGAGGCGGCCCAGCAGCTGGCCAACTTCTCGACGCTGCGCGCCGCGTGGATGCAGGCCCAGGCCGCGCAGCGCCGCACGCTGACTGAAGGCGAGTTCGAGCTGGAACGCGTGCGCCGCCTGCACCAGCGCAACCGCGAGCTGGCGGCCACCGGCTTCCTGTCGCCGTCGGCGCTGGAGGACTCGGCCGACAAGCTGGCGCTGGCCGAACGCCTGTACGCCCAGCAGCAGGCCGATGGCCGCGAGGAGCTGGCCGTGCGCGAACAGTCCGTGCAGGCCATGCAGCGCGCCGTCAACGACCTGAACAAGCGGCTGGACGCGATGCGCACCGCCAGCGAGGGCCTGGCTGTGCGCGCGCCGGTGGCCGGCCGCGTGACGGGCCTGGCGCTGCAGGTCGGCGAGAGCGTGCGTGCCGGCACGCGCATCGCGCGGCTGGACAGCCTGGGCCGCTTCAAGCTGGACCTGCGGCTGGACGAATTCCACCTGGGCCGCGTGCGCGAGGGCCTGGCCGCCACGCTGGCGCATGACGGCCGCGAGCATGCGCTGCGCGTGGCCCGCATCGACCCGCAGGTCAAGGACGGCCGCTTCAGCGTCGAGCTGGTGTTCGATGCCGACCCACCGCCGCTGCAGGTCGGCCAGGGCCTGGACGTGCGCCTCGCGCTGGGTCAGCCCACGCAGGCGCTGCTGCTGCCCGATGGCGGCTTCTACGCCGACACCGGCGGCGCCTGGGCCTTCGTGCTGGACGCCGACGGCCGCCACGCCGAGCGCCGCCCGTTGCAACTGGGCCGCCGCGCCGATGGTGTCATCGAAGTGCTGGGCGGCCTGCAACCCGGCGAGCAGGTCGTCGTCTCCCCCTACCGCGCCTTCTTGGGCGCTCAAGCTCTCCAACTGGATTGAACATGTTCAAGCTCAAGCAACTCACCAAGACCTTCCGCGCCGGCGACATCGAGACCACCGCGCTGGACCGCATCGACCTCGACATCGAGGCCGGCGAATACCTCGCCATCACCGGCCCCTCGGGCTGCGGCAAGTCCACGCTGCTGGGCATCCTCGGCCTGCTGGACGCGCCCAGCGGCGGCGAGTACTGGTTCGACGGCCACAACGTGGCGGGCTGGAACGAGCGCCAGCTCAACGCGCTGCGCCGAGGCCGCATCGGCTTCGTGTTCCAGAGCTTCAACCTCATCGACGACCTGACCGTCGCCGAGAACATCGGCCTGGCGCTGGAGTACGGTGCGCTGCCGGCGCGCGAGCGCCGCGCGCGCGTCGGCGAGGTCATGGAGCGCCTGGGGCTGACACACCGCGCCAGCCACCGGCCCAGCCAGCTCAGCGGCGGCCAGCAGCAGCGCGTGGCCATCGCGCGCGCGATTGCGGCGCGCCCCGCCCTGCTGCTCGCCGACGAGCCCACCGGCAACCTCGACAGCGCCCATGGCGCCGAGGTGATGCGCATCCTGCGCGAGCTGAACGCCGAGGGCACGACGCTGGTGATGGTGACGCACTCGCTGGAGCATGCGGCGCAGGCCTCGCGCACGCTGCGGCTGCTGGACGGGCGGGTGGTGGTGGATGCGGTGGCGGCGGTGGCTTGACGCCCACCATGTCGGCGCCCCTGAACCTGTTCGACCCGCTCGCCCCGGGCGGCACGGGCATCTGGGCGATCGGCGCGCTGTCCGTGCTGGCGTCGGCGGGGCTGGTGGACGAGGTGCTGCCGCTGTGGAAGGCGGGCGACTTCGCCGCCACCGCGGGCGGCCTGGGCGACCCGGTCTGGCCGTGGCGCTGCCGGCACTGGCCATGCGCCATGTCTTCAAGCACCGGCCGACGCTGATCGGCCTGGCGCTGGAGCGCAAGAAGCCTGGCGTTGCTGCCACATGATCGACTTTGCGAGCAGGCTGCGGTGAGATTGCGCGAACTACTGGACGGCTGACGGCGTTGCGGCGGCGCCGGCCGGGCGGCAGGCGGGTGGGCAGCCCTTAGGATGCCCATCCCATGCACCCCCTAATTCGTGGCCTTCTCGCGCCGCTGGCTTGGCTGTTGGCCGGCGCGGCGCTGGCGTTGCCCGATGCCGGGCCGCTGGAGGTGCAGTTCCGCAGCGTGGCGGTACCGATGAATTCGGTGCCGGCCTTCGTGCAGGACAGGGCCGGCTTCCTGTGGGTGGCCACGGCGCGCGGCCTGACGCGCTATGACGGCTACCGGCTGCGCCCCATCGAGCTGGCGCGCGAGCAGACCACGCAGCGCAGTCTCGGCTGGGTGCGCGCGCTGGCCGCGGGCGCCGACGGCCGGGTCTGGATAGGCACTGAGACGCTGGGCCTGGTCGTCTACGACCCGCAGGCCGACCGCGTGCAGGCGCTGGGCAGCCCGGCGCCGCGGGCCGGGCCGCACGCGCCCATCCGTGCGCTGGCCGAGGATGCCGAGGGCGACCTGTGGGTCGGCAGCGTCGGCCAGGGCCTGTACCGCTACCGCACGGCGGCGGGGCGTTTCGAGCCGCAGCTGCTGCAGGTGGGCGGCCAGCCCGAGGCGCGCGTGCTGGCGCTGCGCGTGGGCATCGGCGGCACGGTCTGGGCCGGCCACTGGCAGGGCCTGGCGCGCCTGCGGCCCGGCGGCGCCTGGGAGCAGCTGGCGTTGCCGGCGCTGGACGGCCTGCCTGCCAGCGCCACCGTGCTGACGTTGCTGGAGAGCCGTGGCGGCCGGGTCTGGCTGGGCACGCAGGACGGGCGGCTGGGCGTGGTCGACGGCGACGCCGTGCGCTGGGTGCAGTCGCTGCGCACGCCGGTGCAGGCGCTGGCCGAGGGCCCCGACGGCCGGCTGTGGGTGGGCACCAAGACCGGCTTGCTGTGGGTCAACCCCGGCAGCGAGGCCATCGAGGCGCGGCTCACGCACGACCCGCGCCGCACCATGGGCCTGGCCGGCAACGACATCAGCGCGCTGCTGCGCGACCGCAGCGGCGCCATGTGGGTCAGCGGCTACGGCCTGGGCCTGCAGCGTCACCTGTTCCACCCGGCGCTGGCCGTGCGCGGCCCGGACATCGAGCCCGCAGGCGTGCTGCAGGATGCCGACGTGCGCACCGTGCTGACCCTGGCCAGCGGCGACGTGCTGGGCGCCACCCAGCAAGGCCAGGTCGTGCGCCTGGACGGCCGGCGCGAGCTGCAGACGCTGGGCGAGCTGGCGCGCGAGCGCCGCACGGTGGTGGAGATCATGGCCGAGGCGGCCGATGGCAGCCTGTGGATGGCGGCGGCCGGGCGGCTGGAGCACCGCGCCGCTTCGGGCCGCCTGCTGCGCGACTGGCCGCTGGACGGTGGCCGTGCGCAGCGCCTGCTGGTGCGTGCCGGGGGCGACGTCTGGCTGGGCATGCAGGAAGGCCTGTACCGGCTGGCCGGCCCCGACGCGGCGGCGCTGCAGCGCGTGGCGCTGGCCGACGGCCGGCCGCTGCACGGCGCCATCCATGCGCTGATCGAGCGGCCCGCCAGCCACGAGCTGTGGCTGGGCGGCCAGGCCGGCCTGTACCGCGTGCGCGACGGCCTGTGGCCCGAGCCCGTGCCGCAGGCGCCCGGCGAAGGCCTGGCCAGCCCCATCGTCGTCGCGCTGCTGGCCGGCCGCGACGGCACGGTGTGGGTGGACACCGCCGTCAGCGGCCTGCACCGCCTGGCCGGCTGGGACGCGCAGGGCGGCGCCCGTTTCGAGCGCGTCAGCGAGCGCCTGGGTCTGGAGGGCTCGTTCGGCGGCAACCTGCACGAGGACGGCCAGGGCCGCATCTGGAGCCAGATCAACGTCTACGACCCGCGCGCCCAGCGCGTGGACAGCTTCGGCAGCGCCGAGGGCGCGAGCTTCGGCAGCTTCTGGTTCTTTGCCAGCACCGAGCTGCCCGGTGGCGGCCTGCTGTTCGGCGGCAGTCGCGGCCTGCTGCGCGTGCTGCCGGAGGCCTTCGCGCCGCAGCCGGCCAGCCCGCCGCTGGTCATCAGCGGCCTGCGCGTCAACGGCCAGCCGCACGAACTGCCGCGCGCCGCGGGGCTGACGCTGCCGGCCGGCACGCGCAGCCTGGGCGTGGAATTCGCCGCGCTGGACTATGCCGATCCGTCTCGGCTGCGCTACCAGTACCGATTGCTGGGCCTGGACACCGAGTGGACGCGCGTGGACGCGTCGGCCCGCAACCCCAGCTTCGGGCCGCTGAAGCCGGGCCGCTACACGCTGCAGGTCAAGGCCAGCGCGCACCAGACGCTGTGGGGCGCCGACCAGCTGGAGCTGCCCATCGAGCTGCTGCCCGCCTGGTGGCAGACCACCACCGCCCGCGCGCTGGCCGTGCTGCTGGCGCTGGCCGCCATCTGGGGCTGGATGCGCTGGCGCACGCGGCTGCTGCGCCGCCGCGAGGCCGAGCTGCAGGCGCTGGTGGCCGAGCGCACCGCCGAGCTGCGCGAGCTGAGCCTGACCGACGCGTTGACCGGCCTGCGCAACCGCCGCTACCTGGAGCTGCGCCTGGACGACGACCTGCGCCTATGCCTGCGCCGCTTCGAGACGCCGGAGTACCAGAAGGACGGCGAAGGCCCCGGCCCCGACGCCGACCTGCTGCTGATGGTGCTGGACCTGGACCACTTCAAGCGCATCAACGACCAGCATGGCCACGCCGCCGGCGACGCGGTGCTGGTACAGCTGGCCGAGCGGCTGCGCGGCGTGTTCCGCGAGACCGATTCGCTGGTGCGCTGGGGTGGCGAGGAGGTGCTGGTGCTGGTGCGCGAGACCGAGCGCCGCGAAGCCGCCGCGCTGGCCGCGCGCGTCTGCGCCGCGGTGCGCGAGAAGCCCTTCGACATCGGCGCCGGCCAGACCGCGCGCGTGACCGTGTCCATCGGCTTCAGCGCCTTCCCGCTGGACCCGCGTCACCCGCGGCTGTGGGACTGGCGCGCCTGCTTGGGCCTGGCCGACTCGGCGCTGTACGCCGCCAAGGCCCAGGGCCGCGACGGCTACGTGGGCGCCATCCGCGCCGATGGCCTGTCGCCGCGCGACGCGCCCCAGGGCCTGCCCGCCTGGCAGCTGCAGACGCGCCTGGAGGTGGCGCTGGGCGCTGAACTCGAAGCCGCTCGCCCGGTCACGCCCTGCTGAACGCAGGCGTGCACGTCGCCCGCCTGCCGGTCGTCATGCGCCGGGTTGGCTCAGCCCGCGGCGGTGCGGAAATGCGCCACCGCCGCGCGCAGCGCCTCGGCCTGCTGGCGCAGGCTCTCGGCCGCGGCGGCGCTCTGCTCGACGAGGGCGGCGTTCTGCTGCGTCACGTCGTCCATGCGGTGCACGGCGACGCCGACCTCCTCCACGCTGCGGTACTGGTGGCTGGACAGCGTGCTGATCGTGCCAATGAGGCCCGCCACGCGGCCGACGGCGTCGACGACGCGCTGCATCTGCGCCGCCGACTGCTCGCCCTGCGCATGGCCCGCGGCCACGCGCTCGACGCTGGCGGCGATCAGCGAGCGGATCTCGCGCGCCGACGCACCGGAGCGCTGCGCCAGCGCCCGCACCTCGGCGGCGACGACGGCGAAGCCGCGGCCATGCTCGCCGGCCCGCGCCGCCTCGACGGCGGCGTTCAGCGCCAGGATGTTGGTCTGGAAGGCGATGGAGTCGATGGTGCCGACGATGTCGGCGATGCGCTGCGAGGAGGCCTGGATCTCGCTCATGGTGCCGGCCAGCGCCGCCACGGCGTGGCCGCTGTCGGTGGCCAGCGCGCGGACCTCGTCGGCCAGGCCCGCGGCGTCGCCGGCCTGACGCGCGCCTTCTTCGAGGCCGTGGCGCACCGTGTCCACCGAGGCGGTCGTCTGCTGCAGCGCGCTGGCCTGCGTCTCGGTGCGCACGGACAGGTCGGCATTGCCGATGGCGATCTGGCTGCTGGCGGTGGCGACCTCGTCGGCGCGGCTGCGCACGGTGCCCACCACCTCGCCGAGCTGGCGCGCCATGTCCAGCAGCGCCACCAGCAGGCGCTCGCCCTCGTCGCGGGACTTTGCATCCACCGTCTCGCGCAGTGCCAGGTCGCCAAGGGCGACGGCGTGGGCTTGGCCGAGCGCGCGCTGCATGGAGCGCACGGTCTGCCGGCCGCTGATCCACAGCAGCACCGTCGCGGCACCGGCCAGCACCAGCACGACCGCCAGGCTGGCGGCCATGGTGAACCGGTCCGCGGCCACGACGGCCCGCAGGTCGGCCTGCAGCGCGTCGGTGGCGGCGTCACCGAGGGCGTATTGCGCGTCGATGGCGGCGGTCAGCGTGTCCCACCATGGCTGCGGCCGCAGCGGCGGCCCGTCGGCCTGCAGCACCAGGCCGCGGACCTCCGCGAGGCGCTGCTGCAGCGTGGCGGACAGCGTCTTCAGGCGCTCGCCCTCGCGGCCGGCGAGGGCGGTGTGCTCCAGCGCGCGGGCGGCGTCGGCCTGGTCGGCCAGCGCGCGCTCCAGCAGCGCCGTCAGGCGCTGGCGCGCTTCCGGCGTCGGCCCGGTACCCGCCAGCACGGCCATGCCAGCGCCGCGCAGGCGGCCCAGCTGCTCGGCGCTGCGCGGCAGGTGCTGCAGCGCGGCGTCCTGCAGGAAGCGGCCGTTGGCATGCGGATGCAGTGCCAGGCGCGAGGCAACGGCCAGCTCATGGAGCCAGTTCAGGCGCCCGTCCACCAGCTCGCTGTGGCGGCGGAAGCTGTCGGCGGCGTCGACGCGGCGCGCCGCCACCTCGTCCGCCAGGCGGGCCTGGGCCTGCCAAAAGTCGTCCAGCGAGCGGCTCAGCCCGGCCGCGCCGATGGCGCCCGTGGCCGCCAGGCTGGGCTGGCGCAGCGCCTGCAGCTCCTGCCAGATGGCTGCGCGGCGCGTCTCGGCGGCGGCGTCGCCGTCGAGCGCGGCCTGGGCCTGGCCGCGGTGCTGGGCCGTCAGGCGCGCGATCTTCAGCCCCAGCGTGGCCGCCGGCAGCGCCTCGGCTTCGCCGGCCAGCTGTGCGCTGGTGTGCCAGGCGCGGTCCATGAACAGCACGGTGGGGATCCACGTCGTCAGCGTGCACAGCAGCGCCACGCATCCCAGCTTGGCGCGCACGCTCTGTCGTTCGATCCAGCGTCTCATCAGGGGCTCCTCGGTGAAGCCATCAGGTTAGCCAGCGGGGGGCGCGCGGCTTTGCGCTGGCGCAAACGCAGCGCGCCGTGGCGCGGCTTCCTAGAATCCGGCATGCCTGCCAGTTCCAGATTCCGTGTAGAACTTCTCGCCCCGGCCCGCGACGCCGACATCGGCATCGAGGCCGTCAACCACGGCGCCGACGCCGTCTACATCGGCGGCCCCGGCTTCGGCGCACGTGACAAGGCGCCCAATCGCATCGAGGACATCGCCCGGCTCGCGAAGCACGCCCACCGCTTCAACGCGCGCATCTTCGTCACGATGAACACCATCCTGCGCGACGACGAGCTGGAAGGTGCGCGCCAGCAGGCCTGGCAGCTGTTTGATGCCGGCGTGGACGCGCTCATCGTGCAGGACATGGGCCTGCTGGAGCTGGACCTGCCGCCGATGCAGCTGCACGCCAGCACGCAGACCGACATCCGCACGCCCGAGAAGGCGCGCTTCCTGCAGGACGTGGGCTTCTCGCAGATGGTGCTGGCCCGCGAGCTGGACCTGAAGCAGATCGCCGCCATCCGCGCGCAGGTGCAGCACGCCTCGCTGGAGTTCTTCGTGCACGGCGCGCTGTGCGTGGCCTACAGCGGCCAGTGCTTCATCAGCCATGCCCACACGGGCCGCAGCGCCAACCGCGGCAGCTGCAGCCAGGAGTGCCGCCTGCCCTACACGGTGACCGACCGGGAAGGCCGCGTCATCGCGCACGACAAGCATGTGCTGAGCCTGAAGGACAACGACCAGAGCGCCAACCTGGAAGCGCTGGTCGATGCGGGCATCCGCAGCTTCAAGATCGAGGGCCGCTACAAGGACATGGCCACCGTCAAGAACGTGACGGCCCACTACCGCACGCTGCTGGACGCGCTGATGGAGCGCCGGCCCGAGCTGGGTGCTACGGGCCATGGCCGCTGCACGTTCACGTTCACGCCCGAGCCCGAGCAGGCCTTCAACCGCGGCGGCACCGACTACTTCGTCAACGGCCGCAAGATCGACATCGGCGCCTTCGACACGCCCAAGCATGCCGGCCTGCCGCTGGGCGAGGTCGTGCGCGTGGGCCCCGAGGACTTCGACGTGGACACCGGCGATGCGACGCGCGTCATCCACAACGGCGACGCGCTGACCTGGTGGGACCGCCAGGGCGAGTTGCAGGGCGTGCCGGTCAACGTGGCCACGGCCTTGGGCGGGACACGCTGGCGCATCGCACCGAATCTGTCGAAAGGCCAGGCCTTGGGCGACCTGAAGGACCTGTTCCCGGGCACGGCCCTCAGCCGCAACCGCGACATGGCCTGGGAGCGCATGCTGGCCAAGCCCAGCGCCGAGCGCCGCATCGCGGTGGACCTGACGCTGGCGCAGGTGAACGACGGCTTCGAGCTGACGCTGAAGGACGAGACCGGCGCGAAGGCGTCGGTGCGCCTGCCCGCCGCGCACGAGCCGGCGCGTGACGGCAAGCAGTCCGATGCGCAGCTGAAGGACGGCCTGGCCCGGCTGGGCGACACGATCTTCACGGCCCGCCGCGTGCGCCTGGCGATGCGCGGCGAGCCGCTGTTCCTGCCCGCCAGCAAGCTCAACGCGCTGCGCCGCGACGGCATCGCGGCGCTGGAGGCGGCGCGCGAGGAGGCCTTCGAGCGCCTGCAGCGCGCCACGCCGGTGGAGCCGCCCGCGCCCTACCCCGACGACACGCTGACCTACCTCGCCAATGTCTACAACACGCGCGCCGCGGCGTTCTATGCCCGCCACGGCGTCAAGGTCGTCGGTGCCGCCTACGAGAGTCACGAGGAACTGGGCGAGGTGCCGCTGATGATCACCAAGCACTGCGTGCGCTGGAGCCTGAGCCTGTGCCCCAAGCAGGCCAAGGGCGTGACCGGCGTGCAGGGCACCGTGCGCGCCGAGCCGCTGACGCTGACGCATGGCGACGACACGCTGACGCTGCGCTTCGACTGCAAGCCCTGCGAGATGCATGTGGTGGGAGCGATGCGCAGGAACGTGCTGAAGCAGCTGAAGGCCGAGCCGATGACCTTCTATCGCAGCCGGCCGGCCGCGTAACCCCGCAGAACTCCCGGGCCGCGGGCGTCGCCATGCGGTGACACACTTGCCCCCCATTCAAGAGGATGGGAGGCAGTCGTGTCGGAGAACCCAAACGGGCCATTCAAGCTGACGCGGCGGCGCGTCATCGGCAGCGGCGCGGCCGCCGTGACGCTGCTGGTGCACGAGCTGGCGCTGGCGATGCGGCCGTCCACGCCGCACCTGCCCGGCGCGCGGCCGCCGCTGCCGGGCAGCCCCACGCAGCCGCAGACGCCGCGTGGCGCGCCGGACTGGTCCGGCGGCCCCGGCAAGGCGCGTTTCCGCATCGACGGGCTGGCCAAGGTCACGGGCCAGAAGATCTATGCGCGCGACTTCCGCGCCGCCGACATGCCGGGCTGGCCCAAGAGCGGCCCCGAGCGCATGGCCCTGATCCTGCGCGCGACCCAGCCCGGCCGCGTCTTCGCCGGGCTGGACCTCGGTGCGCTGGCCGGCTCGGGTGTTCAGCCGCTGCTGGCCATCACGCAGGCGGCGCAGACGCCGATCAAGGGCTATGCCGGCAAGCAGCAGGACCTGGCCTCGCTGAACCTGACGCTGCCGTTCTCCACGGCCGGTGCCGATGGCGTGAAGCAGCTGCTGGTGCCCGTCGGTGGCGCGCCGCAGTTCTACGGCCAGCCGGTGGCCATCCTGGTCTTTGCGGACGGCAACGCCTGCCGTGCCGCCAGGCGCGCGCTGCAGTTTCAGCCCGGCGTCGTCCAGACGGGCGGCCTGCCGCCGTCGCCGCAGCCGGCCTGGGCGGCGGCCTACAGCCCCGCCACCACGCTGACGCGCTACGACGCGCCGGGCACCGAGCCCTTCTCGCAGGTGCAGGTGGGCTATGCGTCCGACCCCTTCCAGCCCGACTCATCCAGCCAGCCCTACAACAGCACGGCCCGCGAGCTGCGCCGGCGCATCGATGGCACGCTGCAGGCACCCAACCCGGCGGTGCTGCGCTTGAGCGGCAGCTACAGCACGCAGGTGCTGGACCCGATGTTCATGGAGCCCGAGGCCGGCCTGGCCTGGCTGGACCCGGCGGGCACCGGCACGCTGCACCTGGTGCTGGGCACGCAGGCCACCAACGGCGACGCGACCGACAGCCTGACGATGTTCGGCACGAACTGCCCCGTGCAGGCCAAGACCGTGGTGCTGAACTCCTGCTATCCGGGCGGCGGCTTCGGTGGGCGCGACGTGTCCACCTTCCCGGCGCTGCTGGCCGTCACGGCCGCGCTGGCCGACGGGCCGGTGCGCATCGCGCAGGACCGCTACGAGCAGTTCCAGAGCGGGCTCAAGCAGCTGGCCAGCCACATCACGCAGCGCATCGCGGTGGATGCCAAGACCGGCAAGTTCCTGGCCTTCAGCAGCGAGCAGGTGCTGCCCTCGGGCGGCCAGAACAACTACAGCCAGTTCGTCGCGATGCTGGCCGCCTACTGCGGCCTCAGCGGGTACGACATCAAGCAGGCGTATGTGGACGCGATCGCCCAGCCCAGCACCGGCGTGGTGGCCGGCTCCATGCGCGGCTTCGGCGGGCCGCAGGCCAGCTTTGCGGTCGAGACGCTGGTGGACGAGGTGGCCGTCGCGCTGAAGCGCGACCCCATCGCGCTGCGCGAGCTCAATGCGCTGCGCGAGGCCGACCGCACCATCACCGGCGCACCGCTGCAGCAGCCCATGCGGCTGCGCGAGATCTGCCGCCGCGCGCGCGAGCATGTGCTGTGGCGCGAGCGCGAGGCGGTGAAGGCGCGCAAGGCCCGCGAGGGCATCCGTTACGGCGTGGGCTTTGCGCTGGCCAACCAGGCCTACGGCACCGGCAAGGATGGCGTCATGGCCGAGGTGGCGCTGGATGCGGCCGGCCGGCTCACCGTGCGTACCAACTGCGTGGACATGGGCAACGGCTCGGCGACCACGCTGGCCATCTCCACCGCCGGCTGGCTGGGCCACAACGCGCATGACATCGTCATGGGCGACGTGGTC
>CAMLKW010000068.1 GCA_946480605.1 uncultured Roseateles sp. | reverse complement strand
ATCATCATCAGCTGCAAGGTCAGCGGCGTGCAGGACCTGATCTCGGTCTACCGCGAACTGGCCCGTCGCTGTGACTACGCGCTGCACCTGGGCCTGACCGAGGCCGGCATGGGCACCAAGGGCACGGTGGCGTCCTCAGTCGCGTTGGGCATCCTGGCGCAAGAGGGCATAGGCGACACCATCCGCGTCAGCCTCACGCCCCAGCCGGGCGAGGCGCGCACGCAGGAGGTTGTCGTCGCGCTGGAGATCCTGCAGGCGCTGGGCCTGCGCCACTTCAACCCCAGCGTGACGGCCTGCCCGGGCTGTGGCCGCACGACCAGCACGACCTTCCAGGAACTGGCCAAGCAAATCGACGACTTCCTGCGCCTGCAGATGCCGGTGTGGCGCAACAAATACCCCGGCGTCGAGGAGATGAAGGTGGCCGTCATGGGCTGCATCGTCAACGGCCCCGGCGAGAGCAAGCATGCCGACATCGGCATCAGCCTGCCCGGCACCGGCGAGGCGCCGGCCGCGCCCGTCTTCATCGACGGCGAGAAGGCCGTGACGCTGCGTGGCGACAACATCGCGCAGGAGTTCCACGCGCTGGTGGAGAACTACATCGAGAAGCGCTTCGGCGCCACGGCTGCGGCCTGAATACGGATTCCATGAGCGAGACCAAGAAAGTCCAGCCGCTGCAGGCGGTAAAGGGCATGAACGACATCCTGCCGCCGGAGTCGGCGCGCTGGGAGTCGCTGGAGGCCACGATGCGCAGCGTGCTGCAGCGCTACGGCTACCAGAACGTGCGGGTGCCCATCGTCGAGCCCACCGCGCTGTTCGTGCGCGGCATCGGCGAGGTGACGGACATCGTCGAAAAGGAGATGTACGCCTTCGAAGACCGCGCCGACAAGCATGGCCAGGCCGAGCATCTGGCGCTGCGCCCCGAGGGCACGGCCGGCGTCGTGCGCGCCATGATCGAACACAGCTATCTGCGCGACTCGCCCCGCCGGCTGTACTACGTCGGCCCCATGTTCCGCCGCGAGAAGCCGCAGAAGGGCCGCTACCGCCAGTTCCACCAGATGGGCATCGAGGCGCTGGGCTTCGCGGGCCCGGACGTCGATGCCGAGGTCATCCTGCTGGCCCGCACGCTGTGGCGCGAGCTGGGGTTGAAGGAGGGCGAGGACGTCACGCTGGAGATCAACTGCCTGGGCCAGCCCGAGGAGCGCCGCGCCCACCGTGAGGCGCTGATCGCCCACCTGGAGCAGCACCGCGACGTGCTGGACGAGGAAGCCAAGACCCGCATGTACAGCAACCCGCTGCGCGTGCTGGACACCAAGAACCCCGCCATGCAGGCCATGGCCGAGGCGGCGCCCAAGCTGCTGGACTTCCTCGGCGAGGCCTCGCTGGCCCACTTCAACGGCGTGAAGGCGCTGCTGGATGCCGTCGGCCTGGCCTACCGCATCAACCCCCGCCTGGTGCGCGGGCTGGACTACTACAACCTCACCGTGTTCGAGTGGGTGACGACCAAGCTCGGCGCCCAGGGCACGGTCTGCGCCGGTGGCCGCTACGACGGCCTCGTCGAGCAACTGGGCGGCAAGCCCACGCCGGGCGTGGGCTTCGGCATGGGGATCGAGCGCCTGCTGCTGCTGCTGGAGACGCTGGGCCTGCAGGCAGCGGCCCAGGCGCCCGACGCCTATGCCGTGGTGCCCGACCCGGCCGAGCTGCCGCGCATCCTGCCCACGCTGGAGGCGCTGCGCGCGGCCGGCGTCAGCGTGCAGATGCACGCCGGCGGCGGCTCGTTCAAGTCGCAGTTCAAGAAGGCCGATGCGTCCGGCGCCCGCTTTGCGCTGGTCTTCGGCGGCGACGAGCTGAACCGTGGCGAGGTGGCGGTCAAGCCGCTGCGCGATGGTGCCGAACAGACCACCCGCACGCTCGCCGACGTGGCCACCTGGGCCACTGATCTGCGCACCGCATAATCCCGGGCCTTGCCCGAACAGCTGTCTTTTTCCCATGGCATCCCATCTCGACCTCGAAGAACAAGAACAACTCGACCAGCTCAAGGCCTTCTGGAAGCGCTGGGGCAATCTCATCACCTGGGTGATCACGGCCGTGCTGGCCGCGTTTGCCGCCTGGCAGGGCTGGAACTGGTATCAGCGCGACCAGGCCGCCAAGGCCGGCGCGATGTACGAGGAGTTCGAGCGCGCGCTGGCCGCCCAGGATGCCGACAAGGCCGCCGCCGCCGCGGGCGACCTGAAGGCACGTTTCGCCAGCACCGGTTACGCCGCCCAGGCCGGCCTGCAGGCCGCCAAACTGCAGCTGGACAAGGGCAAGGCCGACGAGGCCAAGCAAAGCCTGGGCTGGGTCGCCGAGCATGGCGCCCAGCCTGCCTACCGCGACCTGGCCCGCCTGCGCCTGGCCGGCCTGCAGCTGGATGCCAAGGCCTACGACGAGGCCGGCAAGACGCTGGACGCCATCCAGTCCAAGGATTTCGAGGCGCTGGTGGCCGACCGCCGTGGCGACGCGCTGCTGCTGCAAGGCAAGCGCGATGAGGCCAAGGCCCAGTACCAGAAGGCGCTGGCCGGCCTGCCCAAGGAGCAGGACTACCGCCGCATCGTCGAGGCCAAGCTGTCCACGCTGGGCGTGCCCACCGCCGTCGAAGAAGCCACCGGAGCCGCGCAATGAAGCGCCTTGTCCAGATCTCGCTGATCGCGCTGGCCGCCGCCTCGCTGTCGGGCTGCTCGACCATCAGCAACACCTGGAACCGCTGGTTCGGCGATGCCAAGAACCTGCCGGCCAAGCTGGAGACGCTGTCCGGCCCCGCCAGCGGCCGCGTGCTCTGGAGCGGCAAGGGCGACAGCATCGGCTTCCCGCTCGGTATCGCCACGCCCGCCGACCGCTTCGTGGTGGCCGGCAGCGACGGCAGCGTGCGTGCGCTGGCCGCGGCCGACGGCCGCGAGTTGTGGCGCGGCGATGCCGGCGGCAAGCTGGCCGCCGGTGTCGGCAGCGACGGTCGCTTTGCCGCCGTCGTCAACCGCGACAACGAACTGGTCGTGCTGGACGCCGGCAAGGTCCTCTGGAAGAAGGCCCTGCCCACGCCCGTCATCGCCGCACCGCTGGTGGCGGGCGAACGCGTCTTTGCACTGACGCTGGACCGCCAGGTCATCGCCTTCGACGCGCTGGACGGCCGCAAGATCTGGGAACTGCGCCGCCCCGGCGAGCCGCTGACGCTGGCCAAGGCCGGCGTGCTGCTGGCCTACAAAGACACGCTGGTCGTGGGCCAGGGTGCCCGCCTGGCGGGCATTGACCCGCTGCGCGGCCAGCTGCGCTGGGAAGCCGGTGTCGCCACGCCGCGCGGCACCAACGAGGTCGAGCGGCTGGCCGACCTGGTGGGGCCGGCCGTGCGCCAGGGCGAGGCCATCTGCGCGCGCGCCTTCCAGTCCGCCGTGGGCTGCGTGAACGCCGAGCGCGGCAGTGCGCTGTGGAGCCGCACCGTGGGTGGCACCAACGGCATCGGTGCGGACGACCAGGTCGTCGTCGCCGGTGATGCGTCGGACCGCCTGTCGGCCTGGAAGCTGGCCAACGGCGACCTGGCCTGGTCGGCCGACCAGTTCCAGCTGCGCAAGCTGTCGGTGCCGGTGGTGTCTGCCAAGCAGGTGCTGATCGGCGACTACGAGGGCTACGTCCACCTGCTGGACCGCGACACCGGCAAGACCCGGTCGCGCCTGTCCACCGATGGCTCGCCCGTCGTCGCGACCGCGCTGCTGGGCGACACGGCCTTGTTCGTCACCAAGAGTGGCGGCCTGTTCGCCGTCAAGGCCGAATGAAACCCGTCATTGCCCTGGTCGGCCGCCCCAACGTGGGCAAGTCGACGCTGTTCAACCGCCTGACGAAGTCGCGCGACGCCATCGTCGCCGACTTCGCCGGCCTGACGCGCGACCGCCACTACGGCGACGGCCGCCTGGGCGACCGCGAGTTCATCGTCATCGACACCGGCGGCTTCGAGCCCGACAGCAGCACCGGCATCGTCAAGGAGATGGCCAAGCAGACCAAGCAGGCCGTCGCCGAGGCCGACGCGGTCATCTTCGTCGTCGACATCCGCCTGGGCCTGTCGGCGCACGACAGCGACATCGCCCGCTACCTGCGCAGCGTCAACAAGCGCGTGCACTTGGCCGTCAACAAGGCCGAGGGCATGAGCGAGTCGCCGCTGCTGGCCGAGTTCCATGAACTCGGCATGGGCGAGCCGCACCCGATCTCGTCGGCGCACGGTCAGGGCATCCGCAGCCTGCTGGACGCGGTGCTGGAGCCCTTCGACGCGACCGAGCGCGATGAGCAGGCGGAGGACCGCGACGTCATCCGCCTGGCCGTGGCCGGCCGGCCCAACGTGGGCAAGAGCACGCTGATCAACACCTGGCTGGGTGAGGAGCGGCTGGTTGCCTTCGACATGCCGGGCACGACGCGCGACGCCATCTCGGTGGACTTCGAGCGCAACGGCCAGAAGTTCAAGCTCATCGACACCGCCGGCCTGCGCCGCAAGGGCAAGGTCTTCGAGGCCATCGAGAAGTTCTCGGTCGTCAAGACGCTGCAGGCCATCGCCGACGCCCACGTCGTGCTGCTGCTGCTGGATGCCACGCAGGGCGTGACCGACCAGGACGCCCACATTGCCGGCTACATCCTGGACAGCGGCCGCGCCGTCGTGCTGGCCGTCAACAAGTGGGACGCTGTCGACAGCTATCAGCGCGAGACGCTGAAGCGCCAGATCGAGCAACGCCTGGCCTTCCTGAAGTTCGCGCCCATGCACCACATCTCGGCGCTGAAGCGGCAGGGCCTGTCTGCGCTGTGGAACGCGATGGCCGATGCCTACGCATCCGCCTACCGCAAGATGACCACGCCGGTGCTGACCCGCCTCATACAGGAAGCGGTGGAACACCAGCAGCCCAAGCGCTCGGGCGTGTCGCGTCCCAAGATGCGTTACGCCCACCAGGGCGGCCAGAACCCGCCCATCGTCGTCATCCACGGCAATGCGCTGGAAGGCGTCACCGAGGTCTACAAGCGCTACCTGGAAGGCCGCATCCGCGCCCACTACAAACTGGTTGGCACGCCGCTGAAGATAGAGCTGCGTTCCTCGAAGAATCCCTTCGACGAAAAGACCTAGGGTGACGGACGGGTGCGGCAAAACCCTGTGTTAAGGTCCAACCCGTACCCCACCTCCCCGAAAACTCGGAGCATACCGATGAGCAACAAAGGCCAACTTTTGCAGGACCCCTTTTTGAACCTGCTGCGCAAAGAGCACGTGCCGGTTTCCATCTATCTGGTCAACGGCATCAAGCTGCAAGGCCACATCGAATCCTTTGACCAGTACGTCGTGCTGCTTCGCAACACGGTGACCCAGATGGTCTACAAGCACGCGATCTCCACCGTCGTGCCGGGCCGCGCGGTCAACTTCCACGCCGGCGACGCTCCCGCGGACGCCTGATCCCCACCCCTTGTCCTCGACCTCTGCCAACGCAGCGACGCCGCCCTTCGAGGCGGCGCGCGCCATTCTTGTGGGCGTCGATTTCGGTCGGCAGTCCGCCAAGCAAGGCTTTGACGAGAGCCTGGATGAACTGGCGTTGCTGGCCGAGTCGGCCGGCGACACGCCCGTCGCCAAGGTCATTGCCCGGCGCCCGGCGCCCGATGCGGCGCTGTTCGTCGGCTCGGGCAAGGCCGACGAGATCAAGCTGCTCGTGCAGGCCCACCAGGCCCACACGGTGCTGTTCGACCAGGCCATTTCGCCGGCCCAGCAGCGCAACCTCGAAAAGGTGCTGGGCGTGCCGGTGGCCGATCGCACGGCGCTGATCCTCGAAATCTTCGCCCAGCGAGCACAGAGCCACGAGGGCAAGCTGCAGGTGGAGCTGGCGCGGCTGCAATACCTGGCCACGCGCCTGGTACGGCGCTGGAGCCATCTGGAGCGACAGAGCGGCGGCATCGGCATGCGCGGCGGCCCCGGCGAGGCCCAGATCGAGCTGGACCGTCGCATGATCGACGACCGCATCAAGAAGACCAAGGAGCGCCTGAAGCAGGTGCAGAAGCAGCGCAGCACGCAGCGCCGCTCGCGCTCGCGCAACGGCGTCTTCAAGGTCTCGCTGGTCGGCTACACGAACGCGGGCAAGAGCACGCTGTTCAACGCGCTGACCAAGGCGCGCGCCTATGCGGCCAACCAGCTGTTCGCCACGCTGGACACCACCACCCGCTCGCTCTACCTGGAGCAGGCCGGTGCCAGCGTGTCGCTGTCCGACACAGTCGGCTTCATCCGCGACCTGCCGCACAAGTTGGTCGAGGCCTTCCGCGCGACGCTGCAGGAGGCGGCGGATGCCGACCTGCTGCTGCACGTCGTCGATGCGGCCAGCCCCGTGCTGGACGAGCAGATGACCGAGGTCGAGCGCGTGCTGGAGGAAATCGGCGCGGCCGGCGTGCCGCAGATCCTGGTCTACAACAAGCAGGACCTTCTGCCCGACGACCAGCGGCCGCGCGTGGCGGTCGATGCGCTGCTGCGCAACGACGCGGCCGGCGAACCGACGCCGCGCGTCTTCGTCAGCGCCGTCGACGGCACGGGCCTGGCCGAGCTGCGCGAGCTGATCGCGCAGGCCATGCAGGCCGAGCCCTTGACTTACGAAGAACACGACCCACGTTTCGACGCCGTGGCTCCAGATTCCGAGCCTTCACCCTCAGACCCTTCCCAGGCATGAGCAGCACACCCCACCCTTCGTCCCGCAGCCCCTGGGCGCAGCGTCTGATGACGCCGGTCGCCCGCGCCGCCGGGCGTCTGCTGAACAACGGCCGCAACGACGGCCCGCCCGACCTCGACGAGCTCTGGCGCGATTTCAACCGCAAGCTGTCCGGCATGTTCGGCGGCAAGCCCGGTGCACCCACCGGCGGCAATGGCAACGGCGGCGGTGGCGTGCCCGACATGAAGGGGGCCGGCATCGGCCTGGGCCTGATTGCCGGCGTGGTCGTGCTGGGCTGGCTGGCCAGCGGCTTCTTCATCGTGCAGGAAGGCCAGCAGGGCGTCATCACGGCCTTCGGCAAGTACAGCAAGACGGTCGAGGCCGGCTTCCAGTGGCGCTTGCCGTATCCGTTCCAGCAGCACGAGGTGGTCTCGGTCACGCAGCTGCAGCAGGTCGAGGTAGGTCGCAACTCCGTCGTCGCGGCCACCGGCCTGCGCGACTCGTCCATGCTGACCCAGGACGAAAACATCGTGGACATTCGTTTCACGGTGCAGTACACGATCAAGGACGCGCGCGACTTCCTGTACGAGAACCGCGAGCCGCGCGATGCCGTCACGCTGGCGGCCGAGTCGGCCGTGCGCGAGATCGTCGGCAAGAGCAAGATGGACTCGGTGCTGTACGAGCAGCGCGACGCCATTGCGGCCGATCTGGTCAAGTCCATCCAGACCCAGCTGGACCGGCTCAAGGCCGGCATCCAGATCAAGAACGTCAACGTGCAGAGCGTGCAGGCGCCCGAGCAGGTGCAGGCGGCGTTCGCCGATGCGTTCAAGGCGGGCCAGAACCGCGAGCAGATCAAGAACGAGGCCGAGGCCTATGCCAACGAGGTGATCCCGCGTGCGCAGGGCGAGTCGGCCAAGTTGCGCGAGCAGGCCGAGGGCTACAAGGCGCGCGTCATCGCCGCTGCCGAGGGTGATGCGCAGCGCTTCAAGAGCGTGCTGACCGAGTACCAGAAGGCTCCGCAGGTCACGCGCGACCGCCTCTACACCGACGCGATGCAGCAGGTCTACAGCAGCGTCAGCAAGGTGATGGTGGACAGCAAGAGCGGCTCCAACATGCTCTACCTGCCGCTGGACAAGCTGCTGCAGCAGGGCAGCAGCGGGACCGTGACGGTCACTGCGCCCCAGCCCAGCGCGCTGCTACCCGAGGCACAGACGCTGCCCGGCGCCAACGACCTGCGCAGCCGCGACAACCAGCGCAGCCGCGACGGCCGCTGATCGAGGAACCACGCCATGAACCGTATTGCCGCCTTCGTCGCCGGCGCCCTCGTGCTGCTGATGCTGCTGTCGTCCACGCTCTTCATCGTGGATCAGCGCCAGTTCGCTGCCGTCTACGCGCTGGGTGAGATCAAGGAAGTCATCACCGAGCCGGGCCTGAAGTTCAAACTGCCGCCGCCGCTGCAGAACGTGGTCCTGCTGGACCGCCGCGTGCAGACGCTGGACAGCCCCGACTCGCGCCCCATCTTCACCGCCGAGAAGAAGAGCCTGGTCATCGACTGGCTCATCAAGTGGCGCATCGTCGAGCCGCGCCAGTTCATCCGCAACAGCGGCGCCGACCTGCGCAACGTCGAGAACCGCCTCTCGCCCGTCGTGCAGGCCGCCTTCAACGAGGAGGTGACCAAGCGCACCGTCATCGCCGTGCTGTCGACCGAGCGCGAGAAGGTCATGAACGACGTGCGCGCCCGCCTGGCCGACGAGGCCAAGCAGTTCGGCATCGAGGTCGTGGACGTGCGCATCAAGCGCGTGGACTTCGCCTCCGACATCACCGACTCGGTCTACCGCCGCATGGAATCGGAGCGCAAGCGCGTCGCCAACGAGGCACGCTCCACCGGGGCCGCCGAGGGCGAGAAGATCCGCGCCGACGCCGACCGCCAGCGCGAGGTCATCGTGTCCGAGGCCTACCGCGATGCGCAGAAGATCAAGGGCGAGGGCGATGCCAAGGCCTCGGCGCTGTACGCCGAAGCCTTCGGCCGCGACCCGCAGTTCGCGCAGTTCTACCGCCAGCTGGAGGCGTACCGCGCCACGTTCCGCAACAAGAGCGACGTGATGGTGGTGGACCCCAGCAGCGACTTCTTCAAGGCCATGCGCGGTTCGGGCGCAGCACCGGGCGCGGCACCTGCCCGTAAATGACCGAACTGCTGACGGCGGTCGCGCTGGTGCTGGTGATTGAAGGGCTGATGCCCTTCATCAGCCCGGCCCGCTGGCGCGAAACCTTCAGCCGCATCCTGGCGATGAGTGATGGCCAGATCCGTTTCATCGGCCTGATCAGCATCTTGATGGGATTGCTGGGACTGCTTTGGTTGCGCTGATCTGAAGGCTGCGGGCCGCCGGAGGCGGGGAGGGCATAGGTACAATGCCGTTTTTAACCGCCCCGCTTCGCGCCCATGTCCTCTGCTTGGCTGCTGCCAGAGCACATCGCCGACGTCCTGCCTTCGCAGGCTCGTCGCATCGAAGAGCTGCGTAGAGAGCTGCTCGACATGGCCCGCAGCTATGGCTGCGAGCTGGTCATTCCGCCGTTGCTGGAACACCTGGACTCTCTGCTGTCCGGCACGGGATCCGGCTCCGAGATCAAGCTGTTCAAGCTGGTAGACCAGCTGTCCGGCCGCTCGCTGGGCCTGCGCGCCGACACGACGCCGCAGGTCGCCCGCATCGATGCCCATCTGCTGAACCGCCAGGGCGTGACCCGGCTGTGCTACTGCGGCCCCGTCATGCACACGCGGCCGGACGGCCTCAACACCAGCCGCGAACCGTTGCAGTTCGGCGTCGAGATTTACGGCCATGCCGGCATGGAGGCCGACCTCGAGGTGCAAGACCTGGCGCTGGACGCGCTGCGCCGCGCCGGCCTGACGGGCGTGATGCTGGATCTGGGGGACGCGCGACTGCTGCAAGGCGTGCTGGACGGCGTGAAGCTGTCGGCCAATGCGCTGGACGCGCTGACCGCCGCGCTGGCCGCCAAGGACATGGCCGTGCTGGCCGTGTTGACGGCCGACATGCCGGCCGCTGCGCGCGATGCGCTGCTGGCGCTGCCCAGCCTCTATGGCGGCCGCGAGGTCTTGGCGGAAGCGGCTCGCTGCCTGCCCGATCACCCGTTGGTGAAGTCGGCACTGGCCGATCTGGAATGGCTGGCCGGCCACCTGGCCGCCGCTCATCCCGAGATCAGCCTGGGCTTCGACCTGGCCGATCTGCAAGGCTATGCGTACTACACCGGCATTCGCTTCGCGGCCTATGCCCAGGGTTGCTCGGACGCCGTACTGCGCGGAGGCCGCTACGATGAGGTCGGCGCGGTGTTCGGCCGCCGCCGCCCGGCCGTGGGCTTCAGCCTGGACCTGAAGACGCTGGTCACGCTGGTCACGCCCACGCCGCTGCGCGCCGCCGTGCGCGCGCCCTGGGGCGAGGACGCCTCGCTGCGCCAGGCCGTCCGCACGCTGCGCGAGCAGGGTGAGACCGTGGTCTGCGTGTTGCCGGGCCATGAGCACGAGGCCGATGAATTCGACTGTGACCGCGAACTGGTTCGCGAGCACGCTGGCTGGGTCGTCCGCACGCTGTAAGGCGCGGCACCCACATTCCCATTTCAAGCAAGCAAGGCAATCAACATGAGCCAAACCGCGCGCGGACGCAATGTGGTCGTCGTCGGCACCCAGTGGGGTGACGAGGGCAAGGGCAAGGTCGTCGACTGGATGACGGATCACGCCCAGGGCGTCGTGCGTTTCCAGGGCGGCCACAACGCCGGCCACACGCTGGTCATCAAGGGCGTAAAGACTGCGCTGCAGCTGATCCCCAGCGGCATCATGCGCGACGGCGTGGCCTGCTACATCGGCAATGGCGTCGTGCTGGACCCGACCCATCTGCTGTCCGAGATCGAGCGTCTGGAGAAGGCCGGCGTCGAGGTGCGTTCGCGCCTGTTCATCAGCGAAAGCTGCCCGCTGATCCTGCCGTTCCACGTCGCCGTCGACAAGGCGCGCGAGGCACTGCGCGAGACCAGCGGCAGCGGCAAGATCGGCACGACCGGCAAGGGTATCGGCCCGGCCTACGAAGACAAGGTCGCCCGCCGCGCGCTGCGCGCCCAGGACCTCAAGCACCCGGAGCGCTTCGCCAAGAAGCTGCGCGAGCTGCTGGACCTGCACAACTTCGCGCTGGCGGGCTATCTGAAGGGCGACACGCTGGAGTTCGATCCCATCTTCGAGCAGGCCATGAAGATGGCCGAGCAGATCAAGCCCATGCTGGCCGACGTCGGCTACATGATCCACAAGGCCAGCAAGGCCGGCGCGAACATCCTCTTCGAGGGCGCGCAGGGCACGCTGCTGGACATCGACCACGGCACCTATCCCTATGTGACGTCCAGCAACTGCGTGGCCGGCAATGCCGCAGCCGGTGCCGGCGTGGGCCCGCAGCTGTTGCACTACATGTTGGGCATCACCAAGGCCTACACGACGCGCGTGGGCTCCGGCCCGTTCCCCACCGAACTGGACTGGGAGGCGCCGGGCACCGTGGGCTACCACCTGTCCACCGTGGGCCAGGAGCGCGGCACCGTCACCGGCCGCGCACGCCGCTGCGGCTGGCTGGATGCCGCCGCGCTGAAGCGCTCCATCATCATCAACGGCATCACCGGCCTGTGCCTGACCAAGCTGGACGTGCTGGACGGCCTGGCCGAGATCAAGGTCTGCGTGGGCTATGAGCTGAACGGCAAGACCACCGACATCCTGCCGCTGGACGCCGACGAGATCGAAGCCTGCACACCCATCTTCGAGACCTTCCCGGGCTGGACCGAGACCACCTTCGGCGCCACGTCCTGGGATGCGCTGCCGGCCAACGCCCGTGCCTACCTGAAGCGCGTTGAGGAGGTCATCGGTGCCCCCATCGACATGGTCTCCACGGGCCCCGACCGCGAGCACACCATCGTGCTGCGCCATCCGTATTCCGCCTGATCACCATCACACCACCGGAGACGACACCACCATGTTGACCGACGACGGCAAACACCTCTACGTGTCCTGGGACGAGTACCACCTGCTGACCGAGCGCCTGGCACTGAAGGTGCACGCCTCGGGCTGGGAGTTCGACCAGATCCTGTGCCTGGCCCGTGGCGGCATGCGCCCGGGCGACGTGCTGTCGCGCGTGTTCGACAAGCCGCTGGGCATCATGTCCACCAGTTCCTACCGTGCCGAGGCCGGCACCATCCAGGGCCGCCTGGACATGGCCAAGTACATCACCATGCCCAAGGGCGAACTGGCCGGCCGCGTGCTGCTGGTGGATGATTTGG
This sequence comes from uncultured Roseateles sp., assembly GCA_946480605.1. The sequence continues at coordinate 6,451 of CAMLKW010000068.1, read as the reverse complement.
CCGACTCCGGCGTCACGCTGAAGGCGGTCGTCGAGCGCCTGCGCGGCATGCCGGCCATCACCGAACTGCGCTCCGCGGTCATCTGGACCAAGCAGGTCTCGGCCTACACGCCGGACTACTACTGCGAGATGCTGGAAACCTCGCCATGGATCCATCAGCCGTTCGAGGAGTACGACGGCATGGGGCCTGAAGCGCTGGCGAAGAAATTCGTCGTTTGAGGAGGTGGGCGAGTGGCACGACTCGAAGCTCGGTTTGTGCCACCACTCGACGACGGGCCCGTCGAGGGCCCATCGTCGGGGACTCGGTCACGTCCCGCGACCCCGGTTTGCCGGTTCTGCGCCTGCATGCGCAGAACCTTCGGCTGGTGTCAGGCAAGCCGCAGGGCTTGCCCTCGGTCCCGGCGACAAACCCTTCGAGTCCTCTCCTGGGCACCAAAAGCAAAAAGGCCGACGCTTGCGCGTCGGCCTTTTTGCTTTTGTTTTGGTGCCCAGGAGAGGACTCGAACCTCCACGGAGTTACCCGCTAGTACCTGAAACTAGTGCGTCTACCAATTCCGCCACCTGGGCAAGGTGCTCAAGACTTCTGTTGAAGTCCTGGGCCGTTTCAGGAAAGCGCGGACTATAGCATCAAAAACTTGAAAAACGCAAATCACACCTCCAACGCCGATGGCGCCGGCCTGCTCGGCGAAGTCGAAGGCACGCTGCAGGGCCATCGCGATGGTCACGGCTTCCTGATCCCCGACGATGGTTCGGCCGACATCTACCTGTCCTCGCAAGAGACCCACGCCGTCATGCACGGCGATCGCCTGCGCGTGCGCGTGACCCGCTTCGACAAGCGTGGTCGCCCCGAGGGCAAGGTGCTCGAAATCCTTGACCGCAAGAAGCGCCCCATCATCGGCCGGCTGCTGCTGGAGTCAGGCGTCTGGCTGGTCGCGCCCGAGGACCGGCGCATGGGCCAGGACATCCTGATCCCGAAGAACGGCATCGCCAATGCGACCGCCGGGCAGGTTGTCGCCGTCGAGCTGACCGAGCCGCCGTCGCTGTACTCGCAGCCCGTCGGCCGCGTGGTCGAGGTGCTGGGCGAGATCGACGATCCCGGCATGGAGATCGAGATCGCCGTGCGCAAGTACGACGTGCCGCACCGATTCAGTCCCGAGACGCTGGCGCAGAGCGCCAAGCTGCCCGAGAAGTTGCGCGCCGCCGACCTCAAGCACCGCATCGACCTGCGTGACGTGCCCCTGGTCACCATCGACGGCGAGGACGCGCGCGACTTCGACGATGCCGTCTACTGCGAGCCCTTCAAGCAGGGGCGCGGCAAGAAGGCCTTCGAAGGCTGGCGCCTGCTGGTCGCCATCGCCGACGTGTCGCACTACGTGAAGCCGGGCGAGGCCCTGGATGGCGACGCCTACGAGCGCGCCACGTCGGTCTACTTCCCGCGACGCGTCATCCCCATGCTGCCGGAGAAGCTGTCCAACGGCCTGTGCTCGCTGAACCCCTACGAGGACCGGCTCAGCATGGTCTGCGACATGCTGGTGTCCAGCGACGGTGTCGTCAGCGCCTACCAGTTCTACCCGGCCGTCATCTGCTCGCATGCGCGCTTCACCTACACCGAGGTGGCCGCCATCCTGGGCAACACGCACGGCCTCGAGGCCGCCAAGCGCCGCGAGCTGGTGCCGCACCTGCTGCATCTGCACGAGGTCTACCGCGCGCTGCTGTCGGAGCGCCAGCGCCGCGGCGCCATCGACTTCGAGACCACCGAGACGCAGATCGTCTGCGACGACAACGGCCGCATCGAGAAGATCATCCCGCGCACGCGCAACGAGGCGCACCGGCTGATCGAGGAGGCCATGCTGGCCGCCAACACCTGCTCGGCGGACTTCATCCAGTCGAACAAGCACCATGCGCTGTATCGCGTGCACGAGGGCCCCACGCCCGAGAAGCGCCAGACGCTGCAGGCCTATCTGCGCTCGCTGGGCATAGGCATGGGCATTTCCGACGACCCGGCGCCGCGCGAGTTCCAGCAGTTGGCCGAGGCCACGAAGGAGCGGCCCGACGCGCAGCAGATCCACCAGATGCTGCTGCGCTCCATGCAGCAGGCCATCTACACGGGCACCAACTCCGGCCACTTCGGCCTGGCCTATCCGGCCTACACCCACTTCACCAGCCCGATCCGGCGCTATCCCGACCTGCTGGTCCACCGCGTCATCAAGGCGCTGTTGGCGAGCAAGCGCTACACGCTGGACGCGGCCAAGATGAAGGTGCCGCAGGCGCCCAAGCGCCCCGGCCGCGCGGCGCCGCCCAACCCGGCGGAGGCCCGCAACGAGGCCGAGCGCTGGGAGGTCGTCGGCGCGCACTGCAGCGCCAACGAGCGCCGCGCCGACGAGGCCAGCCGCGACGTCGAGGCCTGGCTGAAGTGCCGCTACATGCGCGACCGCCTGGGCGAGGAATTCGCCGGCACGGTCAGCGCCGTCACGTCGTTCGGCCTGTTCGTGCAGCTGGATGCGCTCTATGTCGAAGGGCTGGTGCACATCACCGAGCTGGGCGGCGAGTACTTCAAGTTCGACGACGTGCGCCAGGAACTGCGCGGCGAGCGTACCGGCATCCGCTACGCGACCGGCGCGCGCGTGCAGGTGCAGGTCAGCCGGGTGGACCTGGACGGTCGGCGCATCGACTTCCGCCTGGTTCGCGATGCCGACGAGGCTCGCCTGCTGAGCCGCTCGGCAAAGCCTGCGGCCAAGTCGCCGGCCAAGAAGCGCGCACCCAAGACCGCGGTCGAGGCGCTGGACGAGGTCCGTCAGGCCGACCGTGACGTGAAGAAGAGCCGCAAGGAAGTCGTCGCCGGCCTGCACCCGGTAAAGGCCGCGCAGCAGGCGGCCAAGCGTGCGGCCACCAAGGCGGCCAAGAAGACGGCGGCCAAGTCGGCGACACGCAAGCGCCGCTGAGCTTCAGCGCCGCGTCGCGAGGCGCTCGACGAGGTCGGCGGCGCGCAACACGCCGTCGACCTCGCCTGCGCGCCCGTGGGCATCGACGCCTGCGCAGGCGATGCCGTGGGCGCGGGTGGCCGGCTGCTGGGCCCACAGGCCGCCCAGCCAGCCGGCCAGCACGTCGCCGCTGCCGGCCGTCGCCAGTGCCGGGCCGCCGCTGGCGCAGATCGCGGGCCGCTCGCCGGGCGATGCGATGACGCTGCCCGCGCCCTTCAACACCACGGTGCAGCCCAGCTGCCGGGCCAGCGCCTGCGCGGCGCCAAGGCGGTCGGACTGGATGTCCGCCGTATCGCGCCCCAGCAGCCGCGCGGCTTCCAGCGGATGCGGCGTCAGCAGCGTCGAGCCCGCGGCGCGCGCGCGCAACAGCGCCTGCAGCGCGGCATCTGCCGCGACGGCATTCAGCGCGTCGGCGTCGAGGATGAGCCGGGGCAGGGTCTGCAGCAGCGCGGGCAGTGCGTCGGCCACGGCCGGGCCCGCGCCGCATCCGACGACGCCGACGGCCTGCGGCAGCTCCGCCAGTGCGCCGCGCATCAGCTCGGGCCGGCCCGGGTCGGCGGGCGCGTCGGCGGCGGCGCCTGGCAGGTCCAGGTAGACCCGCCCGGCGCCACAGGCCAGCGCGGCGCGCGCGGCCAGCCGGGCGGCCCCCTGCATGCCCGGCGCGCCGCCCATCACCAGCACCTGACCATGGCTGCCCTTGTGGCTGGTCGGGCCGCGCACCGGTGGCGCGGCGGTCCCGAGCAGGTCGGCCGTGGGCGGCTCGTCGGGCGGGATGCCGAGGTCGTCGAACCAGAGGCGGCCGCAGTGCGCCCGCCCTTCGCCGGTGAAGAGGCCAGGCTTGAGCGTCAGCAGCGCCAGCGTGTGGTCGGCGCACACGGCGTGCCCGCCGGCGGCCTGGCCGGTGTCGGCCAGCAGGCCGCTGGGCAGGTCCACGGCCAGGATGGGGGCGCCGCAGGCCTGCATCGCGGCCATGGTGGCCTGCATGTTGGGGGAGGGCGGGCGGTTCAGGCCCAGGCCCAGCAGCGCGTCAATGACGAGAGACGGCTGCCGCGGCGCGTCGTGGCCGACATGGACCGGCAGGCCCGCTGCGGCCAGGTGGCGTGCGGCGATGAGTCCGTCGCCGCCGTTGTTGCCCGGGCCGCAGACCACCCAGACCGGTCCGGCGGTGCGTCGCAGCGCCAGCGCCAGCTTGGCCACCGACAGGCCGGCGCGCTCCATCAGATCGGGCGTGTGGACGAGGGCGCGCGTCTCGATGCGCCGGCTGGCGGCGACGTCGAACAGCGGCAGCGAGGCGGTGGTGGGCAGCAGCGCGTGCATGCCCGCAAGCTTAGGCCAGCCGCTGCGGGCCCAGCGGCCCGATGTCCAGCGCGGGTGCCAGGCCGCCGATCTGCTGCGCCAGGGCCTGGGCCGCGCCGCAGGCCAGGCCCCAGCCATGGCCGCCCGGGGAGAGGTTCAGCCACAGGCCTGGCTTGCCGCTGGCGCCCAGCAGCGGCAGGCCGTCCGGCGCCAGCGCGCGGCGGCTCTGGCCCTGCTGGACCTGCTGGTGCTGCACCGAGCCTGCGAACCAATGCTGCAGGCCGCGGTGCAAGGCCTCGAAGTCGGGGGCATGGCGGCCGCGGGCGCCGGTGACGGCCAGGCCGCCGCTGACCCGGACGCGCTGACCCGTGCGGGTCACGGTCAGGCCGCGGTCGAGGTCCACCCATGCGGCCCTGGGGCCCAGGTCGGGGTGGGCTTCGAGCAGGCGCAGCGGAGCCGTGACCGAGGTCTCGTGCTGGGCCGCCAGCGGCAGGCGCCGGCCCAGCAGGGCGGGGGCGTCCAGTCCGTTGCACAGCACGACGGCGTCGAAGTGTTCGTCCTGGGGGCCGGGCGCGTGGGGTTGGGTGTCGCCCGCCTCGCGCTCGCCGGTGCGGGTGGGCGCTTCGGCGGGCGGCGTGTACTCGTGGCGCAGCGTCAGGCCGGCGCCGTCGGCCGTGATGGCGCGCACGGTGGTGTGAAAGCGAAAGCCCGCGCCCAGGCGGCGAGCCTGGTGGCGCAGTTGCTGTGCGAACAGGCGCGCATTGCCGGCGCCGCCGCCCAGCGCGAGCGCGCCGGCCAGCGGGGCCTCGCCGCTCAGTCCCGGTTCGCGCCGCCGCGCGGCATCGGCGTCCAGCAGCTCCGCCTGCAGGCCCAGCGCCTTCCAGGCTTCCAGCCGGGACTCGATGGCGGCCAGGCGCTTGGCGTCGACCACTGCGACGAGCAGACCCTGGCTGGCCTCATCGTCGAGGCCCAGCGTCTGGCGCAGCTCGGCGGTGCGGGCCAGGCTCAGCTGGCTCAGTGCGGCCAGCGCTGCGGCGGCCTCGCCACCCTCGCGGCTGGCGCGCCAGCGGCGCCAGCGCCAGGACAGCGGTGCGGAGTCCGTGGCCGCTATCAGGCCGGGGACAAAGGGCGAGAGCAGGGCGCTGCCGGCAAAGCTGGCCTGTTCGGCCACGCTGCCACCGCGCTCGAAGACCTGCACCCGGCAGCCCAGCGCCGCCAGCTCGTAGGCCGTCGTCACACCGGCCAGGCCCGCGCCCACCACGGCGACGTGACGGCTCACCGCGGCACCCGTGGGGTGGGCGCCGGCTGGACGGTGATGCAGGCAGGCGCGCAGCGGCGTCGGCGAGAGGAGGCCATGGATTGTGTATACTCTGCGGGTTTTGCCGGAGGGCTCAGCGCAATCACGCGCTGGTCAGGCCCGGCAAGACGGTTGTGAGGAAGGCGGCCGAGAGTTCGGCGCCCTTCGTTGCAATCAATCGCAAACCGGCCACATCAAGGTGTTGCGGCTTGCGGTGTTCAGGAAACGGTTGTTTCCGGGCGCTGCAACGCGATTCGGGCCGGATTTTAGACCCAACCTTCGAGGAAGACCCATGTCTGTCACGATGCGCGAGATGCTGGAAGCCGGCGTCCATTTCGGCCACCAAACCCGCTTCTGGAACCCCAAGATGGCCCCGTATATCTACGGCCATCGCAACAAGATCCACATCATCAACCTGGAAAAGACGCTGCCCGCGTTCCAGGACGCGATGAAGTTCGTCCGCTCGCTGGCGGCCAAGCGCGGCACGATCCTGATGATCGGCACCAAGCGCCAGGCCCGTGAGTTCATCGCCGCCGAAGCTCAGCGCGCCGGCATGCCCTACGTCGACTCGCGTTGGCTGGGCGGCATGATGACCAACTTCAAGACGGTCAAGACCTCGCTGAAGAACCTGAAGGACATGCAGGCCCAGGTCGAGGCTGGCACCCAGCCCGCGATCAAGAAGGAAGCCCTGCTGTTCCAGCGCGACATCGCCAAGCTGGAAAAGAACATCGGCGGCATCCAGGACATGACCGCGCTGCCCGACGCCATCTTCGTCATCGACGTCGGCTATCACAAGATTGCCGTCGCCGAAGCCAAGAAGCTGGGCATTCCGGTGATCGGCGTGGTCGACACCAACCACTCGCCCGACGGCATCGACT